>JBGSJA010000134.1:0-11126 GCA_041742235.1 Salaquimonas sp. | reverse complement strand
CCGATTTCGAGGCGACGCTGGACCTTGTGCGGCATGTGAACTACGCGCAGGCCTATTCCTTCAAATATTCGCAGCGCCCAGGCACGCCCGGCGCGGATTTGCCGAACCAGGTGCCGGAGGAGGCAAAGGCCGAACGACTTCTAGAGCTTCAAGCCCTGCTTCAGGCGCAGCAGCACGCCTTCAACCGTTCGCTTCTGGGATGCGAGGCCGACGTCCTCATCGAAAAGCGCGGCCGTTACGCGTCCCAGTTCATCGCCCGCTCCCCCTGGCTGCAATCCGTGATTGTTGATGCAAGCGCAGGCGAAATCGGCGACATTGTAAAGGTGCGAATCAGCGAAGCCGGACCGCTCTCGCTGAAGGCCGTCGCAGTTGGATCCGGTAAAGCCCCGGAGTGAATCTGGTAAAAAGATGCAATCAGTGCGTGTATTGCGCGCCGGGGACTTGCGGCGAGGCAACTAGGGGTGCAGCATTGGCGTTCAGTGTCACGATGGTGACAGGCATTTGCGTACATGATCAAAGCGCAACCGGGAGACCCGCCGCTTGAACGCTTACGAGAAGGCCACCAAGGCCAAGAGGCCAGCCGCCGATCTCGAGCACCTTGTGCTCTCATTCGACAACAACAAGCTCGCAACCGCCCTGTTCGGCCAGTTTGACGAACACCTGGCCATGCTGGAGCAGCAATTGGGCGTCGATGCCGCAACGCGCGGCAATTTCGTCGATATCCGCGGCCCGGCAGGCGCGGCCCGTCGCGCCAAGCTGGCGCTGGAACATCTCTATGCCCGGCTGGAGGCCGGGGAAACCATCGAGCGCGGCGATGTCGACGGCGCGATTCGCATGGCGGCGGCCGAGGACCAGCTTTCGCTGCCCACACTCGAAAAGGCGGGACGCTTGGCAATGGCCCAAATCGGCACGCGCAAGAAGGTGATCCAGGCGCGCAGCCCGACGCAGGACGCCTATATCCGCGCCATGGACCGCTGCGAACTCGTCTTCGGCGTCGGCCCGGCCGGAACCGGCAAGACCTACCTCGCCGTTGCCTACGCCGCTTCGCTGCTCGAACGCGGCGCGGTGGACCGGATCATCCTGTCCCGACCGGCGGTGGAGGCGGGAGAGCGGCTCGGCTTTCTTCCCGGCGACATGAAGGAGAAGGTCGATCCTTACCTGCGCCCGCTTTATGACGCGCTGTACGACATGATTCCAGGCGACAAGGTCGAGCGCGCCCTCACCTCCAACGTCATAGAGATCGCGCCGCTCGCCTTCATGCGCGGGCGCACGCTCGCCAATGCCGCGATCATCCTCGACGAGGCGCAGAACACGACCACGATGCAGATGAAGATGTTCCTGACGCGCCTTGGCGAGAATGCGCGGATGATCGTCACCGGCGATCCATCCCAGATCGACCTGCCGCCCGGGCAGATGTCGGGGCTTGTCCAGGCGCTCGAGATTCTCGATGGCATCGACGGCATCGCCAAGATCCGCTTCACCTCGGCCGACGTGGTGCGCCACAGGCTGGTGGCCGAGATCGTCAACGCCTATGACAAGGCGCCGCGCCCGCCGCTCGATCCGGCGCGCCGGCCAAGGGACGGGCGGGAAAGCCAGGGTTGACCCCGCATCTCGATATCAGCGTTCATGGCGGCGACTGGCCGAACGTGCAGAAGCTGCATGACCTGGCGCAGGCTGCGGTTGGCGCGGCAATCGCGCAGGCCGGGCTTCAAATGCCGCCGGACGCCGAGCTCAGCCTCGTTTTCACCACCGATAGTGAGATGCAGGCAATCAATGCGCAATGGCGCGGCATGGACAAGCCGACCAATGTGCTGTCGTTTCCCGCCGCCGATACAAGGCCGGGCGAGCCGGGGGAACAGATGCTTGGCGACATTGTTCTGGCTTGCGAAACGATCGTGCGGGAGGCCGCACTTGAAGGCAAGCGGTTCGAGGACCATCTCACGCATCTCATGGTTCATGGATTTTTGCATCTTTTCGGGTATGATCATATTGACGATGCGGAAGCCATGGTGATGGAAAATCTGGAAACGCGGGCGCTGGCTTTGCTCGGCATCGCAGATCCACACGCCTGACAAGGCGTCCGCGAACAACGCAAACGGAACAATGGGCAGTCCTCAAGACATGGAACGTGCAGAACCCGCGACCGCGGCCGAAACGGCAGCTTCGCCGGAACAAGGCGACGGCGAGCCTTCGCCTAGTAGTGCCGGCAAGTCCGGCGCATCATCGAACTACACGAACGGCGGAACAGCCCTTGAAGGCGGGCGCAATGGCTGGCTCTCCCGGCTGTTCGGCGGCCGCAAGCGCGCGTTGCCGAGCTTCCGCGAGGATCTGGCCGACGCACTCTCGGCAGACACCACGCTCCATGCGTTTTCGGCAGGCGAAAAGGCGATGCTCCACAACATCCTGCGGCTGCAGGATGTTCGCGTCGAGGACCTGATGGTGCCGCGGGCCGATATCGAGGCGGTTGATTCGGAAATCACGCTTGGCGATCTGCTGAAATTGTTCGAGGAGTCGGGCCATTCGCGCATGCCCGTCTACCACGACACGCTGGACGATCCGCGCGGTATGGTGCACATCCGCGACGTGGTCGCCTACATCACGCGCACCGCCGCGATGAACCGTTCGGAAACGGCGGCGCGCAAGCGTCCGGTCGCCGCCGGTCTGGACCTGAAGAAAGTCAATCTCGAACGGCCGCTCAGCGCGCTGAAAATCATGCGCAAGGTGCTGTTCGTGCCGCCTTCCATGCTGGCCGCCGACCTGATGACGCGCATGCAGGCCAGCCGCACGCAGATTGCGCTGGTCATCGATGAATATGGCGGAACCGAAGGCCTCGTATCGCTGGAGGACATCGTCGAGGTCATCGTCGGCGACATCGAGGATGAACACGATGTCGACGAGGACGTGCCGCTGATCGAGGAAAAGGGCGATGGCGTCTTCATCGTCGATGCCAAGGCAGAGCTGGACGATGTTGCACAAGCGGTCGGCAGCGACTTCCAGACCGGCGATTATGGCGAGGATGTCGACACCATTGGCGGCCTTCTCTTCGCGCTGACCGGACGTGTGCCGGTTCGCGGCGAAATCATCGAGGGCCTTGGATACGAGTTCCGCGTGATCGACGCCGATCCGCGCCGCTTGAAGCGGATCGAACTGTCCGTTTCCAAGCGAAGGCGCCCGCGCAAGCCGACCGATGCCTGAAACCGGAAGCCAGACGCGCGTTCGCGCTTGACCACCCCGCCCCGGCGGCTATCCGTGTGTTTCACACGGCCGGGGATTGATTCGCCTTGAAACCGATCGACTGGATCGAGCGTGCCGCAGGCTATTTCATCCTTTCCTGGGGATGGAAGCGGGCAATGCTGGCATTTGCGTCAGGCGCCATTTCGGCCCTCGCCATGCCGCCATTCGACCTTTTTCCGGTGCTGTTCTTCACGTTTCCTGCCTTCGTTTGGCTGATGGACGGTGTTGCCGCCGAGCCGAAAAGGGGCTTTGGCGCGCAGATGTGGCACGGTTTTGCCCTCGGCTGGTGGTTCGGCTTCGGCTATTTCCTCGCCGGCCTTTGGTGGATCGGCGGTGCATTTCTCGTGGAAGCGGAGGCCTTTGCCTGGCTGCTTCCCTTCGCCGTGCTTTTGCTGCCTGCCGGGCTTGCCTTGTTCTGGGGTTTTGGCGCGATGCTGGCGCGCCTCTTCTGGAGCGAGGGCGCGAGCCGCATTCTTGCACTGGCAGCCGGACTGTCGATTGCCGAATACATGCGCGGCACGCTGCTGACCGGCTTTCCGTGGAACACAATCGGGCAGGCGGCGATGACGACCACGCTGACCATGCAGAAGGCATCGGTTCTGGGCCTTTACGGGGTCACGCTGCTTTCGGTGGCCGTCTTCGCGCTTCCCGCGCTCATTGCGCCAAGGACCGGCGGCCGTGCCCGCATTGCGCTGCTGTGCGCCGCAGTGCTGGTGGCCGGCGACCTAGCCTTCGGCGCATGGCGCCTCGCGGCAAATCCCGCGAACCTTGCAGAAAATGTCAGCGTCCGTCTCGTGCAGCCTGCGGTGAACCAGGCTGAGAAATGGTCGCCGGAAATGGCCGACCGCAATTTCAGGTTGCTGATGGACCTGTCCGTGCAGGCGACGTCGAGCGAAAAAAAGGGACTTTCGGGAACGACGCTGCTGGTCTGGCCGGAGACGGCGTTTCCCTTCCTGCTCACCGAAAGGCGCGATGCGTTGTCAGCGCTTTCGGCGATGATCCCTGACGGAACCGTCCTGGTGGCAGGTGCGGTTCGTGTCGAGCAGCCGGCGGCGGGCCAAAGGGGAGAGATGGCCTTCAACTCCGTCTACACGATCGATTCCGCCGGCGAGATCACCGGCGCCGGCGACAAGGTTCACCTCGTACCCTTCGGCGAATATCTTCCCTTTCAGGAACTGGCCGAAAGCATGGGCCTCGAGCAGTTGACGCGCATGCGCGGAGGGTTCGAACCAGGCTCGGGTCGCACGTTGCTTGACGGCGGGGGCGCGGGACGCTTCCTGCCGCTGATCTGCTACGAGATCATTTTCCCCGGCCGGATCCTCGACGGGCAGGAAAGGCCCGATTTCATCCTCAACCTGACCAATGATGCTTGGTTCGGCATGACGCCAGGGCCCTATCAGCACTGGCGCCAGGCGGTGCTTCGCGGCGTGGAGGAAGGGCTTCCCGTGGTTCGTTCGGCCAATACCGGCATCAGTTCCGTATCCGATCCGGCGGGTCGGGTCATCGCCTCCATTCCGCTCGGCACGCGCGGTGTTGTTGATGCCGCGCTGCCGTTGGGACTGCCGCGAACGATATTCGCCAGATATGGCAATGTCTTGTTTTTTGCCTTACTTGCCGGTTTTGTATCTGTTTGCCTTGTTTCAGCACGTCGTTGGCGAGTGACGACGCATTGACACCCTGCGTTGCCGGGGAGCATCATGGACATGTCTTCCGAAATGGAAAGCAAGAAGGCCGCTCCAGAGCCGGAACCACCTTTTGGACACCCGTCCGATTGCCGTTTGGAACGGAAACAAAAACCCACGCCTGAACGGCGATAGACTTGAGACACAAAAATGGCTGACGAAAAAAAGAAGCCAAATCCGATAGACATTCATGTCGGAAGCCGCGTTCGCCTCAGGCGCACGATGCTGGGCATGAGTCAGGAGAAACTTGGCGAGCATTTAGGTATAACTTTCCAACAGATACAGAAATATGAGAAGGGGGCCAACCGGATAGGGGCGAGCCGGTTGCAGCAGATTTCGGCGGTATTGAACACGCCGGTTTCGTTCTTTTTCGAAGACGCTCCGGGCATGGCCGCACCCACTGCGGGCGGATTTGCCGAGGCTGAAAGCACGAATTACGTGGTGGATTTTCTCTCCAGTTCCGAGGGGCTCCAACTCAACCGCGCATTTGTCAAGATCAAGGATCCCAAGGTCCGGCGCAAGATCGTCGAGATGGTCAAGGCCCTCGGCGGCGACTCCGACTAAGTTACCCGCAAACCAGGGATCCGGCCCTTCGGCGGGCCGGTCCCTCTTGACCTTCGCGCCACGCCCGATATTACAGCCCGTCAATTTCACGGCGGGTCGACGAATCCTTGTCCTCCTGCATGCGGGGAGCAAGACATGGCACGCCAGAACTATCTTTTTACCTCCGAGTCGGTTTCGGAAGGTCATCCTGACAAGGTATGCGACCGCATCTCGGACGAGATCGTCGACCTCGTCTACAAGGAAGCCAAGAAGACCGGCATGGACCCCTGGAAGGTTCGCGTGGCCTGCGAAACCCTCGCCACGACCAACCGTGTCGTGATCGCAGGCGAGGTTCGCGTTCCCGCCTCGCTTTGCAAGACCGGCAAGGACGGCAAGGTTCTCACCAATGCCCGCGGCGAAGCCATGATCAATCCGGCCAAGTTCAAGTCTGTGGCCCGCAAGGCGATCCGCGACATCGGCTATGAGCAGGACGGCTTCAACTGGAAGACCGCGCGGATCGAGGTGCTGCTGCACGCCCAGTCCCCCGACATCGCCGCCGGCGTCGACAAGGCATCGGACCAGCAAGGCGCGGAGGGCGCGGGCGACCAGGGCATCATGTTCGGCTATGCGTGCGACGAGACGCCGGACCTGATGCCTGCTCCGCTCTACTACGCCCACAAGATCCTCGAACTGCTTGCAGGCGCCCGCAAGAAGGGCGAGGGCGATGTCGGCAAGCTTGGCCCGGACGCCAAGAGCCAGGTCACGGTGCGCTATGAGGCCGGACGGGCGGCCGAAGTCACCTCGATCGTGCTTTCCACACAGCATCTCGACGCGTCCTGGGACAGCAAGAAAGTGCGCACGGTGGTGGAGCCGTATATCCGCGAGGCGCTCGGGGACCTTCCGATCGCCAAGAACTGCGACTGGTACATCAATCCCACCGGCGCCTTCGTCGTCGGCGGCCCGGATGGCGACACCGGCCTCACCGGCCGCAAGATCATCGTCGATACCTATGGCGGGGCGGCTCCGCATGGCGGGGGCGCATTCTCGGGCAAGGACACCACAAAAGTCGACCGCTCGGCCGCCTATGCCGCGCGCTACCTCGCCAAGAACATTGTCGCGGCGGGCCTTGCGCGGCGCTGCACCATCCAGATCGCCTATGCGATCGGCATCGCGCAGCCCTTGTCGATCTATGTCGATACGCACGGGACCGGCAAGGTCGCCGACAGCCAGCTTGAGGACGCCATCCGCAAGGTAATGGACCTGTCGCCGACCGGCATTCGCAAGCATCTCGACCTGAACAAGCCGATCTACGCGCGCACGGCGTCCTACGGCCATTTCGGCCGCAAGCCCGGCCGCGACGGTTCGTTCTCCTGGGAAAGGACCGACCTCGCCAAGCAACTGAAGGACGCCGTGAAGCAGGGCGTCGCGGTACCGGCGTAAGCCGGCGGCAAAGGGTCGTGAACACCGCCGACAATGATGGCAAGAAAGGCTCCGGCCGCCCCGCAAGGGCGGCTGAGGCTTTTTTCGGACGGCGCAAGTCCAAGCCGCTGCGCGCCTCGCAGCAAGCGCTGTACGAGGCGATGTTGCCGGCTATCCGCCTCGACCTTTCCAGGCCTTGTCCGGCAAATGTGGGCGAACTGTTTGCGCACAAACCCTCGACCGTGCGGCTGGAAATCGGCTTCGGCGGCGGCGAGCATCTTGCGCACGAAGCCGCTCGTTTTCCCGTTGACGGCTTCATCGGCGCCGAGGTGTTCGTGAACGGCGTTGCCCGGATGCTGCAGCATGCCGACGCGCTGGGGCTGAAGAACCTGCGCATTCATGACGAGGACGCACTCCCGCTTCTGGAATGGCTGCCCCAAGCATCCATTTACCGGATCGACCTGCTCTATCCCGACCCGTGGCCGAAGAAGCGGCACTGGAAGCGGCGTTTCGTCAGCCCGGCCAATCTCGACCGCTTTGCGCGCGTGCTGAAACCGGGCGGCGACTTCCGTTTTGCCTCGGACATCGAAGACTATGTCGGCTGGACGCTGGAGCATTGCGCCGCCCACCCCGCCTTCGGACCTCCTGCCATGGAAGGCCGCGCACCGGGCGAACCCTGGCAGGGATGGCTGCGCACGCGCTATGAAGCAAAGGCAATCCGCGAAGGCAGGACGCCAGCCTATCTGTCTTTTCGCCGTCGCTGACCGAATTCGCAAACCGATATCCGACACCGCGAATGGCATGGCTTGACCTTGTGCGGCGCGTGGGATTGAGTGACCGGCCAATGCTTGTGGAGGAGAAAATCATGAACAGGCTTTTGAGGGGACTGACCGCCGTAGCGTTCGCGGTCGGCGTTGCGGGCGCGGCGCATGCCGCGGACTACAAGATCATGGCGCCGGCAGGCCCGGGCGGCGGCTGGGACCAGACCGCGCGTTCCATGCAGACCGCGCTGCAGGACGAAAAGATCGCTGGCAGCGTGCAGGTCAACAACGTGCCCGGCGCAGGCGGCACGGTCGGCCTTGCCCAGTTCGTCAACGAATCCAAGGGCGACCCGAACAGCCTGATCGTTGGCGGCTATGTCATGGTCGGCGCAATCCTGACCAACAACTCGCCGGTCACACTCGACCAGATCACGCCGATCGCGCGCCTGACCGGCGAATATGAGGCGATCGTCGTTCCCGCCGCCTCGGACATCCAGGACATGGCCGGCCTCGTTGCCAAGCTGAAGGCCGATCCCGGTGCGGTATCGTGGGCCGGTGGTTCTGCCGGCGGCGTTGACCACATCGCGGCTGGCCTGCTTGCCAAGGCGGTTGGCGTCGATCCCACCAAGATCAACTATGTCGCCTTCTCCGGCGGCGGCGAAGCGCTGGCGGCCATTCTTGGCAACCAGGTCACGGTCGGCATTTCGGGCTATGGCGAATTCGCCGAGCAGGTGAAGGCCGGCACGATGCGCCTGATCGGCGTGTCGAGCGCCGAGCGTATCGCGGGCATCGACGCACCCACCTTCAAGGAAGGCGGCGCGGATGTCGTGATCCAGAACTGGCGCATGGTCGCCGCAGCGCCGGACATTACCGCCGAGCAGAAGGCCGCTATCGGCGCGGACATCGAGAAGATGGTCAATTCCGCCACCTGGCAGAAGATTCTAGCCGACAAGGGCTGGGCCAACACCTACCTCGCCGGTGACGCCTTTTCCGAACAACTCAAGAAGGACATCGAGTCGACCTCGGCGATCCTGAAAGAGATCGGCCTCGTCAAGTGACTGGCGAAACCGGAAAGAAGGCGCCGGGGTTCGACCCCGGCGTCCTCGTCATCGCCGGATTGCTCACCATTGCCGGCGCCGTCATCGTGTGGAGCGCATGGTCGGCGCCCGCCGCCGGGGGCTATGCCCGGATCGGCCCCACCGCCGCGCCTTGGGTGATTGGCGCCGTGCTGCTCATTCTTGGCGGCGCAACGGCGGTTTCAGCCTTCAGGGGCTCCTTTCCCGAACGCGAGCCGCAGGCCTTCCCGCCGATGCTGTGGATCGTGGGCGGGCTCGCCGCCCAGATGCTGTTGATCAAGCCGCTGGGTTTTTCGATCGCCACCGGCTTGTTGTTCGCGGCAACCGCTAGGGCGTTTGGCGGCCGGCCGCTATGGATGACGATCCCCGCCGGGATTGCATTCGCGTTCGTGGTATGGGTTGCCTTCTCGCGGGGCCTTAGCCTCAACCTGCCGGCCGGGCCGTTGGAGCGGCTGTTGTGATGGAAACGCTCCCGCTTCTGGGACAGGGATTGCTGACCGCGATGGAGCCGGTCAACCTGCTCTATGCGCTGATCGGCGTGACGCTGGGCACGGCGGTGGGAGTGCTGCCTGGCATCGGCCCGGCGCTGACCGTCGCTTTGCTGCTGCCCGCGACCTACAAGCTTGATCCGGCCGGATCGCTGATCATGTTCGCCGGCATCTACTACGGCGGCATGTATGGCGGATCGACCACGTCGATCCTGCTCAACACCCCCGGCGAAAGCGCCTCTGTCGTGACCGCGCTCGAAGGCAACAAGATGGCCAAGGCCGGGCGGGGTGGGCCGGCACTGGCAACCGCCGCGATCGGCTCCTTCGTCGCCGGCCTGATTGCCACGCTGGGCCTCGCCTTTCTTGCGCCATGGGTCGTCAAGTTCGCGCTTTCCTTCGGCCCGGCGGAATATTTTGCGCTGATGGTGTTGGCCTTCGTCACGGTATCGGCCGCCTTCGGCGATTCGACGCTGCGTGGCCTGACCTCGCTGTTCATCGGCCTTGCGCTGGGGCTTGTCGGCATCGACCAGCAGACCGGCCAGGCCCGGCTTTCCTTCGGCGTCCCTGATCTGCTGGACGGCATCGAGGTCACAACCGTGGCGGTCGCGATGTTCGCCGTCGGCGAAACGCTCACCATGGCTTCCGCAACCCACCGGCTCGCCGAAAAGGTCGAGGCCGTGAAGGGTTCGGTGTGGATGACGCTCGACGACTGGAAACGGTCGTGGAAGGCCTGGTTGCGCGGAACGGCCATCGGCTTTCCGATCGGCGCGATGCCGGCGGGCGGGGCCGATATTGCGAGTTTCCTCAGCTATGCAGCCGAGAAGAATTTGACGAAGCATCCGGAAGAATTCGGCAAAGGGGCCATCGAGGGCGTTGCGGGACCGGAAGCGGCCAACAATGCCTCCGCTGCCGGCACGCTGGTGCCGCTGCTGACGCTCGGCCTGCCGACGACCGCGACGGCCGCGATCATGCTTGCCGGCTTCCAGCAATTCGGCCTGCAACCGGGGCCGCTGCTCTTCATCACCAGCAAGGACCTTGTCTGGGGCCTTATCGCCAGCCTGCTCGTCGCCAATTTCATGCTGCTGGTGCTGAACCTGCCGCTGATCAGCATCTGGGTAAGGCTGTTGACGATCCCGCGGCCATGGCTCTATGGCGGCATTCTCGTATTCGCCACGCTCGGCACGATCGGCGCAAACCCTTCACCGTTCGAGCTCGGGCTGCTGCTCGCATTCGGGCTGATGGGATATTTCCTGCGTCGCTACGGCTATCCGATCGCGCCGGTGATCGTCGGCCTGATCTTGGGGCCGATGGCCGAACAACAGCTTCGAAGGGCGCTGGCCATATCGCAGGGCGATCCGTCGATCCTTGCCGGATCGGCGATCTCGATCACCATCCTGCTGCTGGCGCTGTTCATGTTCCTGCTACCGATCGTGCTTCGGGCGCGCGGGCGCGGCAAGGTGCTGGCGCAACTCGCCTCAGACACCGACTGATCAGCGGGATATCCGGTCGTATTCGGCGGCGTCGATTCCAAGGGCGGCAAGATGGCGGCGTTCCGGCTTGCGATGCGCCTCATGGGCCGCCGACAGGGCATAGGCGCCGCGCATGGCGGCAAGGAAGCGTACCAGGGAAGATTGCGTTTTCACGGGGATTTGTTTCTCCATTTCTTTCCTTAGATAGGCGTTGCAACGGCCCGCTTGCAGGCGCATTGCGCGCATGGGAGCCCCGCGCGGCGCGCATGCTTGCGCCCGCCGCACCGGAATTGCTTGCATTGCGGCGACGGTTTCTATATATCGGCTTCAAATTCTCCGATCGTTTCGCGAGAGTGGGCCCTCCCGGACCCGCTCTTTTTTATTGCCGCGAAGCGAAGCGACAAGGACTGCCGATTGAGCGAGTTGAACGAGCCGCGCATCATCATCGAGACGG
>JBGSJA010000133.1:0-9386 GCA_041742235.1 Salaquimonas sp. | reverse complement strand
AGGAAATGGTACTGGATGTCCGGATACTCGACGCCAGCCCTTGAGCGCACGAAGGCCGCGCTTTCGAAATGGTTCGTCGCGCCGTCGCCGGTCTTGAACAGCAGCCATTCAAGTCCGATCCGCGCCTTGGAAAAGAGGTTGAGTTTCGAATAGAGCGTGATCGGCTGCAGGCACTCCATCTGGATGTAGAGTTCCAGATGGTCCTGCAGGTTCGACCCGACGCCCGGCCGGTCGGCGACGACATCGATGCCGTGTTCCCTCAAATGCCGCCCCGGGCCGATTCCCGACAGCATCAAGAGCTTGGGGGAGTTGATCGACGAGGCGGAAACGATCACCTCGCGCCGCGCCTCGATGACCTCGCGCCGGTCGCCTCGCACGATCTCGACGCCGGTGGCCCGGCCGTCCCGGATTTCCACCTTCGTTGCCAGCGCGCGAACGAGCGTCACGTTTGGCCGCTTCAGCGCGGGCTTGAGGTAGGCGTTTGCGGCGGACCAGCGGCGGCCCTTGTGGATCGTCTGCTCCATCGCGCCGAAGCCTTCCTGCTTCAGACCGTTATAGTCGTCCGTGGTTTCGAAACCCGCCTGTTTACCCGCTTCGACAAAGGCGTGGAACAGGGGATTGGTCCGCGGCCCGCGCTGGATGTGCAACGGCCCGCTGTCGCCGCGCCCGACCACGCTTCCACCATGCGAATTCTCCATCCGCTGGAAATAGGGGAGCACATCGGCATAGGACCATCCATTGGCGCCTTCTTCGGCCCAGTGGTCGAAATCGCGCGCATGGCCGCGCACATACACCATCCCGTTGATCGAGGAGGACCCGCCGATGACCTTGCCGCGCGGCGTCGCCATCATGCGCCCGCCAAGGTTCGGCTCTGGCTCGGTCCTGAAGCCCCAGTCGTAGAGCGGCATATTCATCGGGTAGGAAAGCGCCGCCGGCATCTGGATGAGCGGGCCCATGTCGGTGCCGCCATATTCGATGACAATCACCGAATTGCGCGGATCCTCGCTCAGCCTTGCAGCTAGCGCCGATCCGGCCGAGCCCGATCCCACCACCACGAAATCCGCGGCAAGGGCTGATGTGATGACGCCTCCGGTCAAGAACGCTCTCCGGTCAATATGGATACTGCGGCGCGGCCATCGCGACGTAGACGCTCTTGACCTGCGAATAGGCCTCCATTGCCCAGCGCCCGTTCTCGCGGCCGATGCCGGAGCGCTTGTAGCCGCCGAAGGGCAGTTCCACCGGCGTGAAATTGTAGGTGTTGATCCAGCATGTGCCGGCCTGCAGCCGGGCCATCATTCGGTGCGCGCGGGCCATGTCGTTGGTGTAGACGCCCGCCGAAAGGCCGTAGGCCGTTGCGTTGGCGCGAGCCGTCACCTCGTCATCGTCCTTGAAGGTGAGTACGCTCATGACCGGGCCGAAAATCTCGTCGGTGCAGATCGAAGCGGTCTCGTCGGTAACGTCGAAGATCGCCGGCTCGACCCAATAGCCGTGCTCGAAACCGGGAACCTTCGGCGTGCCGCCGCCATGCACCAGGCGCGCCTCGCGCTTTCCCGCTTCCAGATAGGCGGCGACCTTCTCAAAATGCCCGGCGGAAACGAGCGGCCCGATATTCGTCTGCGGATCGAGCGGATCGCCGATCTTCATGGCCTTGGTGCGCGCGACCAGCCGATTGAGGAACTCGTCCTTGACGCTTTCATGGACGAAGACGCGGGTGCCGTTCGAGCAGACTTGCCCGGTGGAATAGAAATTGGCGATCATCGCGCCGCCCACCGCCGAATCCAGTTCAGCGTCCTCGAAAACGATGAAGGGCGACTTGCCGCCGAGTTCCAGAGTTACATGCTTGAGCGTTTCGGCAGCACCCTGCAGGATGCGCACGCCCGTTGCGGTGGAACCGGTGAGCGAGATCTTGGCGATATCCTGATGGGCGGTCAGCGCTGCGCCGACGCTGCCGTCGCCCTGCACGATGTTGAAGACGCCGTCGGGCAGGCCCGCATCCTTGTAGGCGCGGGCAAGTTCGAGCGCCGAAAGAGGGGTCGATTCAGCCGGCTTGAAGATGAAGGCGTTGCCGCAGGCAAGCGCCGGGGCGGATTTCCAGCAGGCGATCTGCAGCGGATAGTTCCAGGCGCCGATGCCTGCGCATATGCCCAGCGGCTCGCGCCGCGTATAACCCCAGTCGCCCTCGTCGCCGGAAAAGCCGACATATTCGCCGGTCATCACGGCAGCCTGCGCCGCGAAATATTCGAGGCAGTCGGCCCCTGAAGTGACATCGACGGCAAGCGTTTCCTGCACCGGCTTGCCGGTATCCAGCGTCTCCAGCCGCGCGATTTTCTCAAGCCGCTCGCGTAGGATGCGGGCGGCCGCATTCAAGACGCGGGCGCGGGCGGCGGGCGGCGTCTTGCGCCATGTTTCGAAGCCCTGCCGCGCGGCGGCGACTGCAGCTTCGACATCGGCCTGCGTCGACCAGCGGATTTTCGCAAGGATCTCGCCCGTGGCCGGATAGATGACATCGCGCTCCGGACCCGTTCCCGCGACGAAGGCGCCGCCAATGAAGTTGGATGGTTGCGGCACCAACGCCGCGATTTCCGGTTTCGTCATTGCATTCATGGCGTCTCTCCCCGGGGGATGTGGGTTTCGAGATAATCAAGGCAGGAGCCAATCGCCTCGCCGGCATCGGGGCCTTGCGGGCGCAGCGCATGGCGGACATACGAGCCGTCGATCATTGCCGCCAGCCCTTCCGCGACAAAAACTGCCCGGTCGGGCTCCATCAGTGTGCCAAGCGCATCGACCAGATTGCTTTTCAGCCTGCGCGTATAGACTTGCAGCAGGCGCGCGGCGGGCGCTGACGAATAGGCGTGAAGGTAGAAAACCAGCCATGCCGCGATCGTCGTTTTCTCAAACTGGCTTGGCGAAAAACTGGCACGGATTACCGCCTCGAGCCGCGCCCGCGGGGTTTCGGCAACCCGCAGGCCGGCGCGGACTTCAAGCGCGAATTCGCGCAGCAGATGCCGCATCGTCTCAATGATGATGCCGTCCTTGCCGCCAAAGTAGTGAAAGGCGAGCGCCGTCGACATGCCTGCCCGGTTGGCGATTTCGCGAACGGTCACGTCGAGCGAACCCTGCTCGCCGATGGTCAGGATCGCGGCGTCGATGAGCGACTGCCGCCGCTCCGTTGTCACATCCGTTCTCCGCATGCAAGACTTCGCATTGATTGACTGGTCAATCAAAATAAGGATTATTCCCTTGCGGGTAAATGGGCGAAATGCTGAAAATGGATGTTCGTGCCGGCCGTGAAGGCCGGGGGACGCCACAACGGCGCCCGTATCAAGAGGAGAACGCAATGAAATTCAAATACTTCACCGCGCCGCTTGTCGCAGCGGCAATCCTTGCAGCCGCCCCGGCTTTCGCGGCCGATCCGGAATCCTGCAAGGCAGTGCGCTTTTCGGATGTCGGCTGGACGGACATCACGGCAACGACGGCAACGGCATCCGTGATCCTGGAGGCGCTCGGCTATGCGCCGGAAGTCCAGGTTCTGTCGGTTCCGGTGACCTACCAGTCGCTGAAGAACAAGGACATCGACGTCTTCCTCGGCAACTGGATGCCGACCATGGAAGCCGACATCAAGCCTTTCCTCGAGGACAAGTCGGTGGAGACCATCGTCACCAACCTCGAAGGCGCGAAATACACCCTTGCGGTGCCGAAATACACGCATGAGGCGGGGCTCAAGGACTTCGCGGACATCGCCAAGTTCAAGGACCAGCTCGACGGCAAGATCTACGGCATCGAGGCGGGCAATGACGGCAACCGGCTGATCCTCGACATGATCTCGGGCGACAAGTTCGGCCTCAAGGACTTCGAACTCGTGGAAAGCTCGGAAGCTGGCATGCTGTCGGCGGTGCAAAAGGCGGCTGGCGACAAGGAGCACGTCGTGTTCCTCGGCTGGGAGCCGCATCCGATGAACGCCAATATCGAGATGGCGTACCTTTCCGGCGGCGATGACGTGTTCGGTCCGAATTTCGGCGGCGCCACCGTCCACACAAACGTGCGGGCAGGCTACACGAGCGAATGCCCGAATGCCGGCAAGTTGCTGACGAACATGGTCTTCTCGTTGAAGATGGAAAACGAGATCATGGGCGCCATCCTCAATGACGGCAAGGACCCCAAGGCTGCAGCTTCAGAGTGGCTCAAGGCCAATCCCGATGCGGTCGGGCCGTGGCTCGCGGGCGTGACGACCATGGACGGCGGCGATGCGGCCGTAGCGGTCAAGGCAGCGCTTGGCATGTGATTGAAAGGCTCCGCGCGGGTGTGCGGGGCCTTTTTACTTGAACCCGGGGGAGGGGGATGGATCCGCTTTCCGAGCTGGTCGGCCAGAACAAGATACCGGTTGGGCGCTGGGGGAAGGATTTCTTCCAGCTCCTGACTGACAATTTCGAGTGGTTCTTCGATTTCCTCGCCGAAACGATGAAGATCGTGCTCGACGCCATGATCGGCGGCATGCTCGCGATTCCGCCACTTGCCCTGATAGCACTCATCGCGCTCCTTGCCTGGTGGTTGCAGAAGAGCTGGAAACTGGCGATCGGCGTTGCCCTGGGTCTGCTTTTCATCCTTAACCAGGGACTTTGGAAGGAAACGGTTGAAACGCTGGTTCTCGTTGTCGGCGCGGCGGCAGCCTCCATGGCCATCGGCGTGCCGATCGGCATCTGGTGCGGCCACAACGAGCGGGCCTGGCGGATCATCCAGCCGATCCTCGACCTGATGCAGACACTGCCGACTTTCGTCTATCTCATCCCGGTGCTGATCCTGTTCGGCCTCGGCCTCGCGCCGGGCCTCATCGTGACCGTGATATTCGCAGCCCCGACACCGGTGCGCCTGACCTATCTGGGCATCCGCTCGGTTCCCAAGCCGATGATCGAGGCCGGACTTGCGTTCGGCGCAACGCCGCGCCAGCTGCTTTGGAAAATCGAGCTGCCGTCCGCATTGCCGACGATCATGGCGGGCCTCACGCAGTGCATCATGTTGTCGCTGTCAATGGTGGTGATCGCCGCGCTGATCGGCGCCAACGGGCTTGGCAAACCGGTGGTTCGCGCGCTCAACACCGTCAACATACCGCTCGGGCTTGAGGCAGGGTTCGCGATCGTGGTGCTGGCGATCATCCTCGACCGGATGAGCCGCATTCGCACCGGGGCATCGTCATGAGCGTCGCCGTCGAGTTCAAGCAAGTCGACATCGTCTTCGGCGAAAACACCGCCGAGGCGCTCAGGATGATCGACGCGGGCGGCACGCGCGACGAGATCCTGGCCCAGACCGGCACAGTGCTCGGCGCGGCCGATGCGAGCCTTGCTGTCGAGGAAGGCGAGATCAGCGTGCTGATGGGCCTTTCGGGGTCCGGCAAATCGACGCTGCTGCGGGCCGTCAACGGCCTCAACAAGGTTGCGCGCGGCTCGGTGCTGGTTCGCCACAAGGACGGCATGGTCGACGTGGTCACCTGCCAGCCGGAATTGCTGCGGCAAGTGCGGCAGGGCACCGTCGCCATGGTGTTCCAGCAATTCGGCCTGCTGCCCTGGCGCACGGTGCGCGAGAATGTCGGCCTGGGCCTCGAACTTGCAGGCATGAGCGCAGCCGGACGGCGCGAAAAGGTCGATCGGCAATTGAAGCTGGTCGACCTGTCGCAATGGTCGGAGAAGTTCGTGCACGAACTTTCGGGCGGCATGCAGCAGCGCGTGGGCCTTGCCCGCGCCTTCGCCACGGACGCGCCGATCCTGTTGATGGACGAGCCGTTCTCCGCGCTTGACCCGCTCATCCGCACCAAGCTGCAGGATGCGCTGCTTGAATGGCAAAGCGTGCTGCGCAAGACCATCCTCTTCGTCAGCCATGACCTTGAGGAGGCGCTCAAGATCGGCAATCGCATCACGATCATGGAAGGCGGGCGGATCGTGCAGAGCGGCACGCCCGAGGATATCGTGCTGCGGCCTGCCAATGAATATGTCCGCGACTTCATCGCCAATGTGAACCCGCTCAGCGTGCTCACGGCCTGGAACGTCATGCGCGACCGGCGCGACCTGGAGCCGGATCGTGACGACTGGGTGTGGCTCGACCGGCGCAGGACAACGCGGTTTCGCATTGGCGCGGACCAGAAGGTGCTGGCGGCCGAGCGCAACGGCAAGCCGATCGACTGGGTCGCCTGCGAGGAAGCCGAAAAAGCTGGCGACGCCGCCAATGCCGTCTATTGGGCGACGCCGGGAACCCAGCTCAAATCGGTGATGCTGGCGATCCACAGCTCGCAGACCGCACCGGTTGCGGTTTTCGAGGACGGCAACAAGTTCATCGGCGCCATCGGCGTGCGCGACGTGCTGAAAGCCATCCTGCGGCGCTAGCAGTCACATCGCCCGGAAGATGGCAGCCAGCACGTTTGAGTACTGGTCGGTCCATGCGGCGGTGGTCTTGGCGCCCAGCGGCTCCCATCGGGGATCGTCGAGAATCCCGGCGAGTGCGGCCTCGTTGCGCGCGAGCACTACAACTTCGCTGGGGTAGATGCGCTCCGACGTCTTGAAGGATTGCGGCGGAATGAACTTGCCGGCGCGCCCGGCCATGCCGGTTTGGGCGGCAATCGCTGCAACGACGCTGCGCAACTCCATGTAGCGGTTGGAGATGTGAATGACGAGGATGCCGTCATCAGCCAGCTTGTCGCGGTACAGCTCCAACGCCTCCACGGTTAGCAGGTGCACCGGAATGGAATCGGAGGAGAACGCATCGATGAGCAGGTAGTCGAACTTGCCGTCGGGTTCCTTCGCGAGCTTGAGGCGCGCGTCACCGATGATCATCGGATCGCCATTGCCGCATTGCGGGACGAAGCCGAACAGCGCGGGGTCGGAAGCCGCCTTCACGACCGCGGTGTCGATCTCGTAGGAAGTCCATATTTCTCCGGGCTTGCGATGGCAAAGGATCGCGCCGGCGCCCAGCCCGACCGCTCCCATTTGCGCCGGACGGCCGGAAAGCTTGTCCTGCCGTGCGAATAGCGCAGCCGCGATGCCGCCCGTCTCATGGTAGTAGGCGATCGGCGTCGGCTTCTTTCCCTGTTGAGAGTTGCGCATCGCACCATGGTCGGTCGTGCCATGCGCCAGAACTGTGAACTTCCCGTCCGGTGTGACGTAGGTCTTGACCACGCCGAAAAACGAGCGCTCGACCGAGAGCATTGTCGAGCTCGACTGCATGGCGAAGAACAGGCCTCCCACCATGATCGCGAACATCATGTGCATTGCCTCGGAGCGGTAGCGCACGAACGCAGCCGCGATCGCAAAGCCGGCAATGGCCACACCATAGAAACCCGGACCTGCAGGCAACACCGCGCCGACGAGCGGGTTGTTGACAACCGCGGCAAACAGCAGCGCAACGAGGATCACGATGCGCATCTCGCGGCGTTCGGACGCCCAGACCTGCGGCCGGCATGCAAGCGCCGCCAGGATCAGCAGCGGATATTCGGCGATCCAGTTGAACACCACGGGAGAAAGCAAGGTGGTGAAGGCGCCGCCGATGACGCCACCCAGCGACATCCACAAATAGAATTCGGTCAGTCCGCTGGCAGCCGGTCGAAATGAGACGAGTACCGAATGCGCCAGTAGCGCGGCAAAGAAGAAAAGCGACAGGTGCGCGGCCAGCGTAGCCCAAACCGGCAGGTACCCGCCGATGAGCGGCGAGGCGAACACGAATGCCGCCAGCAGGGGAACAATGGCGGAAAGCTGGTCGATGGAGAAGAAAGGCTTTCGCGCAAAGGCCAGCACGAAAGTCAGCAGGAATAATGCCAGCGGCATCACCCACAGGAACGGCGCGGCGGCGATATCCATCGAGATGTGGGCGGTGACTGCAACGAGCAATCCAGAAGGCACGGCGGCGAGGCCCATCCAGCGCAGCCGGGCCGGCCAGTCGATCTTGACGGTCAGGGTTTCGCTGGAAGCGGCAGTGCCCGCATCGCGGCCCGGTGCGGCCGCAAGCACGGCGCAAGCGGCAATGAGTGCGCCCAAGAGGGCAAAGCTGCCGGTCCAGGCAAGCGATTGCTGCGCGACCGTCATCAGCGGCTCCAGCGCCACGATATACAGGATCAATGAGGCGAAGCTGCCGATGTTGCTCGCGCCGTAGAGAAAATATGGATCGGCGGCGTGCCGGTGTCCCGAACGCGCAAACCATGCCTGAAGCAGGGGTCCGTTCGCCGATACCGCGAAAAACGGCAGTCCGACCGCCACGGCGAAAAGACCCAGCAGCCAGAATGTCTGCCCGGCCTCCGGAGGTTCACTCCAGCCCGCCGGAATGACGATCGGCAGGCAAACAAACGCAACCGCCATAACGGCAAGATGGACAAGGGCGGCATTGCGCAAGGTCAGCCTGCTCGTCAGGAAATGCGCATAGCCATAGCCGAGCAGCAGCACGGCCTGGAAAAAGACCATGGCTACCGACCAAACGCCCGGCGAACCGCCGAGTTTGGGCAGCACCATTTTTGCGAAGAAGGGCTGGACGGAGAAGAGCAGGAAGGCGGAAAGAAAGAGCGTCAGCGTGAAAACCGGCAGGGCAAGGCGCAGGCGGAGCCCTGAACCCGCACGAGTCAAGCCAATCGTTGACGTCTCTACCGACATGCCTCTTCCTCCGGAAATTCAAAAGCCGGAATGATCGCTAACATTTCAGCGTTAAAGACCTTCTAAGGCCGACAGGCCCACCGGTCGCAATCCTTGTGTTTGGCTGCCGTTTCCCGCGAGGCGATTGACGCGCGCGGCCGCTATGCTGCAAGACAATGGAGCGGTTGTCCGCCGGTCCACTCTCCACGGGGGCAGTTCTCCAGATGCACTATTCCGCCTTGCGAATTCTCAAGGAAGGCCTGACAGGCAACAAGGGGTGGAAGCCGGTCTGGCGCGAGCCCGAGCCGAAGGCCGAATACGACATCGTCATCATCGGGGGCGGCGGGCACGGGCTTGCCACGGCCTATTATCTCGCCAAGGAATTCGGGCTGCGAAACATCGCGGTGCTCGAAAAGGGCTATCTGGGCTCCGGCAATGTCGGCCGCAACACGACGATTGTGCGGTCGAACTATCTGCTGCCCGGCAACGAGTCCTTCTACGAATTGTCGATGAAGCTTTGGGAGGGGCTGGAGCAGGACTTCAACTACAACGCGATGATGTCGCAGCGCGGCGTCATTAATTTGTTCCACTCCGACAGCCTGCGCGACGCCTCGGCACGGCGCGGCAATGCGATGCAGCTTGAAGGCGTCGATTCCGAGCTTCTCGACAATGCGCAGTTGCGCAAGCTGATACCCTATCTCGATTTCGACAATGGGCGTTTTCCGGTTCGCGGCGGCCTGTTGCAGCGGCGCGGCGGCACCGCGCGCCACGACGCGGTCGCCTGGG
>JBGSJA010000132.1:0-3285 GCA_041742235.1 Salaquimonas sp. | reverse complement strand
CCGCCAGCCCTGCGAAAGCGGCCGCAAACAGCACCAGCGCTGCCGCGCCCATTCCCGCGGCAGCGCCGGCGCCGGTCATCCTGTCCCACCAGATCGACGCCAGATAGGCAGGCGCGAGCGCTCCGGCGCTGATCGCCAGCGACCACATCGCCATGTCCATTGCGGCGCCGGGCAGGAACGCGGCAAGTCCCGCTGCCAGCGCCAACCCCGCGAGTATCGCGAGCCTTGCCGCGAAAAGCTGCGCGAGGCCGGATGCCGAGCCGACAACCACCCTGACCGAGGAAAGCGAGAAGGCGCTGGCATTGGCGGTTGCCATGGCTGCGGCGATCGCACCCGCCCCCAGCCCCATGGTGAAGACAGACGGGATTCGCAGCATTTCGGGGAATGCCAGCGCAATGACCTCGCCCTCCATCGAAAGGTCCGCCGGGCTTAGTGCATAGTCCGGATTGCCGCCGCAGGCCGCGACCGCGCCGCCGACATCGGTAATCTGCTCGCCGCAGAAAGTGACCAGCGGCTGGACGGGCGAAAGAGGCGCGAACCGGCTGCTGAATTCGAGGATCCATCCCGACGCAGTGCGAATTTCCGACGTCGTAAGCCCGAAAATGCCGTCATAAATCGCGAGCTTGGCAAAGGCGGCTGCAGCGGGCGCGGCGGTCAGCACCAATGCCGCCAGTCCGATGGACCATGCCAGCGCGGGCCGGACAGACTTCACCTGCCGCGCAGCGCTTACCTGGGCCAGGACCGGGGGAAAGGCGAGAAATCCGAGAATGAGAAAAACGGTCAACGCTGAAAGCGAAGCGAAACCCTGTACTGCGGGCATGTTGTCCGTCAGCGTTTGCGCGATGGGGCGCATGCCCACCCGCAGGAGCTGGTCTTCCAGTTCCGCCGTCTCCGCCGCCGCGCCGATGCCGAAGGCAACCTGCGGCAGCGGGATTTTCGTGGCCAATGTCGAGATCCAGGCAAGGGGCGCCAGC
Organism: Salaquimonas sp.; assembly: GCA_041742235.1. Lineage (GTDB taxonomy): Bacteria > Pseudomonadota > Alphaproteobacteria > Rhizobiales > Rhizobiaceae > BOKV01. The sequence goes on along the minus strand of JBGSJA010000132.1, from coordinate 2,311 downwards.
AGCGCCATGGCCATCAGCACATAGGCGAGCGCATTGGTGCGCACCAGCCCGCGCAATCCGCCGGGGATCACTGCGAATGCAACGGAAATCGAAGCCAGCAGGATCGAAACGGTTTGCGATGCGCCAAAATACACCGCCGCAAGACCGGCGACGAGCTGCAGCTGTGCGGCGAGCATAAGAACCGCGCATGCCATGATGAGCGCCGTCGCGGCGAGCGCCGGCGCCCGCCCGCCATGGCGAAGCAGAAACCAGGCCGCCGGTGCGCCGGCCATGCTCTTGCGCAGGTAAGGCGCGATCAGCAGGGCACAGGTGGCGGCGCCGGCGAGCGGGCCGACGATCCAAGCCGGCGCGCCAAGGCTTCCCGCGAAAAAACCGCCGGGCAGCGCGGTGAAGGTCGCGCCCGTAATCATGGCTGCGGCAAGCGACATTCCCAGCATTGCCGGAAGGACGCGCCGGCGCGACACCTGCCACTCATCGATTTCCGTGGTCCGCACTTGGAAGCCAGAAACAACAAACACCGCCAAAAGCAGCACGCCGGTCAGGAAATAGCCGACCGCGTCGGGCATTCCCGCCTGTTCGAGCAGCATGAACAGGAGAAAGAAAACCAGCACGCCGGTAGCAACCAAGGCGCCGAAATGCGTCTCAGCGCCATTGAGCCGGTCGTCATCGCTCTGTCGGGTCCGCAATGCCATGCGCGTTCAGCGCCCTTCCCACACAGAATAATCGCGATCCAGCCGATCCTGGCGCAGCGCGAGCCAATGGACGAGGACGGCAAGGGCGAACGGCAGCGCGATGGCTCCCAGCAATAGTCCGATTGGAATGCTCATGAGCGTTCCTGATGCCGGGCGGGCCGCATAGCCAACGCCACCGATAGATATCGCCACGATCGCCGCAGCCGCCAGCCAGGTCACAAGCCTGGTTTGGCGCCACCATCGGGAGGGATTGCGCAGCGGCATGGTTTGTCCTCGGTTCGCGCTCCTGCCTTGACGTTGGGGCGCGGGGTTTTTTGCCCGCCAATTTGCCGCCCTGCAAGCACAATCGAAGCGGCAAGTTCGCGGTGCGGCTTGCAATTTGGGGGATTGGCCCCTTAAATCGATCACGGCTTGATTTTGGGAGAGGAAGCCAGTGACGCCCGGCGCCATCATCGTGGCTGACGACCATCCGCTGTTTCGCGATGCATTGCGACAGGCTATCGCGACGCTGGAGCAGCCCTATCGCGTGGAAATGGTCGGCGATTTCGAGGCGGTTGAAACCCTGCTGGAATCGCAGCGAGACACCGAACTCGTGCTGCTTGATCTCAACATGCCGGGAAACAATGGCCTTTCCGGCCTGCTGCGCCTGCGCTCCTCCGAACCTGGAATTCCGGTGGTGATCGTTTCGGCCAACGAAGAGCCTTCCATCGTGCGGCGGGCGCTCGACATGGGAGCATCGGGATACATCCCCAAATCCTCTACCGCCGAGCAGATACGCACGGCAATCGGATCGGTGCTGGAGGGTGGCGTCTGGGTGCCGCCGCATCTCGACCTCAACGGTTCGGACGACGTTGAAATGTCTGAACTGATCCACCGTCTGCAAAGCCTCACGCCACAGCAGAACCGCGTGCTTTCGATGCTCGGCGAAGGTTTGCTGAACAAGCAGATCGCCTATGAACTCGGCGTTTCCGAAGCGACCGTGAAGGCGCATGTCTCGGCTGTCCTGCTGAAGCTTGGCGTCGACAGCCGCACACAGGCCGTGATCGCGCTCGGCAAGCTGGGCTTGTCCGCTCCCAACGGCCAGTCGGCCTGAGCTATTCGGCGGCTGCGGCCTGCCGCGCCAGTCCCAGCGACAGCACCGACCGCAGCCCTGCAGGCCGAACCGGTTTGTGCAGCATGGCGATACCACGTTCGTCTGCCTGTGCCTTTACTGCGGCAGTGCGGTCGGCGGTCACCAGCACGCAGGGTATGTCTCCATGCCGCGCCCGGACAGCCTCGATCACATCGATGCCTGTACCGGTCTCGAGGTGATAGTCGGCAAGGATGATATCCGGGTCGCGCTCCATCGCCGCGATCGCCGAAAGGGCGCCCTCCTTGTCGCGTGCCGTGTTCACCTCGCAACCCCATTGGGTGAGGAGCGCCGACATGCCTTCGAGGATCGAGGCATCATTGTCGATGCAAAGCACCATCAGTCCCTCGAGCCGCTGGGATGCCACGCGCGTGCCCGAACCGGGCGCTGCCGCGATTTCCTTGCCGGCGGCAGCACGCGGCACGTTCACTACGAAGCGCGTGCCCCGGCCCGGAACCGAGCGCAGCGACACGTCGTGGCCCAGCACTTG
>JBGSJA010000131.1:0-3733 GCA_041742235.1 Salaquimonas sp. | reverse complement strand
GGTGCATTCCATCGCAATGTCAACGCCCATTTCCTTCCAGGGCAGCTTGGAAGGGTCGCGCTCGGCCAGCACCTTGAAGCTCTCGCTGCCGACAGAGATGGTGTCGCCCTTGACCGTGACCTCGCGCGGGAAGCGTCCGTGGACGGAATCGTAGCGCATAAGATGGGCGTTGGTCTCAACCGGGCCCAGGTCGTTGACGGCGACGATGTCGATGTCCTTTCGGCCCGATTCATAGATGGCGCGAACCACATTGCGGCCGATGCGGCCAAATCCGTTGATTGCGATCCTGACGGTCATTTTCTTTCTCCGGTCCCTTGTTCCGCTGCCCGCTCAGGCGCTTCTCCTGAGCTTTGCCTTTGCCGCCTTTACGATGGCTTCGGGCGTTATGCCGAAATGTTCGTACAGCTTCTCGTAGGGCCCGGACGCGCCAAAGCCCTTCATCCCGATGAAGATACCATCATCGCCGATGAATCGTTCCCATCCCTGCCCGACAGCGGCTTCTACCGCGATGCGGACCCTGGCCGACCCGATGACCGCCTTGCGGTACTTTTCGGGCTGGGCGGCGAAGAGTTCGAACGACGGCACGGAGACGACGCGCGCCGGGATTTTCGCCTTCTGCAACATGGCTTGCGCGTTGACGGCGATCTCCACTTCCGAGCCGCTGGCGAAGATCGTCACCTGCGCCTCGCCCGCCGCAGGGCTGATCTCGTAGGCGCCGCGCGCGCAGAGGTTTTCCCGGCCCGCCTTGAGCCGCAGGGCGGGGAGGTTTTGCCGGGTGAGGGCAAGCACGCTCGGGCTTGACTTTGCCTCCAGCGCGACCTGCCAGCATTCCGCCGTCTCCATCGTGTCGGCGGGGCGCAGCACGAGCAGGTTGGGAATGCAGCGCAGCGCGGCAAGATGTTCGACCGGCTGGTGCGTCGGCCCGTCTTCGCCAAGCCCGATGGAATCATGCGTCATCACATGGATGACGCGAATGCCCATCAGCGCGGCGAGCCGGATCGAGGGGCGCGCATAGTCGGCGAAGGCAAGGAAGGTGCCCGAATAGGGGATCACGCCGCCATGCAGTGCGATGCCGTTCATGGCCCCGGCCATGCCGTGTTCGCGAATGCCGTAATGCACGTAACGGCCCGAATAGTCGGCGGCGGAGAAAGGCTTGGTCTGGCTGGTCTTGGTGTTGTTGGAACCGGTCAGGTCGGCCGAACCGCCGAGCGTTTCAGGCACCACGCCGTTGATGACCTCAAGCACGGTCTCCGACGACTTGCGTGTCGCCATCTTCGGCTTTTCGGCGGCGAGTTTCTTTTTCAGCGCGATGATTGATTCGCCAAATGCCGCAGGCAATTCGCCCGCGATGCGGCGCTTGAATTCGGCCCGGGTCTTCGCGTCCGTCGCGGCAAGGCGCTTTTCCCAGGCCTTGCGCTTTTCCGCGCCGCGCTTGCCGGCTTCACGCCACGCCTTCAGCAACGGGGCGGGAATGGCGAAAGGCGCATGCGGCCAGCCGAGCTTTTCGCGAGCGCCCTTGATTTCCTCCGCACCCAGCGGCGAGCCGTGCACCTTGGCGGTGCCGGATTTGGTCGGTGCGCCGAACCCGATCGTGGTCTTCGCCGCGATCAGTGTCGGCCGGTCGGACTTGCGCGCGGCGTCAAGCGCGGCCGCGATCTGCTGGCGATCATGGCCGTCGATGGAAATGGTGTTCCAGCCCGACGCCTTGAAGCGTGCGACCTGGTCGGTGGAATCAGACATGCCGATCGGGCCGTCGATCGAAATGTTGTTGTCGTCCCATATGACCGCGAGCTTCGACAGCTTCAGATGCCCGGCGAGGCCGATCGCTTCCTGGCTGATGCCTTCCATCAGGCAGCCGTCGCCGGCGAGCGCCCAGGTGCGGTGGTCGACAAGATCGTCGCCGAACTGCGCATTCAAGTGGCGCTCGGCAATGGCCATGCCCACGGCATTGGCGATGCCCTGGCCCAAGGGCCCAGTGGTCGTTTCTATGCCGGCGCCATGGCCGTATTCGGGATGGCCGGCGGTTTTCGCGCCGATCTGCCGGAAGTTGCGGATCTCATCCAGCGTGATGTCCGGGTAGCCGGTCAGGAAAAGCAGGGAGTAAAGCAGCATCGAACCATGCCCTGCCGAGAGCACGAACCGGTCGCGGTCGGGCCAGCCCGGCTTGGACGCGTCGTAATGCATGCCCTGCGTGAACAGGACCGTCGCAATGTCGGCAGCGCCCATCGGCAGGCCGGGATGACCGGAATTGGCTTTCTCCACAGCGTCAACCGAGAGGAAGCGGATGGCGTTCGCCATGTCCGCGTGAATGTCCTGGTCCTGCATGAATCTCCCCCGGTTGCCTGGCGCTAGCCGCGCCTTGGAAGGCCGGCGCATTGCAACGGCGGACATCCCTATCCCCATTGCCCGCCGCAACGCCGGAATGAGCGCACTTCTACCAGCGCGACGGGTCGAGTCAATGTGACAACGCGTACCGCCCGTTACCCGCGCGAGGGTGTGACAAGCTAATGACTGGCTGATGACGACTGGTTTTTGCAATGCGCGGGGGAAAACCTGTTTCGGGTTGTCCAATTGGACGTTGTACATGTTGACGGACATTTCGCCCAACGCGTAATGTTTTGCCTGTAAGCTCATGGAGCAGCGGCGAATCGTCTGGCATGTCCGGACGACTGCTTACGGGGTCACGAAGCGGGGACGGAGTTTCATCCCGTAAAAAGTCCAAATGTCATGCCGGTCATTGCCAATTGGGGGAGGCGCCGGAAAAACAAGCGTGGGGGGAAATTCCTTCCGCGCTGGAAAGCCGAAGCGCGGCAGGCTGAATGCCTGCGCCTTGTGTGAGTGGCAATGTGAGTGCGGCCATGGATGCTTCCCATGCATCAAACGGCGCCCGGCCGGAGAACGGTTTGGGCGTGCACGGCGGGGTGGAACGGTTGAACCGTGCGCTGGACATGCTGGAACAGGCTATCGACGCCCGCCTTGAGCGGGAAGCCGAGCTTGGCGATGTCGAAGCCGAAGTACAGCGGATGAGCGCCGACCGTGCACGACTTGCCGAAGCCTTGGACAGCGCGTCCGCGCGAGCGCAACGGCTGGAAGCCACCAATCGAGAAGTGTCCCGCCGCCTGGTCGACGCCATGGAGGCGATCCGTGCCGTGCTCGATGGCCAGGTGGAGAAAAAAACATGAGCGGGCCATTCACCAGATCCGCCGGAAAGGCCGCGATATGTCGCATGTGAGCGTGACGATCAACGGCAAGACCTACCGAATGGCCTGCGACGAAGGCCAGGAAAATCACCTCATTGCCCTTGCCGGCCGTTTCGATGGTTATGTGAACCAGCTACGCGGGGCCTTCGGCGAAATCGGCGACCAGCGCCTCACCGTGATGGCGGGGGTCATGGTGACCGACGAATTGCAGGAAATGGAAAAGCGGCTGGCAAGGCTGGAGGCCGAGCTTGAGGCGATGCAGGCCGGGCGCGGGGAAACCGACCGGCAGCTTGCGGAGGCGGCCGAGCGCATCGAGGCTTTGTCGCTGCGGCTTTCACCAGCCCGCCGCGACCGCTGAGGATGCCGCCAAAAAGCGCTGGATAAGCCGGACGGCCCGGCCTATATCTTGGAACGGCGGGCTGCGTGGTTCGACCGGACAACTGCATTCCCGGGGCCTTACCGATCCTTGAGGGAGCTGTCCCTGACCGGACCCGTGGGTCCGGACACACGGCGCCCACCTACGTTGTAGGTTC
>JBGSJA010000130.1:0-8392 GCA_041742235.1 Salaquimonas sp. | reverse complement strand
GTCTGCGAGCGATTGCGTCAGGCTCTCGACATAATAGGAGCCTGCCAGCGGATCGACGACATTGGTGACGCCAGTCTCGTGCTGCAGGATCAGCTGTGTGTTGCGCGCGATGCGGGCGGAAAATTCCGTCGGCAGCGCAATTGCCTCGTCGAAGGAGTTGGTATGCAGCGACTGCGTGCCGCCCAGCACGGCGCTCATCGCCTCGAAGGCGGTGCGCACGATGTTGTTCCAGGGGTCCTGCTCCTGCAGCGATACGCCGGAAGTCTGGCAATGGGTGCGAAGCATCAGGCTCTCGGTACGCTTCGGATTGAACTCCTTCATGATCCGCGTCCAAAGCAGGCGGGCTGCGCGCAGCTTCGCCGCCTCCATGAAGAAGTTCATGCCGATGCAGAAGAAGAACGAAAGCCGCCCGGCGAAGGCGTCGACATCCATGCCCTTGGCGAGCGCTGCGCGCACATATTCGCGCCCGTCTGCAAGCGTGAAGGCGAGTTCCTGCACCAGCGTCGCGCCCGCCTCCTGCATGTGGTAGCCGGAGATCGAGATCGAATTGAAGCGCGGCATTTCCCTTGCCGTGTACTCGATGATGTCGGCGACGATCCGCATCGAGGGTTCGGGCGGATAGATGTAGGTGTTGCGGACCATGAACTCCTTGAGGATGTCGTTCTGGATGGTGCCCGACAGTTGCGCGCGCGGGCAGCCCTGCTCCTCGCCCGCAACGATGAAGGAGGCGAGGATCGGGATGACCGCGCCGTTCATGGTCATGGAGACGGAGATGTCCTTGAGCGGAATGCCGTCGAAGAGGATCTTCATGTCCTCGACGCTGTCGATGGCGACGCCCGCCTTGCCGACATCGCCGACGACGCGCGGATGATCGCTGTCATAGCCGCGATGGGTGGCGAGGTCGAAAGCGACCGAAACGCCCTGCTGGCCGCCGGCTAGCGCCTTGCGGTTGTAGGCGGTGCTCTCCGCGGCGGTCGAAAAGCCGGCATATTGGCGGATTGTCCACGGCCGGCCGGCATACATGGTCGCGCGCGGGCCGCGCACGAAAGGTTCAAAGCCCGGCAGGCTGTCAAGATGATCGATGCCGGCGATATCTTCCGCCGTGTAGAGCGGCTTTATCGCAATTCCTTCCGGCGTGTGCCAGTTCAGCGCGTCGGGATAAGCCCTGGTTTCCTTTTCGGCAAGCTTGCGCCAGTCGGGGATGGTCGGTTCGGTCATGGGGTCACCCTGCCATTTTCAGGCTAGATCTTGAGGGTTGAGTATATGCGCTGTATATACAGCCATGGAGCGTCGAACGTTCGCATGGAATGCCGAGAAGAATGCGATCTTGCGGGAAACGCGAGGTGTAGGTTTTGAGGATGTGGTTGCCGCGATAGCCGACGACCGTGTGCTGGCGGACTATCCCAATGCGAACTACCCTGGCCAAAACCGCCTCGTTGTCGAGATAGACGGATATGCCGTCATCGTGTCCTATGTTTCCGACGGCGAGGTGATTTTCTTCAAGACGCTTTTTCCTGACCGCAAAGCCAGGCGAAAACTTCTGGGGCATTGATTGGAGCAAGTGGAATGGGAAAGCGCAAACTGGTGGAAAACCCGCCTTTTCTTGACGAGGAAGAGCGCGAGCTGATCGAATTGTTCGATCTGGAAAATTCGGAGTCGCTGTCCGGCGAGGCATTCGTTGCGCGAAAGCAGGAGCTTCGCCAGATCGCTTTGGACACGATGAATCCCGCCAAGGTGCAGATCTCCGCACGCTTGGCAAAGCAGGATCTCTCGCGGCTGAAATCAATCGCGATGCAGCGCGGCATACCGTACCAGACGCTGCTGAGTTCGATCGTGCATCAATACGTCGAAGGCAAGCTGAAGGAGCGCTGAGCTCCATCACTCGAACTCCATGATCACTTCGTCGACGGCGAGGCTGTCGCCCGGCTTGGCGTTGATTTTCTTAACGCGCGCTTTCCTTTCGGCGCGCAGGATGTTTTCCATCTTCATCGCCTCGACGGTCGCCAGCGGCTGGCCTTCCTGCACCTCGTCGCCCTCGCCGACCGCAATGGAGACTACAAGGCCCGGCATCGGGCACAGCAGCAGGCGCGAGGTGTCGGCGGCCTTCTTCACCGGCATCAGCTTCGCAAGTTCGGCCTCGCGCGGTGTGCGCACAAAGCAGCGCAGATCCGCCCCGCGATAGCGCAGGCGATAGCCATTGGGCCGCGCCTCGATGCGGACCGTGCAAGGCTTGCCGCCGACATGGGCGCGGATCAGGCTCTGCCCCGGACGCCATCCGCCGATATCCACGGTGAGCGGTTCGCCGCCGGCCTGGGCGACCAGCAGGTTCTCGCCGTCGCGCGCGACAGCCAGCGGGAAATCATGGCCGCCAATGCTCGCCACCCAATGGGCGCCGACATGGTGCCGGTGGTTTTCCATGACGCCCGAGATTCGCGCGGCGCGCTGCCTTTCGATGAAGTTGCAGGCTGCCGCGATTGATGCGAGCGCGGCGCAGCTTTCCTGCGGCAGGCTCACTCCGGCAAAGCCCTCCGGCCATTCCTCGGTAATGAAGGCCGTGGTGATCTCGCCGCGCCTGAAACGCGGATGCTCCATCACCGCCGACAGGAAAGGCAGGTTGTGGCCGATGCCGTCAACCTCGAAAGCATCCAGCGCATCGCTCATGGCGGCAATCGCGGCGGCGCGGTCGGGCGCCCAGGTGCAAAGCTTGGCGATCATCGGATCGTAGAACATCGAGATCTCGCCGCCCTCGTAGACGCCGGTGTCATTGCGCACGATGATGCCGTCGTCCTGCCGCCCTTCGGCAGGCGGGCGGTAAGTCGAAAGCCGCCCGATCGAGGGGAGGAAATTGCGATAGGGGTCCTCGGCGTAAAGCCGGCTCTCGATCGCCCAGCCATCGAGCTTCACGTCGTCCTGCGCGAAGGAAAGTTTCTCGCCGGCGGCAACGCGGATCATCTGCTCGACGAGGTCGATGCCGGTGATCAATTCGGTCACCGGATGCTCCACCTGCAGGCGCGTGTTCATCTCGAGGAAATAGAAGTTGCGGGCGCCGTCGACGATGAACTCGACGGTGCCGGCGGAACAATAGTTCACCGCCTTCGACAGCGCCACGGCCTGCTCGCCCATGGCCTTGCGTGTTGCGGCGTCGAGGAAGGGGGACGGCGCCTCCTCGATGACCTTCTGGTTGCGGCGCTGAATCGAGCATTCCCGCTCGCCGAGGTAGAGCACGTTGCCGTGCTTGTCGCCCAGCACCTGAATCTCGATGTGGCGCGGCGACGTCACGAACTTCTCGATGAAGATGCGATCATCGCCAAAGGACGCCTTCGCTTCGTTTTTCGAGGACTGGAAGCCCTCGCGCGCCTCGGCATCGTTCCAGGCGATGCGCATGCCCTTGCCGCCGCCGCCTGCCGATGCCTTGATCATCACCGGATAACCGATCTCACCGGCAATGTGCGCGGCATGTGCGGCATCGTCGATGAGGCCCATGAACCCCGGCACGGTGGAGACGCCCGCCTCGGCAGCGAGTTTCTTGGAGGTGATCTTGTCGCCCATCGCCTCGATCGCGCCGACCGGCGGGCCGATGAAGGCAACGCCGAGGCTGTCCAGCGCCTGCGCAAATTCCGCCCGCTCGGACAAAAAGCCGTAGCCAGGATGCACCGCCTGCGCGCCTGATTGCTTTACTGCCTCGATGATCGCGTCGATGACGATGTAGCTCTGCGCGGCCGGCGGCGGGCCGATATGGATCGCTTCGTCCGCCATCTTAACATGAAGCGCGTCACGGTCGGCATCGGAAAACACGGCCACCGTGGCGATGCCCATCTTGCGGGCCGTCTTGATGACCCGGCAGGCGATTTCGCCGCGATTGGCGATGAGGATCTTGTCGAAGAGGGGCATCAATCTTCCATGTCGGAATATTTGCGTGAATAAGGCATCAGCATGATGGCGGAGGCTGCAGCTCCCGCGCCGAAGGTGAGGCACAGCGGCACCGCGATGAGTACCACCGGCTGCCACGGATTGCCGGAGGCGAAGATGCGCGTGGCGATGCCGCCCGTGTCGAAGAAGATCAGCGCTGCAAACACCAGCAGGCCCATCAGCACGCCAAACGCCGCGTTGAGCGCCATGAAGCGCAGCATCGCCTTGTGGTCGGCTCTGGCGGCGGCGGGCGTATAAGGCGGCTTTTCAGGTTCGCGCATGGCTCGTTTCGTTGTGCTCAAAGCGGAATGTTGTCGTGCTTCTTCCAGGGGTTCTTCAGATCCTTGTTGCGCAAGGATGCAAAGGCCCGGGCGATGCGCTTGCGCGAGGAGTGCGGCATGATCACATCGTCGATGAAACCTTTTTCGGCCGCGACGAACGGGTTGGCGAAACGGGTTTCGTAATCCTTCGTGCGCTGCGCGATCTTTTCCTTGTCGCCAAGTTCGGCGCGGTAGAGGATTTCCACCGCACCCTTGGCGCCCATCACCGCGATTTCGGCCGTGGGCCAGGCGTAGTTGAGATCGCCGCGCAGGTGCTTCGACGCCATCACGTCATACGCGCCGCCCTAGGCCTTGCGGGTGATCAGCGTCACCTTTGGCACCGTCGCCTCGCCATAGGCGAAGAGAAGCTTCGCCCCGTGCTTGATGACGCCGCCGAATTCCTGGCTCGTGCCGGGCAGGAAACCGGGCACGTCGACCAGCGTCAGGATCGGGATGTTGAAACAGTCGCAAAAGCGCACGAAGCGCGCCGCCTTGCGCGAGGAAGCGATGTCGAGCACCCCGGCCAGCACCAGCGGCTGGTTTGCCACTACGCCGACGGTCGACCCCTCGATGCGGATGAAGCCGGTGACGATGTTGCGGGCAAAGTCGGATTGCAGCTCGAAGAAGTCGCCCTCGTCGGCGATCTTCACGATGAGCTCCTTCATGTCATAGGGCTTGTTCGGATTGTCGGGGATCAGCGTGTCGAGCGAATGGTCGATGCGGTCGGGCGAATCGAAGAAAGGCCGCACCGGCGGCTTCTCGCGGTTGTTTAGCGGCAGGAAATCGATGAAGCGGCGCAGCGAGGAAAGCGCCTCGACATCGTTGTCGAAGGCAAGGTCGGCGACGGAGGATTTCGTGGTGTGCGTGCGCGCGCCGCCAAGTTCTTCCGCCGTGACGATCTCGTTGGTGACGGTCTTCACAACGTCGGGCCCGGTCACGAACATGTAGGACGTGTCGCGGACCATAAAGATGAAATCGGTCATTGCAGGGGAATAGACAGCACCGCCCGCGCAGGGTCCCATGATCATCGAGATTTGCGGAACCACGCCGGAAGCCAGCGTGTTCATCTGGAACACATCAGCATAGCCGCCGAGCGAGGCGACGCCCTCCTGGATGCGTGCGCCGCCCGAATCGTTGATGCCGATGACGGGCGCGCCATTGCGCATCGCCATGTCCATGATCTTGCAAATCTTCTTGGCGTGGGTTTCGGAGAGCGAACCGCCGAAGACGGTAAAGTCCTGGCTGAAGACATAGACCATGCGGCCGTTGACCGTGCCCCAGCCGGTGACGACACCGTCGCCCGCCAGCTTGACGCCGTCCATGCCGAAATCGGTGCTGCGATGGGTGACGAACATGTCCCATTCCTCGAACGAGCCTTCGTCGAGGAGGAGGTCTATGCGCTCCCTCGCGGTGAGCTTGCCCTTGGCGTGTTGCGCGTCGATGCGGGCTTGCCCGCCGCCCATGCGCGCCTCTTCGCGGCGGCGCTCGAGTTCTTCGAGGATTTCGTGCATGCCCGGCCCTTCCCTTGTCCGCTCCGTCTAGCAGATCGGCGATGCGGCTTGAATAATACCTTGGTTGCCGCCTACGGCAATTCGACCGCGATGGCCGTGCCTTCGCCGCCGCCGATGCAGATCGCCGCGACGCCCCGCTTCTTGCCATGCGTCTCAAGCGCGTTGACCAAGGTGACGAGGATTCGCGCACCCGATGCGCCGATCGGGTGACCGAGCGCGCATGCGCCGCCATGAACGTTGAGCCGCTCGCGCGCTATGCCGAGTTCGCGCTCGGCGGCCATCGGCACCACGGCAAAAGCCTCGTTGATTTCCCAAAGGTCGACATCGGAAACCCGCCAGCCGATCCGCTTCAGCAGCTTTTCGATGGCGGGCACGGGCGCGGTCGAAAACCAGGCCGGTTCCTGCGCATGGCTCGCATGGCCCAGGATGCGGGCGCGCACGCCAAGGCCGTTCTGCGTGGCAGTTTCCTCGCCAGCCAGCACCAGCGCCGCCGCGCCATCCGAGATGGAGGATGCGTTGGCAGGGGTGATCGTTCCGTCCTTGCGGAAGGCCGGCTTCAGATGCGGTATCTTGTCGGGCCGGGCATTGCGCGGCTGCTCGTCGGAGGAAACGATTGTTTCGCCGCTCCTGCCACCGACCGTCACCGGTGCGATCTCGCGGCCAAACCGGCCCTCGCGCTGGGCGGTCAGCGCGCCTTCGAGGCTGCGCAGCGCATATTCGTCCTGCGCTTCGCGCGTAAACTGGTATTTCTGCGCACAATCCTCGGCAAAGGAACCCATGAGGCGGCCCTTGTCATAGGCGTCCTCAAGGCCGTCGAGGAACATGTGGTCCTTGACTTCCGAATGTCCGAGCCGGGCGCCGGATCGCATCTTCGACAACAAGTATGGCGCGTTGGTCATCGATTCCATGCCGCCAGCAACAACAATGGCTCCGCTGCCGGACGCGATGAGATCATGGGCGAGCATCACGGCCTTCATGCCGGATCCGCACATCTTGTTGAGCGTCGTTGCGGGAACCTCTTTCGGCAGGCCGGCTGCGAACCCTGCCTGCCTCGCGGGGGCCTGGCCCTGGCCGGCGGACAACACGTTGCCCATCAGCAGTTCATCGACCGCTTCGACATCGGCGCCGGCGTCTTTCAGCGCCGCTGCGATCGCAACGCCGCCAAGATCGGAAGCCGACAAGCCTGAAAACTCGCCCTGGAACGACGCCATGGGCGTCCTTGCCGCGCCTGCGATGACGATTGCCTCAGCCATGTGCCTTACCTCATTTGTGCTTGAAGTCGGGTTTGCGCTTCTGTGCAAAGGCCTGCATGCCTTCCTTCTGGTCCTGCGTCGCAAACAGTGCGTGGAAAAGGCGGCGTTCGAAGCGGATGCCTTCAGCCAGCGTCGATTCGAAGGCGCGGTTGACGCTTTCCTTGGCCGCAAGCACGGAAGGCTTGGAGTAGCCCGCAATCATCGTTGCGGCGGCAAGCGCTTCCTCCATCAGGCGGTCGGCGGGAACGACGCGCGCGACCAGTCCGCAGGCTTCCGCCTCCTTCGCGTCCATCATGCGTCCGGTCAGGATCAGGTCCATTGCCTTGGCCTTGCCGATGGCGCGGGTCAGGCGCTGCGTGCCGCCCCACCCGGGAATGACGCCAAGCTTGATCTCGGGCTGGCCGAATTTCGCGGCGTCCGATGCGATGACGATGTCGCAGATCATCGCGATCTCGCAGCCGCCGCCCAGCGCATATCCGTTGACCGCGGCGATCATCGGCGTGCGCGTGGCGGCCAGCGTTTCCCAGGCCGATTGCTGGTCGGCGATATACATTTCGAGGAATGACTTGTCCGCCATCTCCTTGATGTCGGCGCCGGCGATGAATGCCTTGCCCGATCCGGTGATGACGATGCAGCCGATGTCCTCGTCCTTGTCGAAACTTGCAGCGGCGGCGATCAGGCCTTCCATCACCTCTGCGTTGACGGCGTTGAGCGCATCGGGCCGGTCGATGGTTATGACGCCGACGCGGCCGTGGCGCTGGGTGAGGATGACGTCGCCCATGGATCAGTTCCTTTGAATGGACTGGAGATAGCGGATGACGCCGGAAAAATCGACTTTGCCGCCTCCTGCCTCGACGAACTCGCGATAGAGCTCGGCGGCCCGGTGACCCATGGGCGTCGCCATGCCGCTCTCTTCAGCCGCCTGTTGCGACAGGGAAAGGTCCTTGAGCATCAGCGCCGCGGCAAAGCCGGGCTTGTAGTCATTGTCGGCAGGTGATTTCGGCCCGACGCCCGGCACCGGGCAATAAGTGTTCACCGACCAGCATGAGCCGGACGAGGTTGAGACGACATCGAATAGAGCCTGTTGCGACAGGCCGAGTTTATCCGCGAGCGCGAACGCCTCGCAGGCGCCGATCATCGAAATGCCCAGCAGCATGTTGTTGCAGATCTTGGCGGCCTGGCCCGCGCCGCCATCGCCGCAATGGACCAGCTTCTTGCCCATGAGTTCAAGTACCGGCTTCGCCCTCGAAAAGGCGTCCGGCGTTCCGCCCGCCATGAAGGTCAGCGTTCCGGCCTCCGCGCCGCCGACGCCGCCCGAGACCGGCGCGTCGATGAATTCAAGGCCGGCTGTTCTTGCGCGGGCATGTGCCTCGCGCGCGCTTGCCACGTCGATGGTGGA
>JBGSJA010000129.1:0-17919 GCA_041742235.1 Salaquimonas sp. | reverse complement strand
TGGTTTCCGGCCCAGGCGCGCGATGCAAACATCAAAAGCCGGAGGCCGAGGGAATAGGTGTGATCGCGGTTGAGGCTCAGCAGCCCTTCTTCCACCAAATTGGAAAGCTGGCGGTGCAATGTGCCGCGCGGCTGGTCGGACTGCGCAAGGATGTCGGTGAAACGCGGCGGCTCGTCTGCACGGGCCACGATTTCGAGAACCGCCATGGCTTTGCCGACGGTGCCGGTCTGCGGTCCCGCCTGTTGTGTCTCGCCAAAGCTTGGCGCTTCTCCGCTGCTGCGGTCCCGCCTGTCGGCCATGCCGGATTTCAGCCCTATTGACATTGCGGCATTCATAGCCTGATAATTCTAAATAGTCAAATCGTGTTCCATTATTTGGAACCAGTTACGATTGGCTTGCCCGTGCCGTCTCCGGCAGGGTCTACCAACAGGTCTTATCTGGGAGGGTTGACCGAATGAATGTATCCCTGAAATCACTGCTCCTGGGCGTGTCGGCGGCTTCGCTGATCGTGTCCGCGTCGTTCGCGCAGGAAAAGCGCGTGCTGACATACAATGCCGATTATGATCCGATTCCGCTGGCTGCGATGGAAGCACTGATCGCCGACTTCGAGGCGGCCAATCCCGATGTCGACGTCAAGATCAACAATTTCGACCATGAAGGCTACAAAACGGCAATCCGCAACTTCCTGACCGCGGACGCGCCCGACCTCGCCAACTGGTATGCCGGCAACCGCATGGCGCCATTCGTGAAGGCAAACCAGTTCATGGACGTCTCCGACGTATGGGAAGCAAACGGGCTTTCCGAAGCGCTGGGTTCGGCCAAGGCCTCGATGACCATCGACGGCAAGCAGTGGGGCGTTCCCTACACCTACTATCAGTGGGGCATCTACTACAACCGCGACGCCTACAAGGCCGCGGGCGTAGGCGAACCGAAGTCCTGGGACGAGTTCGTCGCCAACTGCGAGAAGTTCAAGGCAGCAGGCATCGACTGCCTGACCACGGGCACCAAGGCGCTTTGGCCCGGAGCCGGCATCTTTGACTACCTCTCGCTGCGCACCAACGGCTATGAGTGGCATATGGACCTGACGGCCGGAAAGGTCGCCTGGACCGACCAGAAGGTGAAGGACGTGTTTGCCCAGTGGGCGCGCATCCAGCCCTTCATCACGGCCAACCACGCAGCCATCGACTGGCAGGACGCAGCAGCGCTCCTCGTCCAGGGCAAGGCCGCGAACTATGTCATGGGCAACTTCGCCGTTGGCGTCTTCAAGGAAGGCGGCATGACCAACGACAATCTCGGCTTCATGGTATTCCCGGAGATCACCGCCGGACTGCCGCGCGCCGAAGAAGCGCCGACTGATACGATCCACATTCCGGCAGGCGCCAAGAATGTGGAAGACGCCAAGAAGTTCCTGGCCTTCGTCGCCTCGGCTGACGCACAGACCAAGCTCAACATGGCGCTCAACCAGTTGCCGACCAACAAGAACTCGGCCGTCGGTGACGATCCATTCCTGAAGGCCGGCTTCGAGATGCTGTCGAGCGCACATGCGCTTGCCCAGTTCTTCGACCGCGACGCGCCCGCCGAAATGGCCAAGGCAGGCATGGAAGGCTTCCAGGAATTCATGGTGAAGCCGGAGAACCTCGACGCGATTCTCGATCGCCTCGAGAAGACCCGCCAGCGCGTCTACAAGTAATCGAAGCCGGACCCGGCCGTTTGCGGCCGGGTCCTTTTCACTCGTCGGCCAGGACAACCCGCCAGGATAACCGGCCAGGATAACCGGCATGAGCATCACCCGAACCGCGCCGCTTCCCCCGACGACCGTCCGGACCTCGTTCTGGCGGAAGAACCAGCGCAGGCTCGCGCCCAGGCTGTTCCTTGCGCCCGGCGTCATCCTCTTCGCTATCTACGTGATCTGGCCGATCTTCGACTCGCTGCGCCTCAGCCTCTATGACTGGGACGGACTGGGCGAGAAGACCTGGCTGGGCTTTGACAACTACGTGGAACTGTTCGACGACGAGGCGTTCTACACCTCGCTCAAGAACAATGTGATCTGGCTGGTCTTGTACCTGCTTGCCATACCTGCGGGCCTCGCCATTGCGATCTTCCTCAACCAGACGATTCCGGGAATGCGGCTCTACAAGTCGCTGTTCTTCTTTCCGTTCGTGATTTCGCAGGTCGTCGTCGGCCTGATGTTCTCGTGGTTCTACGCTCCCGGTTTCGGTCTTTTCTACGGTCTCATAGAAGCGATCACCGGTACCGGCATCGCGGTGCTCGCAGACGAACGATATGTCACCTACGGCATCATCGCGGCGGGACTCTGGCCGCAGATCGCTTATGTGATGATCCTTTATCTCACCGGCCTCAACAACGTCTCGCCCGACCAGATCGAGGCGGCGCGGCTGGACGGGGCCAAGGGCTTCCGCATGCTGTGGCACGTGATCCTGCCGCAGCTTGCGCCCGCCACCTTCATCGCGGTCGTCGTCACGGTCATCGGCGCGCTACGTTCCTTCGACCTTGTATCGATCATGACCGATGGCGGACCCTATGGCACCAGCCGGGTGCTATCCTTCTACATGTACGAGCAGGCGCTGTCGGAATACGGCTATCGCATGGGCTATGGCGCGGCGATCGCGGTGATCCTCTTCGCCATCATGATGGTCTTCATCTCCGGCTTCATCTGGAAGATGTGGCGCGAAGAGACGGAGCACTGAGCGATGTTTCCAAAGCCGATCGAAAGAAGCTCACCCGCAGCGCAATTACTCTACAAGGCCGCCGTTCCGGTGGCGCTGTTCCTGTGGCTGCTGCCGCTGATCGGCGTTGCCATGACGTCCGTGCGCCCTGCGTCCGATCTTGCCCAGGGCAATTACTTCGGGATTCCGTCCTACCTTGCGTTCGGCAACTACGTTGAAATCTTCACGCAGTCGAATATCGGCTGGTACATGGTCAATTCGTTCAAGGTGACCATTCCCACGGTCATCGGCGCGGTGGCGATTTCGTGCATGACCGGCTTCGCGCTGGCAGTCTACCGCTTCAAGTCTAACCTCTTGCTGTTCTTCATGTTCGTCGCCGGCAATTTTGTTCCTTTCCAAATCCTGATGGTGCCGGTACGCGACCTGACGCTGCAACTGGGCGTTTACAACACCTGGTACGGCCTCGCCATGTTCCACATCGCCTTTCAGACCGGCTTCTGCACGTTGTTCATGCGCAATTTCATCCGGGCGCTGCCATACGAACTGATCGAGGCGGCGCGGGTGGAAGGCGTGTCGGAGTGGCGCATCTTCGCCTATATCGTCGTGCCTCTGATGCGCCCGGCCATCGCCGCGCTCGCGGTGCTGGTCTTCACTTTCATCTGGAACGATTTCTTCTGGGCGACGGTTCTGACAACCAGCGCCGAGACGCAGCCGGTAACGGCCGGCCTGTCATCGCTGAACGGGCAGTGGATTGCGCAGTGGCACCTGGTTTCGGCGGGATCAATCCTTGCCGCCGTGCCGCCGGTGCTGATGTTCTTCCTGATGCAGCGCCACTTCATTGCCGGGCTGACCCTCGGCGCAACGAAAGGCTGAACCAGTTGGGTCACTCCGTCAAAATTGCATTCATCGGCGCCGGATCGACGGTGTTCATGAAGAACATCATCGGCGATGCCTTGCAGCACCCCGCCCTGTCTTCGGCCACCGTGGCGCTGATGGACATCGATCCGCAGCGCCTCGCCGAGTCCGAACTCGTCGCGCAAAAGATTGTCGCCTCGCTTGGCGTCAAGGCAAGGGTCGAAACGCACACCGACCGGCGCCGGGCGCTGGACAGTGCCGACTTCGTCATCGTCGCCTTCCAGATTGGCGGTTACGAACCGGCGACCGTAACCGATTTCGAGGTGCCAAAGCGCTTCGGGCTGCGCCAGACGATTGCCGATACGCTTGGCGTCGGCGGCATCATGCGCGGCCTGCGGACCGTGCCGCACCTTTGGAAGATCTGCGCCGACATGATGGAAGTCTGCCCGCAGGCGATCATGCTGCAATACGTCAACCCGATGGCGATCAATACCTGGGCAATCGCGGAAAAATTCCCGCGCATCCGGCAAGTCGGGCTGTGCCATTCGGTGCAGGGCACGGCTTGGGAACTGGCGCGCGATCTCGACATTCCCGTCGAGGAAATCCGCTACCGCGCCGGCGGCATCAACCACATGGCGTTCTACCTCAATTTCGAGCACCGGCAGGCGGACGGAAGCTGGCTTGATCTCTATCCGGCGCTGAAGCAGGGCTATCGCGAGGGGCGCTTTCCCAAGCCCAGCCACTGGAATGCGCGCTGCCCCAACAAGGTTCGCTACGAAATGCTGATGCGCCTTGGCTATTTCGTAACCGAAAGCTCGGAGCATTTCGCCGAATACACGCCCTATTTCATCAAGGAAGGGCGCGAGGACCTGATCGAGAAATACGGCATTCCGCTGGACGAATATCCCAAGCGCTGCATCGAGCAGGTCGAAAGCTGGAAGGCGCAGGCCGAGGCATTTCGCACGGCCGAGCGGATCGAGGTCAAGTCGTCTAAGGAATATGCCGCCACGATCATGAATTCCGTCGTCACCGGTGAGCCTTCGGTCATCTATGGCAATGTCGCCAACCACGGCTTCATTCCGCAATTGCCGCAAGGCTGCGCCGTGGAGGTGCCGTGCCTCGTGGACAATAACGGGTTGCAGCCGACTATCGTCTCAGGCATCGCGCCGCAACTCATCGCGCTTATGCGCACCAACATCAACGTGCAGGAACTGACGGTCGCGGCGCTGATGCAGGAAAGCCGCGAGCATGTCTACCACGCCGCGATGCTCGATCCGCATACCGCTGCCGAACTCGATCTCGACCAGATATGGGCGCTGACCGATGCGCTGATCGAGGCGCATGGCGACTGGCTGCCGCACTGGCTGCGAGGCACTACGGAAAGGCGGGGAGTGGCCGCATGAATTTCTCCGCGACCTTCCATGATCTGAAGGGACAGTCGGTATTCATATCCGGCGGCGGGTCGGGTATTGGCGAATATCTGACCGAGGGCTTCCTGGCACAGGGCGCCAAGGTTGCGTTCTGCCAGCGCTCGGATGCGAGCGCCGTCTGCGACCGGCTTGAAAAGCAATATGGCGTGCGCCCGCTCTTCCACAAATGCGACGTGACCGACATTCCGGCCTACCAGGAAGTGCTGGCAAAATCGGCCGAGGCCAATGGCCCGATTACCGTGCTGGTCAACAATGCGGCTTGGGACAACCGCCACCATCTCAGCCCGTTCACGGTCGAGGAATGGGACTACATGCAGGCAGTCAACATCCGCCACCATTTCTTCGCCATCCAGGCCGTCGTGCCGGGCATGCGGGCGGCCGGAGGCGGGTCGGTCGTCAACTACTCGTCTGTCTCCTACATGATGGGCAATGGCGGTTACTCGGCCTACACGGCGGCGAAGGCCGGGATCACCGGCATGACGCGCGGCCTCGCACGCGAACTTGGGCCGGACAACATCCGCGTCAACGCCCTGATGCCCGGCTGGGTGATCACCGAACGCCAGCGCGAACTATGGGTGGGCGAGGAGGAGAAGAACCTCAAGGAACATCTCAAGCGGCAGTGCATTCCGCATCCAATAGCGCCGGAAGACATGGTCGAGCCGACCCTGTTCCTGGCGTCCAATGCTTCGAGGATGATGACCGGACAGGCCCTCGTGGTCGATGGCGGCGTCGTGGTTACAGGATAGGCCGATGCATCCCTTCTGCGCGGCAGTCGACTGGGGAACATCGAGCTTGCGCGCATGGCTTGTCAGCGAACGCGGCGAAGTCATCGCCGGTACGCGCAGTTCCGAAGGCATGGCTACGCTGCGGCAGGAGGAATTCGCCCCGGTGCTGGAAAGGCATCTTGGCATGCTCGACGCACCGGATCATTTGCCCGTTCTCGTTTGCGGCATGGCCGGTTCACGGCAGGGATGGGTGGAAGCACGGTATTGCGATCTTCCCGCCAGCCTTTCTGGACTGGCCGCCCTTGCGGTGGCCGCGCCCGGAATTTCGAGGGACGTGCGCATCATACCCGGGCTTGCCCAGCGCAGTGCCGAAGAACCGGACGTGATGCGCGGGGAGGAGACGCAACTTCTTGGCGCGATTGGCGGGATTGAGGGCAGGGCAGTCGCCTGCATGCCGGGCACGCACTCCAAATGGGTGCGCATTGTGGACGGCGAGGTTCGGCATTTCCGCACTTTCATGACCGGTGAGCTTTACGCCGCGATCCGCAACCACACGATCCTGCATTATGCCGGCGCGAACGACGTCCCTGCCGCCGACGGGGAAGTCTTCGCCGCGGCAGTGCGCAAGTCGCTGGCAGCGCCACAGGCGTTGACCGCGAACCTTTTCGCTATCCGCGCGGGCGAACTGCTCGGCTTCAACAAGCCGCACGGTGCAGACGAAGCGATATCCGGCATGCTCATCGGCAGCGAGATCGCGGCGGCAAAGGCGGACCTGGAAGCCGGGGAAAAGGTGCATCTGATTGCGAACGGCGCCATTGCCGAACGCTATGGCGAAGCTTTCTCCATGGCGGGCATAGACCATGTGCTGCATGACGCGGATCAATGCGTCATAGCGGGCCTTTCCAGCGTCGCGCGCCAGCTTTTCCCGCAGCCCGCAAAGCGGAAGGCCATGTGATGCCCGCCGCGTCCTGGCCGCGGATGCGGCGCGATCTCGTCGCAATTCTCCGCGGTCTGAAGCCGGAGGAAGCGCATGACGTCGTCTCGGCACTGGTGGATGAGGGCTTCGAGGCGATCGAAATTCCGCTGAACTCGCCCGAACCGTTCCGCTCCATCGAGATCGCGGTCAAGGCGGCGGGAAACAGCACGTTGATCGGCGCGGGAACGGTGCTGACCGAAGAAGACACCGACCGGCTGGCGGAAGCGGGAGGTCGGCTTTTTGTCAGCCCGAATGTCGAGCCGCTGGTGATCGCGCGCGCCGCCCGCCACGGCATGGTGGTGATGCCGGGTGTGTTCACTGCGACGGAGGCGCTCGCGGCATTGGCGGCAGGCGCGTCGGGGCTAAAATTTTTTCCCGCGTCGGTCTTGGGACCATCGGGAATTTCGGCGATCCGCGCAGTGCTGCCGCCTGAAACCATCATCGCTGCCGTTGGGGGTGTTGGCGACGACAATTTCGCCGACTACGCAAAGGCCGGCATACGCTGCTTCGGCCTCGGCTCAAGCCTTTACAAGCCTGGTGCGAGCGCCACGGAAACCGCCGGGCGCGCCCGCGCAACCGTCGGCGCCTACGACCGCGCCTTCGCAATCAACTGACGCATCATGGGGAAAATCCGGACATGACACGCCCGCAGCTCGGCGTTTGCTACTATCCAGAGCACTGGCCGCAGGAGTGGTGGGAGGACGACGCCCGGCGCATGGCCGAGCTCGGCATCCGCTTTGTGCGCATCGGCGAGTTTGCCTGGTCGCGGCTTGAGCCGAAGCGGGGCGAATATGATTTCGACTGGCTGAAAAACTCCTTAGACACGCTCGATGCCGCCGGGTTGAAGGCGGTACTCGGCACGCCGACCGCCACGCCGCCGAAATGGCTGGTTGACGCCATGCCGGACATGCTGCCGGTCGGGGCTGACGGCAAGCCGCGCGGGTTTGGCTCACGCAGGCACTACGACTTTTCGCATGAGGGCTATCGCGAGGCCTGCAGGCGCATCGTTACTGCGCTTGCAACGGAATTCGGCCAGCATCCGGGCGTAGCAGCGTGGCAGACCGACAACGAATATGACTGCCACAACACCACGCTTTCCTATTCGCAAGCGGCGAGACAGGCGTTTCGCGACTGGCTGGCCCGGCGCTACCAGTCGCCCGAGGCACTGAACAGGGCGTGGGGCAATGTTTTCTGGTCGATGGAATACGCTTCCTTCGACGAGATCGAGCTACCCAACCTTGCGGTGACAGAACTCAACCCAGCGCATCGCATGGATTTCCGCCGCTTCTCGTCCGATCAGGTGGCAAGCTTCAACAAGGTGCAGGCCGACATCATCCGCCGGTTTTCGCCAGGCCGCGACGTCATCCACAATTTCATGGGCCGCACGCTCGCCTTCGACCATTACGATGTCGGCGCAGATCTCGATGTCTCCAGCTGGGACTCCTATCCGCTGGGTTTTCTTGACGACCGTTCGGACCGGCCGGCGGAATTCCGCCTGAAGTTCCTGCGCTCGGGCGATCCGGATTTCCAGGCCTTCCACCACGACCTCTACCGCTCCACCTCGGGCGGGCGCTGGTGGATCATGGAGCAACAGCCGGGCCCGGTGAACTGGGCGCCGCACAACCCCGCGCCGCAGGACGGGATGGTCAGGCTGTGGAGCTGGGAAGCCTTCGCCCATGGCGCGGGGGTGGTCAGCTATTTTCGCTGGCGACAGGCCCCGTTCGCGCAGGAGCAGATGCATGCCGGCCTGCTGCGGCCAGACAGCGTGGAAGCGCCGGGCTTTCACGAGGCGCGGCAGGTCGCGCGCGAGATCGCGGCGCTTGGCGAGATCGGCCAGCGGCAGGGCGACGTGGCGCTCGTCATGGATTACCCGTCGGCCTGGGCATGGGAAATCCAGCCGCAAGGACGGGAGTTTGACTATTTCCGGCTGATGTTCGATTTCTACAGGGCGCTGCGGGCGCTGGGCCTGTCCATCGACATCAAGAGTTCGCGCGACACGGATTTCGCGGGCTATAAGCTGGTACTCGTGCCGGGTCTGTTCGCCTGGCCGCAGGGCCTGCCGGAAGCGCTCGCAACATCTGGCGCAAAGGTGCTGGTGGGCCCGCGCAGCGGATCGAAGACGCAGGATTTTTCCATTCCAACCAGCCTGCCGCCCGGCCTGCCGGACGGGATGCTCGATATGAAGGTTGCCCGCGTCGAAACACTTCCGGCAAATGCGCCGGTCACGATCGCGAACGGCCCGGGAGCAGTCCGGTTCTGGCGCGAATTCGTCCAGGCGGGTCCGGCCTGCGAGGTGCTGGAAAAGACATCGGACGGGCATGCGCTGTTGCTTCGGCAGGGCGAGTGTCATTATCTCGCCGGCTGGCCGGACGATGAGGCAATGCGGCGCCTTCTGGGATCGCTGGCTCAAGACGCCGGCCTTTCGACCGCCGAACTGCCGGACGGTCTGCGGCTGCGCCGGGCCGGCGACTTGTTGTTCGGATTCAATTATGGCCCGGAACCCGTTGATATCTCGGGCCATGTCGGCCAAGGTGAATATCTGCTGGGCCAGGTGGTGCTGCCGCCTTCAGGCGTGGCGGCAATCCGCTTGGGCTGAACAATCGAAGGGCATTTCATGGCTGGAAAACTGCGCGTCCTCATCACCTGCAAATGGCCCGATGCTGCAGAGGCCGAAGCGGCGCGGCATTTCGACGTGACGCTCACGCCGGACGAAAAACCGCTCTCGCCGCAAGACCTCATTACCGCGCTGCGCGACTATGACGGCATCCTTTCGACGATCACCAACCGCTTCACGCGCGAGGTTTTCGAAAAGGCCGGCGACATCCGTACGAAGATCATTGCCAATTTCGGCGTGGGGTATGCACATATCGATGCGGCGGCGGCGAAGGATCACGGCGTGATCGTAGCCAACACGCCCGACGTGCTGACCGACTGCACTGCCGACACTGCCTTGCTGTTGATGCTGATGGCGGCGCGGCGCGCCAGCGAGGGCGAGCGGATGGTGCGCGCGCGCGAATGGGTCGGCTTCGGCCCCACGCATTTCCTCGGCACGCGCCTGACCGGCAAGACGCTCGGCATCATCGGCATGGGGCGAATCGGGCAGGCGACGGCGCACCGTGGCCATTACGGCTTTGGCATGGACGTGATTTTCCATAACCGCTCCAAGGTCGACAACGAGGCAGTCCCGGCCATGGGCGCGCGCCAGATGGGAATTGACGATGTCATGCGAAACGCGGACTTCATCTCGCTGCATTGCCCGGGCGGCGCACAAAACCGGCACCTCGTTAGTCGCCAACTGATCGGCCTGATGAAGCCGACGGCGTTCCTCATCAACACGGCGCGCGGAGAGGTGGTGGACGAGGAGGCGCTGGCGGATGCGCTGGAAAAAGGCGCCATCGCCGGCGCCGGGCTCGATGTTTTCGAAAACGAGCCGAACGTCAATCCGCGGCTGCTTTCAGCGCCCAATACCTCGGTGCTGCCGCATATCGGCAGCGCGACGCAGGAAACCCGCCTCGCCATGGGCATGAAGGCGCTGAGCAACCTCATAGCCTTCGCTGAAGGCAGGGAAGTGCCCAACCGGGTGAATTAAGGTTGGGCGAAATGCCGCTTCACGATCGCCAGCGCCTTGCGGTGCTTGTGCCGGTTGCGCACGTGAACTGCGAAAAACACCGGTTGCAGGATCGGTTCGGCATCGCCGACATATCGGCAAATACCGGAGCTGACGAGTTCGCGCGCCGATTCATCGAGCACATAGGCAGAACCGCCCAGCGTTGAAATCAGGCCGCACATGGCGGCGTTCTGGCCGGTGGCAATCGGAGCGTGCGAGTACTCCGGCAACAGGCGCTGGTGCGCCTTCGAAAAGGCGGGCGAATAATTGGCGAGGATATAGCGCTCGCGGGTTACCTGTTCGAGGCTGGCGGCGTCCGTGCTGACCATCCGGTACGCGACTTCGCCGACCATCTCGAAGTGGAGGTCGGGCAATTGCCGAGGCGAATAGAGCACGGCGAGGTCGAGCTCGCCCGTCAACACGTCGTTGCTCATCTGCGTCGAATAATCGAGTTCCACGTAGAAGGCGGTGTCGGGCAGCGCCTGGCGGAACTGCGACACCCAGTCGCCGATATGGCTGGCGGCAAGATCGTTCTGCATGCCGATGCGCAGCGAGCGGCCCGGCAGGGCCGATGTTTCCACCGCCCGGCGCGCCTCGTTCCATTCATGCCGCATGGTCGTTGCATGGCCGGCGAACCGCAGCCCCGCGGTCGTCGGGCTGGTGCCGCCCTTGCCCCGGGCGAAAAGACGCGTCCCCAGGGAGGCCTCCAGTGCCGCGATGCGCCCCGATACGGTGGACTGCGTCACGCCCAGCCGGTCGGCGGTGCGGTTGAAGCTGCCGGTTTGCATGAGATCGAGGAAGGTTTCGATGAGTTCGATTTGCATGGGGCACGCCGGTTCAATCTGATCGGGATTTCCGATCAATAAACCGTCATTGGCATAATTGAAAAGAACTATCCATCGCCGGATAGTCGCGGCGTTTTCAGGGAGAGAAACGTGAGCAAGTTTCCGGCGCAAGCGCGCGTGGTCATCATCGGCGGCGGCGCGGTCGGCGTCTCCTCACTCTATCACCTTGCTAAAGCCGGCTGGACCGATTGCGTGCTGCTGGAAAAGAACGAGTTGACCGCCGGCTCCACCTGGCATGCGGCGGGCAATGTTCCGACCTTCTCGGCGTCTTGGTCGATCATGAACATGCAGCGCTACTCGGCGCAGCTTTATCGCGGGCTGGCGCAGGCGGTCGACTATCCGATGAACTACCATGTCACCGGATCGGTGCGGCTCGGCCATTCGAAGGAGCGGCTGCAGGAGTTCAAGAAGGTCGTCGGCATGGCCCGCTACCAGGGCATGGACCTCGACATATTGTCGCCGAACGAGATCCGCTCGCGCTACCCGTTCGTTGAGACGCATGATCTTTCCGGCGCGCTTTACGATCCCTATGACGGGGACATCGATCCGGCGCAGTTGACGCAGGCGCTGGCCAAGGGCGCGCGCGACATGGGCGCGACGATATTGCGCTTTTGCCCGGCCACCGGCGCGCGGCGCGAGAACGGCGAATGGGTCATTTCGACGCCGCAGGGCGAAATCCGCTGCGAATATGTCGTCAACGCCGCCGGCTACTATGCCCGCGAGGTCGGCAAGTGGTTCGGCCGCGACATGCCGATGATGGTGATGAGCCACCAGTACCTCCTGTTCGATACCATTCCCGAACTCGAAGCCTGGTCAAAGGAATCGGGCGGCAAGCTGCCGCTGCTGCGCGATGTCGACAGCTCCTATTACCTGCGGCAGGAAAAGCACGGAATGAATCTCGGTCCCTATGAGCGCAATTGCAAGGCGCACTGGGTGGACGCTTCCGATCCGATGCCGCAGGATTTTTCCTTCCAGCTTTTCCCGGACGATCTCGACCGTCTGGAATGGTACGTCAACGATGCGATGGAGCGCGTGCCGATCCTTGCGACGGCAGGCCTTTCCAAGGTGATCAACGGGCCGATCCCCTATACGCCGGACGGCAATCCGCTGATCGGGCCGATGCCGGGCGTGCCCAACGCCTTCGAGGCCTGCGTCTTCACGTTTGGTATCTGCCAGGCGGGCGGGGCGGGCAAGGTGCTGTCGGAATGGGTGACGCGCGGCGAGACGGAGTGGGACATGTGGTCCTGCGATCCGCGGCGCTTCACTGCCTTTTGCGACCAGGATTATTGCGTTGCAAAGGGCATGGAAGTCTATGGCCACGAGTACGCAATGCACTTTCCGCGCCATGCCTGGCCGGCGGGGCGCAACAAGAAGCTGTCGGCAATCCACAACCGCACCAGTGAATTCGGGGCGCAATACGGCGCCTACAATGGCTGGGAACGTGCCCTGTGGTACGCCAAACCCGGCGATGACACGTCCGAGGAATCAACGCAGACCTGGGCGCGGGGCGGGCCGTGGGAGCCGCGCATCCGCGAGGAATGCGAGGCCGTGCGCGATGCCGCCGGCATACTCGACTTGCCGGGCTTTTCGCGGTTCCGGCTCAAGGGCGAGGGTGCGAGCGCGTGGCTCTCGACGATGATCACCGGCCTGGTGCCGAAGCCAGGCCGCATCGGCCTTGGCTATTTCGCCGACGATGGCGGGCGGATCGTCACCGAAATGTCGATCATGACCATCGCGGAGGATTTCCATTTCCTCATAACCGCGGCAGTCGCACAATGGCACGACCTGGAATGGCTGAAGAAACACATGCCGGAAAATGCGGCCTTCGCCATCGAGGACGTGACCGACGAATTTTCCTGCCAGATCCTCACCGGGCCGAAATCGCGGCACATCCTTGCGGCCATTTGTGATGCCGATTTGACCGGGCCATGGCTGACACACCAGACGGCGCGGATCGGGGGCAGGCATTGCCAGCTTGTCCGGGTGTCCTTCGCCGGTGAACTCGGCTGGGAAATCCACAGCAAGGTGGACGACACGGCGGCAATCTTCGACGCGGTCTGGGCGGAAGGCCGGCGGCACGGACTCAAGCCCTTCGGTATGTTCGCGCTCGACAGCCTGCGCATCGAGAAGGGCTACCGCGCGTGGAAGGGCGACCTTTCCACCGACTACACCGTGTTGCAGGGCGGGCTCGATCGCTTCATCAAATGGGAAAAGCCGGACTTCAAGGGCAAGGCGGCGCTGCTCGCTGAAAAGCAGCGCGGCGTTACCAAGCGTTTCGTCACGCTGGTGGTGGACGCCGGAGAATGCGACGCTCCCTACATGTCGACGCTCTGGCATGACGGCAAGGTCGTCGGTGAGACGACCTCGGGCGCGTTCGGCTACCGTGTCCAGCGCTCGGTCGCGCTGGGCATGCTGCGGACGGATCTCGCAGTGCCGGGGACCGAACTTGAGGTCGAGATCTATGGCGAGCGGTTTCGGGCGGTTGTGCAGGAAGACCGGCCGCTATGGGACGCCCACAACGAGAGGATCCGTGCATGAGGATCGTGCTCACCGATGGCGGCATGGGGCAGGAACTAATCCGCCGTTCCGGCAAGGAGCCGACGCCGATGTGGTCGGCGCGCGTGCTGATGGACGAACCTGGACTGGTGCGCGACCTGCACGCCGATTTCATCCGTGCCGGAGCGCGGGTCATCACCATGAACACCTATTCGGCGACGCCGGAAAGGCTGGCGCGCGACGGCATGGACGAATGGTTCGTTCCGCTGCAGGATCTTGGCTACACGCTTGCGGCCGTTGCGCGTGATGTTTGTGCAGAAGACGTGCGCATTGCCGCCTGCCTGCCACCGCTGTTTGCGAGCTACCGTCCCGATGTTGCGCCCTGCTATGACGAGTGCCTGGCGCTTTACCGGCAGGTTGTCGAATTGCAGGCGGACAGGGCCGACCTGATCCTGTGCGAGACGCTCGCCTCGCTGAAGGAAGTCCGCGCAGCAGCCACGGCAGCCAAGGAAAGTGGCAAGCCGGTCTGGGTGGGCATGACCGTGAGCGACGACGGATCGGGCCTGCTGCGCGGCGGGGAAAGCCTTGCCGACGCGCATGCGATCCTTGACGAAATCGGCGTCGAGGCGCGCCTGCTCAACTGCTCCAAGCCCGAGGCGATATCCGCAAACTGGAGCGAGTTTGCGAAAGGCTCCGGCCCGCTTGGCGCCTATGCCAACGCTTTCACGGCTGTGGACAGCCTCAAGCCCGGCGGCACCGTGAAATCGCTGGAAGCGCGGCACGATCTCGGCCCGTCGCAATATGCCGATTTCGCGCTTGGCTGGGTGCGCGACGGCGCACAGATCGTTGGCGGCTGCTGCGAAGTCGGACCCGAACACATTGCTGCGTTGCGCGACGGACTTGTCGCGGCTGGCCATCGAATTTCCGGAGAACTTGCATGAGCGCGGCCATACCCGCCAAGGCGCGGGCCGTCATCGTCGGTGGCGGGGTTTCCGGTTGCTCGGTTGCCTATCACCTTGCCAAGCTTGGCTGGAAAGACGTGGTGCTGTTGGAGCGCAAGCAGCTTACCTGCGGCACCACATGGCATGCGGCTGGCCTCATCGGCCAGTTGCGCGGTTCCCAGAACATGACGCGGCTCACGAAGTATTCCGCCGATCTCTACGTCCGGCTGGAGGCGGAAACGGGCGTTGCCACCGGCATGCGCCAGAACGGATCGATCACCGTCGCGCTCACCGAACATCGCAAGGAAGAGATCTACCGCAACGCCACGCTGGCGCGGGCCTTCGGCATCGATGTCAACGAGATCAGCCCTGCCGAGGTGAAAACGCTCTATCCCCATCTCAACGTGTCCGATGTCGTGGCGGCGGTGCATCTGCCGCTCGACGGCCAGTGCGACCCGGCCAACATTGCCATGGCGCTGGCCAAGGGCGCGCGGCAGAACGGCGCGCGCATCATCGAGGGCGTAAAGGTCACCGCTGTGCGGCAGGCAAACGGCCGCGTAACCGGCGTCGACTGGGCGCAGGGCGAAGAACACGGAACCATCGAGGCGGAGATGGTGGTAAATTGCGCCGGCATGTGGGCGCGCGACTTTGCAGCCATGTCGGGCGTGACGCTGCCGCTGCATGCCTGCGAGCATTTCTACATCGTGACCGAGCCGATCGAGGGACTGTCGCGCCTGCCGGTGCTGCGGGTGCCCGACGAGTGCGCCTATTACAAGGAGGACGCCGGCAAGATGATGCTCGGCGCCTTCGAGCCGGTCGCCAAGCCGTGGGGCATGAACGGCATTTCGGAGGACTTCTGCTTCGACCAGCTTCCGGAGGATTTCGACCATTTCGAGCCGATCCTCGAGCAGGCGGTCAACCGGATGCCGATGCTGGGCACGACCGGCATCCACACCTTCTTCAACGGCCCTGAGAGCTTCACGCCGGACGACCGGTATTATCTGGGCGAGGCGCCGGAGCTGAAGAATTACTGGATCGCGGCCGGGTACAATTCCATCGGCATCGTTTCGTCCGGCGGGGCGGGCATGGCGCTGGCGCAGTGGATGAACGACGGCGAGCCGCCCTTCGACCTTTGGGAGGTCGATATTCGCAGGGCGCAGCCGTTCCAGAAAAACCGGCGCTATCTCAAGGAGCGGGTGACCGAGACGCTGGGCCTGCTCTACGCAGACCATTTCCCATATCGCCAGGTAGAGACCGCTCGCGGCGTGCGCCGTTCGCCACTGCATGAGCACCTGAAGGCTCGCGGTGCTGTTTTCGGCGAAGTCGCCGGATGGGAGCGCGCGAACTGGTTCGCCAAGGCGGGGCAGGAGGCACGGTACGAATATTCGTGGAAGCGGCAGAACTGGTTCGACAATCAGCGCGCCGAACACTTGGCGGTGCGGGAGGGCGTCGGCCTTTTCGACATGACCTCGTTCGGCAAGATCAAGGTGGAGGGGCGTGACGCCTGCGCCTTCCTGCAGCGGGTCTGCGCCAATGATGTCGACGTCGAGCCGGGGCGCATCGTCTATACGCAGATGCTCAATTCGCGTGGTGGCATCGAGAGCGACCTCACCGTTACGCGCCTGACCGAAACGGTGTTCCTGCTGGTGGTGCCCGGTGCGACGCTGCAGCGCGATCTTGCCTGGCTGCGGCGGCAAGTCGGCGAGGCATTTGCCGTCACTACCGATGTCACCGCAGGCGAGGCGGTGCTTTGCGTGATGGGTCCGAAAGCCCGAGAATTGCTGCGTGCCGTCAGCCCGAACGACCTTTCCAATGAGGGACACCCCTATGGCACGGCGCGCGAGATCGAAATCGGCCTTGGCCTCGCCCGCGCGCACCGGGTCTCCTATGTCGGCGAACTTGGTTGGGAGCTTTACGTCTCCACCGACCAGGCGGCGCATGTGTTCGAGGCGGTCGAAGAAGCCGGCGCGGAATTCGGGCTGAAGCTTTGCGGCATCCACACGCTGGACTCGTGCCGCATCGAAAAGGCTTTCCGCCATTTCGGCCATGACATCACAGACGAGGACCATGTGCTGGACGCGGGCCTTGGCTTCGCAGTGAAGACCGCCAAGGCCGATTTCATCGGCCGCGATGCAGTGCTGCGCAAGCGCGATGAGGGCCTCAAGCGACGCATGGTGCAGTTCCGGCTTGAAAGCCCCGAACCGCTCGTCTTCCACAACGAGGCTATCGTGCGCGACGGCAAGATCGTCTCGACCGTGACTTCCGGAAATTACGGGCATTTCCTCGGCGGGGCGATCGGCATGGGCTACGTGTCTTGCGCCGGTGAAACCGCAGAAAGCGTGCTCGCGTCCCGCTATGAAATCGAAATTGCCGGCGAGCGCCACAAGGCAATCGCTTCGCTGAAACCGATGTACGATCCGTCTTCGGAGAGGGTGCGCGCGTGAGCCGGCACGAGACCTTTGCAGACCTTCATCGATCGGGCTGCTTTGTCATTCCCAATCCGTGGGACGCCGGGTCGGCACGCATGATGGCTGCCATGGGCGCGAAGGCGCTGGCAACGACATCTGCCGGCTTTGCCTTCACGCTGGGACGGCCCGACATGGGCCATGTCAGCCGCGACGAAGCGCTGGCCCATGCCGCCGACATGGTTGCTGCGACGCCGCTTCCCGTATCGGGCGATTTCGAGAACGGCTTTGCCGATGATCCGGACGCGGTGGCAGAAACGATCAGGCTCGCCGCCGAGGCCGGTCTTTCCGGCTGCTCCATAGAGGATACGCAGATGGTCGACGGCCATCCCGCTTATGGTTTCGATCTTGCCGTGGAGCGGGTCAAGGCGGCGGCTTCCGCGGCGCGCACGGTCGGGCGGCCATTCGTCTTCTGTGCACGGGCCGATGGACTCATGAACGGCGCCTACGGGCTCGACGAGGCGTTGAGGCGCATCGCGGCATTTTCGTCTGCCGGTGCGGACCTGCTCTACGTACCGGTCCTGCCCGATCTGGAAGCGCTGGGACGTGTCGCCGCTGCTGCCGGCGGGAAGCCCGTCAACGCACTTGCGGCAGGTCCCTTCAAGTCCGTTTCGGTTACGCAATTGGCGCAGGCAGGGGCGCGACGCATTTCCGTCGGCTCGCAGGTCGCTCGCGTTACCCATGCCGCAATCCGCGACTGCATGACCGCCATGATGGGCGAGGGGCATTTCAGGCCTTTCGACCGGGCAGCTGCAGGCAATGAAATCGACGCGCTGCTCATGAAGGGCGCGCAAGGAGGAAATGGAAATGGCTGAAGAAGAAGCGCTGCTGCCGGAGTCGCGGTCGCGCCGTTCGGGTGGGCGGGCCGCCCGTGTAGCGGTTCGCGCCGCGC
>JBGSJA010000128.1:0-5363 GCA_041742235.1 Salaquimonas sp. | reverse complement strand
CCGCCTTTACCCCTGATCAGGCGGCAGTGCCGCCCACGGTCACCTCGTTCATGCGGAGCGTCGGCTGGCCCACGCCGACCGGCACCGACTGCCCGGCCTTGCCGCACATGCCCACGCCCTTGTCGAGCTGCAGATCGTTGCCGATCATGGTGATGCGCTGCATGGAGGCCGGACCCGAGCCGATCAGGTTTGCGCCCTTCAGCGGCTCGGCCTTCCTGCCGTCGCGGATGCGATAGGCCTCGGTGCAGTTGAAGACGAACTTGCCCGACGTGATGTCGACCTGTCCGCCGCCGAACGACACGGCATAGATGCCGTCCTTCACCGAGGCTATGATTTCCGCCGGATCGTGGCTGCCTGCGAGCATGTAGGTGTTGGTCATGCGCGGCATCGGCTGGTGCGCATAGGACTGCCGGCGGCCATTGCCGGTCGGCTCGACGCCCATCAGGCGCGCGTTCTGCCGGTCCTGCATGTAGCCGACCAGAATGCCGTCCTCGATCAGTACGTTGCGCGCGCTCGGCGTTCCTTCGTCATCCACGGTCAGCGAGCCGCGCTGCTCGAAGATTGTCCCGTCATCGACCACCGTGACGCCTTTCGACGCGACCTGATGGCCCATCAGCCCGGCGAAGGCGGACGTTTTCTTGCGGTTGAAGTCGCCTTCAAGGCCATGCCCCACGGCTTCGTGCAGCATCACGCCTGGCCAGCCAGGCCCCAGAACGACGTCGAACGTACCCGCCGGAGCCGGGACCGCCTCCAGATTGACCAGCGCCTGGCGGTAGGCTTCGTCCACCGCATTCCGCCAGTTTTCGGTCTGCAGGAATTCCCCGAACCCCTTGCGCCCGCCCATGCCGTAGCTGCCGGTCTCCTGGCGGTCGCCTTCGCCCGCGACGATGGAAATGTTGATGCGCACCATGGGGCGCACGTCGCGGACCATGTGCCCGTCCGGCCGCAAGATCTCGACGACCTGCCAGCTGCCGCCTATCGATGCCGAAACCTGCCGAACTTTCGGATCGAGCCCTCGGGCATAGGCGTCGATTTCCGAAAGCAAGCGGACCTTGTCCTCGAAGGCGGGCGAACCGATCGGGTTTTCGTCGCCATAGAGGCGCGCATTGGTGCCGCGCGGCGCGGCGGCATAAATCACGTTTCCGCCGCTGCGCACGGCAGAAACAG
Organism: Salaquimonas sp.; assembly: GCA_041742235.1. GTDB lineage: Bacteria > Pseudomonadota > Alphaproteobacteria > Rhizobiales > Rhizobiaceae > BOKV01. Next base: position 4,196 of record JBGSJA010000128.1, on the reverse strand, counting down.
CGTCGGCGGCGCGCTTGAGCGCGGAAAGCGACAATTCGCCCGAATGCGCATAGGCCGATGTCTCGCCGACAACCGCGCGCAGCCCGAAGCCCTGGTCGGTGGAGAAATTGCCGGCCTTGAGCCGCCCGTTGTCGAAGACCAATCCTTCGGACTGAACGTATTCGAGGAAAAGTTCGCCGTCTTCGGCGCCGCGCAGCGATTCCTTGAGCGTCTTTTCCAGAGTATCGCGACCGGTATCGAAACGGTCGGCAAGGCTGAAGGCGTCGGACATGGTGAAGGTTCCTCGTTTGTCGCGAATGTAGGGCGTGCATTCGCCCTGTGCAATCATTGCGCCGGACTGGCGACTTCATCGCGCCCGGCGCGCTCCTCGATCCGGTCTTCCGCTTTCGCCCCGGCTTTCGGGTCGATCCGCAGCAGCGGAAACACGCCAAGCGCCATGATTGCGGCTACCACGACAAAGGCAATCTGGAAATTGCCAATGCCCAGTTCGCCGCTACCAAGCTTCATGGTGGCTTCCAGCACGCCGCCGGCCACGGCAACGCCCATGGCGATGCTCGTTTGCTGCGCGACGGCGGAAAATGCCGTTGCCTGCGACGCCTCGCGATCCGATATGTCGAGAAAGGCAAGTGCGTTGATGCCGGTGAAGAACAGCGAGCGGGAGAAACCGCCGGCCAGCAGCACGAGATACAACGCCCACGCATATCCGGCGGCGGGAGATGCAGCAGATGTCAGCGCGACCGTCGCCGATGCGATGACGCCGGAAGCGAGCAGCACGGCCCTGAAGCCGTATGCCGCGAAAATGCGGGCCGCGACGAACTTCATCGACATCGCGCCGATGGCGCTCACGAAGGTGATCATGCCGCTCTCGAAAGGCGACAGGCCGTAGCCCAGTTGAAGCATCAGCGGCAAGAGAAACGGCACCGCTCCGATGCCGATGCGAAACAGCGAGCCCCCGGTGACGCTGGCCCTGAAAGGGCGGTTTTCCAGCAGCGACAGCGGGAGGATCGGGCGCTCTGCCTTGCGCGCGTGCAGATAGTAGACGATGCCGCAGGCAATGCCGGTCACCACCGCCGCCAAGCCTGCCTCCATCGGCAGGGCAGGCAGGCTGATGACCGACATGCCGAAGATGATGCCCGACGCGCAGCCTGCGACCAGCAGGAACCCGCGCCAGTCCATCGGGGCCGGTTCGAAAGCGGGCAATTGCGGCAGATAGCGCCATGTGGCCAGCATCCCGGCAATGCCGATCGGCACATTGATCAGGAATATCCAGTGCCAGCTTGCGAAAGTGGTGATGAAGCCGCCGATGGGCGGGCCGAGCAGCGGGCCTGCTAGCGCTGGAATGGTAAGCCAGGCCATCGCTGAAACCAGCTCGTTGCGCGGGGTGCCGCGAACCAGCACCAGCCGCGCGATCGGCGTCATCATCGCTCCGCCCATGCCTTGCAGGAAGCGAGCGAACACGAAGAAGCCCAGCGAATCGGCCTGGCTGCACAATATCGAGCTTGCGACGAATACCCCGATCGCCGCCACGAAGACGCGTTTGGCGCCGTGCCGGTCCGCCATCCAGCCGCTGACCGGGATGAAGATTGCCAGCGCCACCAGATAGGCTGTCAACGCAAGTTTCAGCGCAATCGGACTGGTATCAAGATCGGCGGCGATTGCGGGCAGGGCCGTCGCGATCACCGTCGAATCCATCTGTTCCATGAACAGGGCGATGGCAAGGATTGCCGGGACCATGCGGGGCAAGTGCGTCACCTCGCCATTGCGCCTTACACAGCGCAGGCGCCACAAATCAGGAGATTTTCAAATATGCCTCGGAAAATCCGGAAAGATCGACCGGGATGCCGACCCCTTCCTCCGGCGTCGGGAACACCTTGAAGATCGCCTGCTTGCCCTTGCGAAGCGCCTCGAGCAGCTTGGCGTCGATATCGGCGTCCGCCCAGCAGCCGTCCGCGAAGCACTTGATGAACCAGACATTGCCGAAATTCTCGCCGTCAATCTCAAGGCCGACGCCGGTTGGCAGGAGAATGCCCAGCGGCGCCTGGATGCGCATGAGGTCGCCCTTGCGGTCGGCCGGGCGCAATATGGTGATGGACAGGCCAAGCTCGGTGCGCTCGCCGTCCTGGACCGCCTGGTGGATGCCGCATTGCTCGGCCGTCGCGCCCGGAGGCGTCTCGCAGATGACCTTCCAGAAGCCGTGCTCGGAAACGACGCGCATCTGCGCGTGTGCCCCGCCGGCTTGCGAAAGAAGCAACGCCGCGCAAATGCCGCCGCAAGCCGCCGCCGCCAGCATCGTGCCGCGTACCAGATGTTTGAATTTGTTGACAGGAAAGACCATTTTCAGGGAAGCCCGTTCAGATCGAATCATACTTTATTACGTTGCGGGACCGTTAACAAAGCCCGCTGCGGGCTCGGGGTGCGCCAACGCGACCGGCGCGGACAAACCCGCGTAACAATCGACCTCCATTGTCCGCAAATGCGGTTGGTTTGAGGCAGGGTGCGCGGAAAGTGCAAAAATGCCGCACGATCGAGGCGGTTGGCCACGTTGCAGGCTGCATTGCGTTGTGGTTTGACACAAGTCAATGCGATATGGCGCGTTCGCTGCCCGCTTTGTGGCTTGCCGTCCGCGGCTGACCGCACTATTCGAAGCTTGCCGGAACGGGCGTTGCGTCATTTGCCCATCCGGCGACACTGCAAGGGGTTCTCGCCCCGCCAAGGGAGATCACGCGTGATGAGATTGGTCACGGCAATTGCCACTTTGTTTGTTCTGGCGGCCAGTGCGACGGGCGCCCTGGCGCAGCAGGTCGCCGACTGGCAAATCTGGCACCAGGTGCCTGCGAGCGAGTTCGCTGCGCGGATCGAATGGTTCAGCGCCTATACGCTCTATTTCATCGTACCCATCACGATCCTGGTGATGGTGCTTCTGCTGGTCGTCATGATCCGGTTTCGCGCCTCGGCAAATCCTGTCGCGTCCAGGACCAGCCACAATTCGCTGATCGAGGCGGTCTGGACGATCGTGCCTATCATCGTGCTCATCGCCATCGCCATCCCCTCCTTCAATCTCCTGAAATTCCAGATGGTCCCGGCCGAGGAGCCGGCCCTGACCGTAAAGGCCACGGGCAACCAGTGGTACTGGGGCTATGAATACCAGGACGAGACGCTTCTTTCCTTCGATTCGATCATGCTTTCCGAGGAAGACCGTCCGGGCTCGGGCAAGGAAGACCTTGCGGCCTATCCGCGTCTGCTGGCCGTGGACAACGAGCTGGTGGTTCCCGTCGGCAAGATGGTTCGCGTCCTCGTGACCGCGGCCGATGTGTTGCATTCCTTCACGGTTCCATCGCTTGGCTTCAAGATGGACGCCGTCACCGGCCGCCTCAATGAAACCTGGTTCAAGGCTGAACGCGAGGGCATTTTCTACGGGCAATGTTCCGAGCTTTGCGGCAAGGATCACGCCTTCATGCCGATCGCGATCCGGGTGGTGAGCGAGGAGCAATACACGGCATGGCGGGCCACTGCGGCGAACGACCTCGGGGGCGCCAACAAGGCGCTGATGGCCGCGATCGCCGGCCAGGTCAACGTCGCCGGCAACTGACAACACCGCAATTCAATAAGGAGCAGACAAAATGGCAGCAGGTGCGGTGGCTCACGAAGCACATGACCACAAGCCCGGTTTCTTTCGCCGCTGGTTCTTCTCGACGAACCACAAGGACATCGGCACGCTCTATCTGATCTTTGCGATCATCATGGGCTTCTTCGGCGGCGGCCTTTCGGTGGCAATGCGCGCGGAACTGCACGAGCCGGGCATGCAGATATTCGGCGATCCGCATGTCTACAACGTGTTCGTCACCGGCCACGGCCTGATCATGATCTTCTTCATGGTGATGCCGGCGCTGATCGGCGGTTTCGCCAACTGGATGGTGCCGATCATGATCGGCGCGCCGGACATGGCGTTTCCGCGCATGAACAACATTTCGTTCTGGCTGCTGCCGCCGGCAATCCTGCTGCTGATCCTGTCGATGTTCGTCGAAGGACCGGCGGGATCGAACGGGGTGGGCGGCGGCTGGACGATCTATCCCCCGCTTTCCTCCACGGCCGGACAGCCGGGTCCAGCCATGGATCTCGCAATCCTTTCGCTGCACATCGCCGGCGCATCGTCGATCCTTGGCGCGATCAACTTCATCACCACCATCTTCAACATG
>JBGSJA010000127.1:0-2327 GCA_041742235.1 Salaquimonas sp. | reverse complement strand
GGTTGACTAATTCGCCGTACCGGGTCATATTCAACCACATGGTTGAGCATTTTGAAATTCAGTTCGATGCAATCTTTCATGCGCTTGGCGACGCGACCCGCCGACAAATGCTGCGCGACCTTGCCGATGGCGATCGCACGGTGGGGCAACTCGCCCGGCCATTTGACATGTCGCTGGCAGCCGCTTCCAAGCATGTGAAGGTGCTGGAGAGCGCCGGCCTCATCCGCCGGCAGGTGAACGGCCGCACCCATGTGTGCAGCCTCGACCCCGGTCCGTTGGCCAGCGCCAAGCAGTGGTTCGACCAATACGAACGATTCTGGACCAACCGTCTCGACACGCTCGACAGGCTTCTTCGTGAGGAAGATGCCAAACAGCCCCCTGCCCCCGAAGGAGAGTAACCATGAACGAGTTCACACCCATTGACGCCTATGGCCGGATCACCGAACCAGCGACCTTGACGATCCAGCGGATCCTTCCCGGACCCATCGAGCGCTGCTGGGCCTACCTGACTCAAAGCGACCTTCGCCGCCAGTGGCTTGCCTCCGGCGACATGGAGCTGCGCCTCGGGGCCCAGACCGAGCTTGTCTGGCACAATGACGAGCTGACCGATCCGCCCGGCACCCGGCCTGAGAACTTCCCAGCGGATCACCGCATGAGCGTTACAATCACGGAACTCGATCCGCCACACCGACTGGGCATCACTTGGGGAAGCATGGGTGGCGTGACTTTCCTGCTGGAGCCGAGGGGCGACAAGGTGATGCTTACCTTGACCCATCACCGCGTCGCCGACCGCTCGGTGCTGCTCAATGTCAGTGCCGGCTGGCATGGGCATCTGGATATTCTGGTCGCCCGCGCAACCGGAAAAAATCCTGCGCCCTTCTGGGATCAGTGGATGCGCCTGAAGGACGAATATGCCAGGCGCCTGCCGGCCTGACCTTTCATTCTTTCGCGAAGATGACGCACCCCCGGCCCGCGAGGCGGACCGGGGGCTGTTTCAAGCTACCCGATCTTGCCGCCGCCCTGCTTCTCGATCACCACGACCGAGGGACGAACGGGCATCGCATCGCTGAAGTCGGGCCAGCGCGTTGCCGGGGTCTCAAAGGTGGCAAGGCCCTCGTCGCCCGGATGCTGGACGGCGACAAACAGCGTTTGCGATGACGCCGTGAAGCAGGGCCCGCACAGTTCCGCGCCCACCGGCACACGGTAGAAAAGCTTTGAGGTCCCGCGCGCCTGCCCTGCCGTGTCGACGGCCCAAAGCCCGTCGGTGCGGCCGGTCGCCTTTTCGTTGTTGCCGTCGGTAGCAACCCAAAGCCGGCCATCGGCATCGATGGTGCAGTTGTCGGGCATGCCGAACCAGCCATTGGCCGTGGTGGCAGCCGAGAAGGTCGCTCCCACTTCCGCGACCGCAGGGTCGCCGCACTTTACAAGGATTTCCCATTTCGACTGTGTTGCGGCGAAATCGGCATCCGGCTCGATGATTTCGATGATGTGGCCGAAGGCGTTCTTGGCGCGCGGGTTTGCCGCGTCCACCTGGTCCTCGGCGCGCCGCGTATTGTTGGTCAGCATCAGATAGGCGCGGCCGGTTGCGGCGTTTGGCTGAATGTCCTCCGGACGGTCCATCTTGGTGGCGCCCAGTGCGTCGCCGGCAAGGCGTGCGGCGATGAGCACGCCCGCCTGGTCGGCAAAGCCGTTTTCCGCTTTCAGCGGACCTTCGCCATGCACCATCGGCATCCAGTCAAGCGTACCGTCCGGGTTGAAGCGCGCGACATAGAGCGTTCCCTCGTCTAGGAGGTTCATGTTGGCGGCGCGGTCAGCGGGGTTGTACGTGCCCTTGGTCACGAATTTGTAGACATAGTCGAAGCGTTCGTCGTCGCCCGAATAGATGACGACGCGGCCATCCTTGTTGACCACCGTTTCGCAGCCTTCATGCTTGAAGCGGCCAAGCGCCGTGCGCTTCTTCGGCACCGAGTTGGCATCCATCGGATCGATCTCGACGATCCAGCCGAACCGGTTGAGTTCGTTCGGCTCTTTCCCTGCGTCGAAGCGGTCATGGAACTTGCCCCACTGGTACCATCCGGCGGGCGCTCCGAGGCGCTTGTAATTCGCGGTTTCCGGATGACCTTCCGGCAATTCGCCCATGAAGTTGCCGTTGAAGTTTTCCTCGGCCATCAGAAAAGTGCCCCAGGGCGTGATGCCGCCGGCGCAATTGTTGAGCGTGCCAAGCACCTTGGTGCCCGTCGCATCGGCACCGGTCTTCATCCGGTCATGCCCGGCTGCCGGCCCGGTGATCTCGAAGGGCGTGTCGGCGGTGATGCGCCGGTTGTACT
>JBGSJA010000126.1:0-13102 GCA_041742235.1 Salaquimonas sp. | reverse complement strand
AAGATGGATCGCCGCCGCGGCAACATCGTCGTGTCGCGCCGCACCATCCTTGAGGAAAGCCGCGCCGAGCAGCGTTCGGAAATCGTGCAGAACCTCGAGGAAGGCCAGATCGTCGACGGCGTCGTAAAGAACGTCACCGATTACGGCGCGTTCGTCGACCTAGGCGGCATCGACGGCCTGCTGCACGTCACCGACATGGCCTGGAGGCGCGTCAACCATCCGTCCGAAATCCTGTCCATCGGACAGACGGTCAAGGTGCAGATCATCCGCGTCAACCAGGAAACCCACCGCATCTCGCTGGGCATGAAGCAGCTGGAAAGCGACCCGTGGGGAGCGATCGGCGCCAAGTATCCGATCGGCGCCAAGGTCAAGGGCCGCGTCACCAACATCACCGACTACGGCGCGTTCGTCGAACTGGAGCCGGGCATCGAAGGGCTGATCCACGTCTCGGAAATGTCCTGGACCAAGAAGAACGTCCACCCCGGCAAGATCGTCGCGACCTCGCAGGAAGTCGAAGTCATGGTGCTCGAGGTCGATCCGGCCAAGCGTCGCATTTCGCTCGGCCTCAAGCAGACGCTCGACAATCCGTGGGAGACTTTCGCAGCCAAGTATCCCAATGGCTCCGAGGTTGAGGGCGAAGTCAAGAACAAGACCGAGTTCGGCCTGTTCATCGGCCTCGACGGCGATGTCGACGGAATGGTCCACCTGTCGGATCTCGACTGGAACCGTCCCGGCGAGGAAGTCATCGAGGAATACAACAAGGGCGACATGGTCAAGGCGAAGGTCCTCGACGTCGATATCGAGAAGGAGCGCATCTCGCTCGGCATCAAGCAGATCGGTTCCGATCCGGTTGCGACGGCGGCCGAATCGGGCGGCCTGCGCAAGGGTGCGGTCGTTACCTGCGAAGTGACCGGCGTGAAGGATACCGGCCTCGACGTCGTTATCGCCGACACCGACATCGCAACCTTCATCAAGCGGTCCGACCTGTCGCGCGACCGGGACGAACAGCGTCCCGAGCGTTTCTCGGTCGGCCAGAAGGTCGATGCCCGCATCACCCAGTTCGACAAGAAGTCGCGCAAGGTGGCCGTTTCGATCAAGGCGCTGGAAATCGCCGAGGAAAAGGAAGCGGTGGCCCAGTATGGCTCCACCGATTCGGGAGCATCGCTGGGAGACATTCTCGGCGCGGCGCTCAAGGAAAAGAAGGCCGAATAATCTCCGCCTTTGTTACGCGAAGAAGGGCCCGCATGGATTGCGGGCCCTTTTTTGTTGCAACCTTCCTTTAGCAGCCACAGCGCCCTCGATCCGGCTTGCCCATGACGGTCACGCCTGCTACCGCATTGCCAAATGGTCAATCCAAGGGAGCGAGCCATGACCCTGACCGCGGACGAGATCATCGAGCGGCGCCGCATGCGCCGCAAGCTCACCTTCTGGCGCGTTGCCGCCTTTCTCCTGCTGGCGGGCGTGATCGTGGCGCTGGCCGGCGCGGGCGGCCTGTTCGCCAATGCGGGGCGCGAACATATTGCCAGGGTCAAGATCGAAGGCTTCATTTCCGATGACCGCGCTTTGATCGAGATGCTGGACAAGATTGCTCGGACAGATCGGGTGCGGGCCGTGATCCTCGACATATCCTCGCCGGGTGGTTCGACCGCCGGCGGCGAGGCGATCTACGAGGCCGTTCGCAAGCTGAATGAAAAGAAGCCGGTCGTCGCCAATGTAGGAACGCTCGCCGCTTCCGCCGCCTACATGATCGCCTGCGGATCGGAACGCATCGTGGCGCGGCGCTCCTCGATCGTCGGATCGATTGGCGTACTGTTCCAGTACGCCGACGCCTCGGTCCTGCTCGACAAGGTCGGCGTCAAGGTCGATGCGATCAAATCCTCGCCGATGAAGGCCGAACCCTCGCCCTTCGGGCCGGCCAGCGAGGAAGCCAAGCAGATGATCGGCCGTGTGGTGAATGATTCCTACGAGTATTTCGTCGGCCTCGTCGCCGAAAGGCGCAAGCTCGAACCCTTCAAGGCGCGGCAACTGGCCGATGGCAGCATCTTCACCGGCTCGCAGGGGCTTGCGAACGGTCTTGTCGATCAACTGGGCGGAGAAGATGCAACAAAGGATTGGCTGGCCGAGTCGAAGTCGATCTCGCGCGATTTGAAGATCATCGAGTGGAAACCGGATCGTGGAAACGGAAATATTCTAGGCAATGTCGCCGGTCTGAGCCGAATCGTACGGCTGATCGGGAGTGATGATGTGATGCTGGATATCATGCAATTGCGCGAAGTTATCTCCAAACGTCTGTTTCTTGACGGTCTTGTCTCCGTGATGCAAAGTCAAGAACCAGTGCTGGAGAGGATGGGCAAATGATCAAGTCGGAACTTGTCGAGGTGATTGCCCTCAAGAATCCGCATCTGTATCAGCGCGATGTGGAAAATATCGTCAATGCCATCCTTGACGAGATCACGGTGGCGCTCTCGCGCGGCGACCGGGTCGAGTTGCGCGGCTTCGGCGCATTTTCGGTCAAGAACCGCCCGGCGCGTACCGGCCGCAATCCTCGTACCGGCGTCAAGGTCGAAGTCGACGAGAAATGGGTGCCCTTCTTCAAGACCGGCAAGGAATTGCGCGAAAGACTGAATGGCAGCTAGAGGGAGGCGGAGTGCGGAACGTTTTGCTGTACCGGTCGCCTTGAAAGGAATTCACGCGTGAGCAGGCTTTTGTGGTTGTTCGTTGCCGTACCGGTGGCGGTGGTTCTGATTGTATTTTCGGTTGCCAACCGCGCGCCTGTGACGATGCTGCTTGACCCGTTCTCGAGGGAAAATCCGGCGATTTCGCTGACGCTGCCGTTTTTCGTGTTCATCTTCGCCGCACTCGCCACCGGCCTGCTGATCGGCGGTTGTCTTGTCTGGCTGAGCCAGGGCCGCCACCGCAAGGAAGCCAGGAAGCAGGCGCTGGAAGCACGTACCTGGCGCGCCGAGGCCGAGGAACAACGCAAGCGCGCCGATGCGCTGGTTCAGGAAAAGCAGGGTGTTGCGGCGCTTCCCGTACCAGCCGGCCGCAGCAGGGCGGCATAGGTTCCGGCTGCTCTGCAGGAGTGCCGGGTGATGCAACACACCCCCGCATGTTGTCCACAGCTTTTGCCGCCGGCGACACGATCCGACGATTTTTCAGGTTCTGTGACTGTAAAGTTACATACAAATTATCACCTCCGCATAAATTGATCGGACAGTTGGAAATTCGATTTGCAAGCGGGGAACGGGGTCATGAAGCCTACTATTGTTTTTTTGGCGGCCCTCGGCCTTTCGGCTTCCATGGCTCATGCGGCGGATCTCATTCCGGTCGAGCCGGTTGTGGCCGTACCGGGCTGGTCTGGCTGCTATGTTGGTGTCCATGGCGGCTACGGGCACGGCCAGAACGGCGGCGTGCATGACAGCAACGACAGCAGCTTCAACGATCTCGGCAACCTGCATCCCGAGGGTTGGCTCGGCGGCGGCCAGGTGGGCTGCAACTGGCAGATGGACTCGCTGGTGTTCGGCATCGAAGGCGATATCACGGCGACCGGCATGGATGACTCCATGCCGCACAACGACCAACCGTCCGTGGATGTCCTCGAATCGGAAGTCGACTGGCTGGCTTCCTTGCGCGGCCGGATGGGCATCGCGAATGGCTCGCTTCTGTTCTACGGTACCGGCGGCGTCGCATGGGCGCGGCATTCCCTGACGGATACCGACGACAGCTCCACGCCGCCGCCTTCTCCTTCGTCGATCGAATTTACCGATCACGGCTGGGTCGCCGGCGCAGGCTTGGAGTACATGATGGCCAACAACTGGGTCTTGCGCGGCGAATATCTGCACTACGCATTTTCCGAGACGCATTCGTTCGGAAGCAGCGATCTGCCGGACGGCGATGCCGGCGACAGCTACTCGCTCGAAGACGTGGATGTCATCCGCGTCGGGTTGAGCTACAAGTTCTGAGCTGGCTCGTGTCACCGGGGCGTAATGCGTCCCGGCGGCCTGTCAGGCGACCGTTTCGCTTCTTGGCGACACTGTATCGGAAAAATTCTGGAAGAACTGGTCGGCGAGCTTTTTCACGGTCGAATCGATGAGGCGCGAGCCGAGTTGCGCCAGCTTGCCGCCGATCTGCGCCTTGACGGCATAGGACAGCTTCGTTCCCTCCGGCACCACGTCCAGTACCACATCCGCCCCGCCCTTGGCGAAGCCGGCGATGCCGCCCTTGCCTTCGCCGGCAATGGTATAGCTCACCGGCGCGTTGATGTTCTCGAGCCGGACCTCGCCGCTGAACTTCGCCTTGACCGGACCGATCTTGGTGACCACCGTTGCGGCCATTTCGGTATCGGATTTCTTTTCCAGCGATTCGCAGCCGGGAATGCACGCGCGCAGCACGTCAGGATCGTTCAGCGCCTCCCAGACCTTCTGGCGCGGGGCTTCAATGATGTATTCGCCTGTTAGATCCATCGGTCGGCTCCTTGTTGCCGAACAAATCGCATGCTGTCCGCTTTCGGGCAAGCGGCCGCAATGGGGTTTTGTCCGCGCCCGAATTACAGTAGGGCTTTGCGCGCTGACATTGGCAAAAGGTCGAAGTCCATTTGAACGAGCGATCCCATTCCACCGCTACGCCGGCGCAACCGGAACGCAGCCCTCCTTCGAGGGGCCGTCTGCCGGAGACCGTGCCGGTCATTCTGGAGGCGGCCAGCGAGCGCAACTACGCGCTGCTCGACAGCGGCAACGGCCGCAAGCTGGAGCGCTACGGCGCCTATGTTATCGAGCGGCCTGAAGGCCAGGCATTGTGGCGTCCGGCGCTCGACCCGCGCGAATGGCGCAAGGCCGATGCGATCTTCACCGGCGACACCGAGGAAGACGGCATGGGCCGCTGGCGCTTCCCCAAGACCCAGCTAGGCGAGACCTGGCCGCTCGACTGGGACGGCATCGCCTATCTCGGCCGCTTCACGTCCTTCCGTCATGTCGGCGTGTTTCCCGAGCAATCGACGCATTGGCGTTTCATTGAGGACAAGATTTCCGCAGCGAACCGTCCGGTGCGCATGCTCAACCTCTTCGGCTATACCGGCCTTGCCTCGCTGGTGGCGGCGCGTGCCGGTGCCCATGTAACCCATGTGGACGCCTCCAAGAAGGCGATCGGCTGGGCGCGGGAGAACCAGTTGCTTGCCGGCATGGAGGCAAAACCCGTCCGCTGGATCTGCGACGATGCGGTGAAGTTCTGCGAACGCGAACTGCGGCGCGGCAGCCGCTACGACGCCATCGTGCTCGACCCGCCAAGCTATGGCCGCGGCCCCAAGGGCGAAGTCTGGCAGCTCTTCGAGAACCTGCCGCACATGCTCGACCTGGTTCGCGACCTGATGTCCGACCGCCCGCTTTTCGTCATCCTGACTGCCTACTCGATCCGCGCATCCTTCTTTGCCCTGCATGAAGTGATGCAGGAAATCATGGGCGACAGCGGCGGCAGTCTCGAATCGGGCGAACTCGTGATCCGCACCGAGGGCAGCACCCGCATGCTCTCCACCTCACTGTTCTCGCGCTGGATCGCGCCATGAACGACACGCCGCGCGCCGGTCAGGTCAAGGAAATAACCTCGCTCGCCAATCCGGTGATCAAGGATATCCGCGCGCTGGCGCTCAAGAAGAACCGCGACAGCGAGAAGCGCTTCCTCGGCGAGGGGCTGAAGCTTGTCACCGACGCGCTCGACGGCGGCTGGCCGGTGCATGTCATGGTCTATGCCAAGCGGATGGCGCATGAGCCGCATCTGCAGGCGGCGGCAGCCCGTGCCCGGGCCCGCGGCGCGCTCATCCTCGAGGTCAGCGAGAAAGTGCTCGGCGCGATCAGCCGCCGCGACAATCCGCAAATGGCGGTTGCCGTCTTCGGCCAGCGCTGGACCGAACTTGCAGCGATCCGCCCGAAGGACGGCGATGTCTGGCTGGCGCTCGACCGGGTCCGCGATCCCGGCAACCTCGGCACCATCATCCGAACGGTCGACGGCGTCGGGGCCAAGGGCGTGATCCTCGTAGGCGAGACCACCGATCCGTGGAACATCGAGGCCGTACGCGCAACCATGGGCTCGCTCTTCCACGTGCCGTTGGCGCGCGCGACGCAGGCGCAATTCCTTCAGTGGCGCAAAGGCTGGCCGGGGCTGGTCGCCGGCACGCATCTGGAAGGCTCGGTCGACTATCGCTCGCCGGATTATTCCGGAAAACCGGTCCTCCTTATGATGGGCAACGAGCAGCAGGGCCTGCCGCCCGAACTTGCCGCGAGCTGCGACGTTCTGTGCCGCATCCCGATGGCCGGGGCTGCCGATTCGCTCAACCTGGCGGTCGCGACCGGCGTGATGCTCTACGAGGTGCGCCGGTTCGCACTGAAGGAAAGCATGGCATGAACCGGATAACCGGCGCGCTCGTCATCATCGCAGCGGTGGCGCTCGACCAGGTCAGCAAATATTGGGTCGAGACCGGCCTGCCGCTGCAGGAGCCGGTGCCGCTACTGCCCATGCTGTCGCTGTTTCGCACCTACAACACCGGCATTGCCTTCTCGTTTCTGTCCGGCCTCGACGATGTGGCGCTGATCGCGCTGACGCTGGCGATCTCGGGTTTCATCCTTTATCTGTGGTTCCGCTCGCAACCGCATCAGCATCTGGCGAGGCTCGGCTATGCGCTTGTGCTTGGCGGCGCCATCGGCAATCTCATCGACCGCGTCCGGCTTGGACATGTGGTGGACTTCATCCTCTTTCACACGCAAAGCTGGTCTTTCGCGGTCTTCAATTTTGCCGACAGTTTCATCACCATAGGCGCGATGGTCATCATTCTCGACGAGGTGCTGGAAAGTTTGCGCCATCGCCGCAAGGAAGGCGGGGCATGACAACCGAACAGAAAAGGCATCTCGAACATGGCTGAGTCATTCCGGGCTATTCGCGTATCGCGCGACGAAGAGAAGAAGCAGACCGTCGAAACCGTGACGCTCACCGAAGACGACCTGATGGAAGGCGATGTCACCGTTGCCGTCGAGGCGACGACGGTGAACTACAAGGACGGTCTCGCAATCACCGGAAAGAGCCCGGTCGTGCGGCACTGGCCGATGGTGCCGGGCGTCGATTTTGCTGGCACGGTGGTCAAGTCGCAAAGCCCGCTGTTTCGCGAGGGCGACAGCGTGCTGCTCAACGGCTTCGGCGTCGGCGAGACCCATTGGGGCGGCTATGCGGGCCTCGCCCGGGTCAAGTCCGACTGGCTGATCCCGCTGCCCAAGGGCCTCACCGCCAAGCAGGCGATGGGCATCGGTACCGCCGGCTATACCGCGATGCTCTGCGTCATGGCGCTGGAGCGTCACGGCATGAAGCCGCAGCACGGACCGGCAATCGTGACCGGCGCCAGCGGCGGCGTCGGCACGGTCGCCATCGCGCTTTTGTCGAAACTTGGCTGGTCCGTGATCGCCTCGACCGGGCGCATGGACGAGACGGCTTTCCTCAAGAATCTCGGCGCTGCGGAAGTCATCGACCGGGCCGAACTGTCCGCCCCCGGCAAACCACTCGCCAAGGAGCGCTGGGCCGCCGGCATCGACAGTGTTGGCTCGCACACGCTGGCCAACCTTCTGGCGCAGACGAACTACGGCGGCGCGATTGCGGCCTGCGGACTGGCGCAGGGCTTCGACCTGCCCGCCACGGTCATGCCCTTCATCCTTCGCGGCGTCTCGCTGCTCGGCATCGATTCGGTCATGGCGCCGAAGGAGAGGCGTATCGTAGCCTGGGACCGCATTGCCTCTGAGCTCGACATGAAGAAGCTCGACGCCTTGACCACGACCATCGGCTTCGACGACATCGTGGCGGCCGCGCACGAGATTATCGGCGGCAAGATAAGGGGCCGCGTCATCGTCGACATGCGCGGCTGACAACTCCCTGGGAGGGGACAAATGACGGGAATGATTCTGGCGATAGACCAGGGCACAACCTCCTCGCGCGCCATCCTGTTTGACGGACCTGCCTCGGTCAGGGCGAGCGCGCAGCAGGAATTCACGCAGCACTTTCCGCAGTCGGGCTGGGTGGAGCATGACGGCGAGGAAATTTGGCAAAGCGTCGTTGAGACTGTCCGTCAGGTCATCGCCAAGGGAGGCATTGCCGCTTCCGCAATTGCCGCGATCGGCATCACCAACCAGCGCGAGACGACGCTGGTGTGGAACCGCAAGACCGGCAAGCCGGTGCACCGCGCCATTGTCTGGCAGGACCGCCGCACTGCTCCCTTTTGCGCCCGGCTGAAGGAACGCGGCCTCGAACCCCAGTTCACCGAACGCACCGGCCTGCTGCTCGATCCCTATTTCTCCGGAACAAAAGTCCGCTGGATCCTCGACAATGTCGAGGGTGCGAGCGCAGCAGCCGAACGCGGAGAGCTTGCCTTCGGCACCATCGATTCCTTTCTCGTCTGGCGTCTGACTGGCGGCAAGGTACATGCAACGGACGCGACCAACGCCTCGCGCACGCTGCTCTACAACATCGCCGACAATTGCTGGGATGAGGAATTGCTCGCCCATATGGGCGTGCCTGCCTCGATGCTGCCGCAGGTACGCGACTGCGCTGCCGACTATGGCGAGACGCTGCCTGAATTGTTCGGCGCGGCCATTCCCATTCGCGGCATTGCCGGCGACCAGCAGGCCGCCACCATCGGCCAGGCGTGCTTCGCGCCGGGCATGTTCAAGTCGACCTACGGCACCGGCTGTTTCGCCTTGCTCAATACCGGGCCGGACAAGGTGGCGTCGAAC
The DNA here is from genome assembly GCA_041742235.1 of Salaquimonas sp. Classification (GTDB taxonomy): domain Bacteria; phylum Pseudomonadota; class Alphaproteobacteria; order Rhizobiales; family Rhizobiaceae; genus BOKV01. Next base: position 4,343 of record JBGSJA010000126.1, on the reverse strand, counting down.
AACCGGCTGCTCACCACGATCGCCTACCGGCTCAAGGGCCGTACGACCTATGCGCTGGAGGGCTCGATCTTCATCGCCGGGGCAGCCGCGCAGTGGCTGCGCGACGGCCTCGGCGTCATCGATGCGGCACAACGAACAGGTGAACTGGCGCAGGCAGCCGATCCGACGCAGCAAGTCTATCTCGTGCCTGCATTCACCGGTCTCGGCGCCCCCTATTGGGACGCCGACGCGCGCGGCGCGATCTTCGGCCTGACGCGCAATTCCGGCCCGAAGGAACTCGCCCGCGCGGCGCTCGAATGTGTCTGCTACCAGACGCGCGATCTGCTGGAAGCCATGCAGGGCGACTGGAAGCCCTCCGGCGAAACGGTGCTGCGTGTCGATGGCGGCATGGTCGCCAGCAACTGGACAATGCAGTTCCTCGCCGACATTCTCGATGCACCCGTCGACCGGCCGAAGATTCTCGAGACCACCGCGCTTGGCGCAGCCTGGCTCGCCGGATCGCAGGCAGGCGTGTGGCCCGGCGAAGAGGGCTTCGCGCAAGCCTGGTCGCTTGACCGGAGATTCGAACCGGCGATGGACGCAGACGCGCGCGAGCGCAAATATGCCGGCTGGCTCGATGCCGTTTCGCGCACGCTCACGAACCGCGGCGGTTGAATCTCCGCAAGTGTCACACAACCGTGTTTTGACCGTGTCCGGCACGCTGCGGATAAGACTGGACGTTTGCAATTCATTCCGGAGATCAAGGACTTGAAAAACCTGTTGCCCCTGGTTGGCGTACTCGCCGCGGTCTTTTTCGCCCGCGAAGCTTCCGCCGCCGACTTGTCGGACTGGAACAAGGTGGAGGAGGCCGCGCGCGGCCAGACGGTCTATTTCAACGCCTGGGGCGGCGCACAGAACATCAACGACTACATCGCCTGGGCCGGCTCGGTAGTGAAGGAGCGCCACGGAGTCACGCTCGTGCACGTGAAGCTCGACGACACGGCGAATGCCGTCGCCAAGGTCGTCGCCGAGAAGGCCGCGGGAAAGAGCGAGGGCGGCTCCATCGACCTCATCTGGATCAATGGCGAGAACTTCGCCTCCATGAAGGAACAAGGCCTGTTGCTGACGCCGGGTTGGGCCATGAGCCTTCCGAACTGGCAATATGCCGACCATGAAAACAAGCCGGCGCTGACCGTCGATTTCACCGTGCCGGTGGAAGGGCTGGAATCGCCGTGGGGCATGGCGAAGATGGTGTTCTTCCACGACACGGCGCGCGGCCTTGCAATGCCCGGATCATTCGGCGAACTGGTGGAATGGACCAAGGCCAATCCCGGCCGCTTCACCTATCCGGCCCCGCCGGATTTCATGGGTTCGTCCTTCCTCAAGCAGGCACTGGCCGAGACCGTGGACGACCCCGCGATACTTCTCAAGCCAGTGGTCGAAGGCGATTTCGAAACCGTGACGCGCAAGCTTTTTGAAGGTCTCGACGCGATGCATCCCAATCTTTGGCGTTCGGGACGCACCTTCCCGCGCAACAAGGAGGCGCTGCGCCAGCTCCTTGCCGACAACGAGATCGACATCGCCTTCGCCTTCTCGCCGGCCGAGGCATCCAACGCCATCGCCAATGGCGAATTGCCCGATACCGTGCGCTCGTTCGTGTTCAGGAACGGAACACTCGGCAATGCGCATTTCGTGGCCATTCCCTACAATGCAACCGCGAGGGAAGGCGCCCTGATCCTGGCCAATTTCCTGCTTTCGCCCGAGGCGCAGTTGCGCAAGCAAGACCCGAAGGTCTGGGGAGATCCCACCGTCCTTTCCATGGAAAAACTGCCGCCGCAGGACCGTGCAAGCTTCGCCGCGCTCGACCTTGGCGTCGCGACGCTGAAGCCGGAGGAACTTGGCCCCACGCTGGACGAGCCGCATGCCAGCTGGATGACGCACATCGAAGCGGAATGGGCGCGGCGCTACGGCGTCGCCAACTGAGGCAATGGGAATGCGCTGGGGCGAGCGCCTGCTGGCGGCCGCACCGGCGGCAACGGCCGGCGTGCTTGTGCTGCCGGTGATATTCGGCCTTGGGGCAACGCTGCTTCCCGCACTCGGCTATCTTCCGGCTCTGGGCGGCGATGCATTCAGCCTGCAGCCATTGCGCGAGCTTTTCGCCGAGCCTGGGCTGCTGCGATCCTGCCTCGTCAGCCTTGCCGCGGGACTTGTAACCACAGCGCTTGCCCTCGCCGTGGTAGCCGGCTTTGTTGCCGGCTGGTCGCATACGCGCCATTTCCGCCTGCTTCAGCATCTGTTGTCGCCGCTGCTGTCGGTGCCGCATGCCGCTGCTGCCTTCGGACTTGCATTCCTGCTTGCGCCATCCGGCTGGCTGGTGCGCCTCGTCTCGCCGGAATTAACCGGACTGACACGCCCGCCCGACTGGCTGATCATCCACGATCCGCTCGGCCTGACGATGATGGCGGGGCTGTTCGTCAAGGAACTGCCGTTTCTTTTCCTGGTCACGCTGGCGGCGATGCCGCAGGTGAATGCGCGGGCTTACTCGGCTGTTTCCTCGAGCCTTGGCTATGGCGCGACGGCAGGGTTCCTGCATGCCGTGTGGCCGCGCATTTATCCGCAGATCCGCCTCGCGGTATTCGCCGTCATCGCCTATTCCAGCTCCACGGTCGACGTCGCGATCATCCTTGGGCCGACCGCGCCAGAACCCCTCGCCCCGCGTATCGTGCGCTGGATGAACGATCCCGACCTTGCCATGCGCTTCAAGGCATCGGCGGGCGCATTGCTTCAGCTTGGCGTCACGCTCGCGGCGCTGCTTGCCTGGATATTCGGCGAGCGCGTCATCGGCGCTTACACGCGACGCCTGCGCGTAGGCGGATGCCGCTTCCGGCGCGATACGCTGCCGCGCTGGTTCTTTGCTGCAATGGTCGTGCTGGCGAGCGGCGCGGTATTTGCCGGCCTGTTTCTGCTGGGGCTGTGGTCGTTTGCCGGAAGCTGGAATTTCCCCGACGCATTTCCGCGGGAACTGACGATGCGCGGCTGGGAACGGCAATTGCCGATGCTGAAGCGGCCGCTGGCGATTACGCTCGTGACGGGGCTTTGCGCAACGGCGCTGGCCGTCATCCTCACCCTCGCCTGCCTTGAAAGGGAAGCGCGAACCGGCAGCACCGGCGGCAGCCGTGCACTGATGCTTCTCTATCTGCCATTGCTCGTGCCACAAGCGTCCTTCGTCTTCGGACTGCAGCTTTTGTTCCTTGCAGCCGGTATCGACGCCAGCTTCGGCGCCCTGCTGCTGGCCCATCTCGTCTTTGTGCTGCCCTATGTCTTCCTGTCGCTTTCCGATCCGTGGCGGGCCTTCGACACCCGCTTCGTGCGTGCCGCGCAGTCGATGGGAGCCGGACCGGCCAAGGTCTTCATGCAAGTTCGCCTGCCGATGCTGTTGCGCCCGGTGCTGGCCGCCGCCGCAGTGGGCTTTGCCGTTTCGGTGGGGCTGTATTTGCCGACATTGCTCATCGGCGCGGGCCGGTGGCCGACGCTCACGACCGAGGCCGTGGCGCTTTCGTCCGGCGGTGACAGGCGCATTATCGGCGTGTATGCCTTCGTCCAGCTCATGTTGCCCGTACTTGGATTCTTTGCAGCCACGATGATACCCGCCTTCGTCCACAGGGGCCGCCGCGACATGCGGGCTTCGGCGTGAGCGCCGCGCAATCCGGCCTGGTGCTCGACAACGTGTCGATCAGCCTTGCAGGCAGGGCGCTGATCTCGATCTCCGCGACCATCGAACCGGGATCGGTGCTGACCGTCATGGGCGAATCAGGTTCGGGAAAATCGACGCTTCTTTCCTTCGTCGCCGGATTTCTCGAACCGGCATTCACGGCCACCGGCAGGATTGCCCTTGCCGGCCGCAACATCACTGGCCTTGCGGCGAACGAACGTCGCACCGGACTGATGTTCCAGGATCCCATGCTTTTCGCGCATATGAGCACAGGCGAGAACCTGCTGTTCGCGATCGAAGGCGGCAGCAGGGCGGAACGCCGCGCCGTGGCCGATGTCGCGCTGGCCGAGGCCGGGCTGGAAGGACTTTTCGACCGCGACCCGGCAACGCTTTCGGGCGGCCAGCGCGCCCGCGTTGCGCTGATGCGGGTGCTGCTTGCCAAGCCGCAGGCATTGCTGCTCGACGAGCCCTTCTCGAAACTGGACGCCGCATTGAAAAGCCAGATCCGCCAATTCGTCTTTTCCGAGGCGCGCATGCGCGGCCTGCCGGTGCTGTTGGTCACGCACGATCCGCAAGATGCGGCGGAGGCGGGCGGCGCCGTCTTTGAGTTGGGCCGCGATGGCTGAGGCGCGCAGCAATGCCCTGCCCGGCA
>JBGSJA010000125.1:0-28288 GCA_041742235.1 Salaquimonas sp. | reverse complement strand
GGGCCTCGCCGGCGTTGAGTTGGGAGGGATCGGGCCCTTCCGCGAATGCGGCGCTGGCAAAAACACGGATGGTCGCCGCAACGTGTTCGGCGCAGGCGCGGCGCAGCCCGTCCTTGCCACCAAAATGATAGCCGATCGATGCGACGTTTGCCTTCGCCTCGCCTGCGATCTCGCGAATGGAAGTCGCGTCATAGCCCTTCAGGCCGAAAAGCCTCAACCCAGCTTCGACGAGCGACTGCGGGGTACTGTCCGCCGGCGGTTCGCCCTGCGACGATTGGGGGGGATTGTTGCGCCTTAACCTGAGCATGGAGTTTTCCTGTCTGCTGGCGGCAGCATAAATCAAACGTATGTTTTAATCAATCGTTTGATTTTGAGGCAAGGCAGAACTGCGTGCGCGTTTCAGCGCCGGTCAGGACAGGATCATTGCGAAACAATGAAATGGTACGGTTGGGTGGGCTCGAACCACCGACCTCTGGAGCCACAATCCAACGCTCTAACCAACTGAGCTACAACCGCACATCGATACCGGCGTGGCGTCCGGCAAGGCGCGAGATAACGCCTGCCCGCACAATTTGCAAGCCTTGCGCCTGCGCTGCGGGATATTCGTGAACTGCGCCCGGCGCAAAACGAAAAAGGCCACCCGCAACGGGTGGCCCTGCATTTAGTTATCAGGTCGCGTTCAGGCTGCCTTGACTGCCTTGGCGGCCTTGTTGACTTCCTTGGTCACGATGTCCGATGCCTTCTCGGCAGATGCCTTGACCGGAGCCGAAGCCTTTTCGGAAACCTTCAAGGTGAGTTCCTGGGCATCCTTTGCCTGCGCGGAGAGACGCTCGAAGGCGGTGCGGAAGAATTCGCCCTGCAGTTCGAGGACTTCGGCGAAGGACTTGACTTTCGAAACCTTCTCGACGAACTCGACGCCGGCTTCGGCGTTGACCTTGGCGTTTTCCATTGCCTTGGCCGACAGTTCGCTCACGCCTTCGCGCATGGCGTCGAAGGACTTCTGTGCGGCAGAGGTTGCGTCCTCGGCCATGGTCTTGAACTGCGCATAGGCGTCGGTGGACTGCGCCATGCCCTTTTCGGCCATCTGGCGGAATGTTTCGCTCATGTTGGCGAAGTCAGCCTGGGCCTTTTCCATCATTTCGGCAGCGGGATTCTTGGTGCTCATGTCTGTCTCCGTCGTTTGAAACTTTGTGCGCGGTCCTGGTCGGGAGGCGCCAAGACCCGGGCGCGAGGTGTATATAGTAAAGTCTCTTGTGCAGTGCAACAATTTTTTTGCAGCGCACAATAACATTGGCGCGGCATTGCGGGCAAAGGGCCCCGGTCGCCGCAGCGGTTAACCTTCGCAACGAGAATTCCCGCGCGCAGCGCCTGAATCTGTGGACCGCGAAGGCGCTAAAAGCTATTAACCTTGTATTAACTTTAGAGGCTTGCGGCAGTCGTCATACGATGCCGGACAGGACATGCAAGGGCCGGATTTGCAGCCGATGGAAATCGAGACGCAGCGTTATCTCGAACTGAGCACCCAGCCGCAACTGGCGGGTCTTTTCCTGTCGCCGGACGCAGTGATCTTGTTCGACCAGCGGCTCGGTACGCCGCTTTGGGTAAACGCACCGGGCGCGGTACTGCTGGGCGAGAACTCCATTGCATCAGCGCTTGCCGCAAGGTTCGATCCGGCACATCCGCTTATACGGCAGTTCCGCGACGCCGCCGCGCAGCTTGACGGCGATGAGCCGATCGTTCGCGGCTTCCGCTTGGCGCGCGGACCCCGGACCGAGTTCATCCAGTGCATGCTCGTCAAAGCCGAACTTTCCGGCGGCAGCGTACTCGTTACCTGCAATGACGAGCGCCTGTTCAAGCCGCTTCGCGAACATGAGGCCGCGCAGAAGGCGCTCGACGCCATGGAGGAGATCTCCGCCGCGGCGTGCGTTCTCGACGCATATGGCCTGCCGATCGCCTTCACCTTGAAATTCGCCGAGGCCGATTTCAACGCGGAAGAAATCGAGGCCATGTCGAGCGCGGCGAATTCGCAAAACGCACCCGTGCGGCGCGACCTTGCCGATATTGACAGCAATGCGTGGCGCGCAACTGTCGCAAGCATTCGCAAGAACCCCGACCGCCTGCTGCTTGTCGCGACCAAAGCGGAAGAGCCCGCGGCAGAACCGGCCGATACGCCCGAAACCATGGCGGTTGATGCCGAAGCAATGGCGCCAGAGGCGGAGGCCATTCCGGCCCAACCCGACCTTTTGCAAGACGAAACCGACGCCCCGGCAGCCGCCGGCACGGAAGTTGAGGCAGTTGAAGGCACGGAGCCGGTTGCCGAACCGGTGCCGGGAGCCGACGACGCGTGGCAGCCTGCCGGCGTGCAGTCGAAACTGGATGAATGGTACATGGGCTCCAGCGCCGTCAGTGGCGAGGCTGCCCTGCCGGACGAGGAATTGCCGACGCCGGCCAGTTCGGACACGGTGGACGAAGATGAGACAACACAGCCGCCCGAAACCGTTGCGTTTCAATCCGGTGAATCCGCTGAACTTCCAGTGGCGGACGAACATGGCACCGCGGCCGCCATCGACGAGGATTTCGCCGAGGATGACTGGGCGCGTTCGGCGATCGAGGGACCAGGTGGCGGCGCGCCTTCAAACGATGATGCAAATGAAAGCGGATGGGGGCGGCCCGAACTCATCGAGGCGATTGCGGACGACGATGTCGCGCCGGAAGACCGGGACGGCGAAGATTTTGGACCGGCCGCAATCGAGAACGAAGGCAATGCTGCCAAGGGCGAAGACCTCCCGCCGGCAAGGACATTCGTCTTCACTTCCGCGAGCGAACCGGTTCGGTTTGCCTGGACGGTTGACGACCATCAGGTGTTCCTCTCCGTCTCGCCGGAACTTGCGCAAACGGTGGGCCCCAATGCCGCCGACATCGTCGGACGCCGGTGGAGCGACGTGGCCAAGGTATTCGGTTTCGACGCATCGGGCGACATTCAACGATTGCTTGAAAAGCGCGATACATGGTCGGGCAAGTCGGTGCTGTGGCCCGTACAAGGCGCCGACCTTGTCGTCCCTGTCGACCTGGCCGCCCTCCCGGCGTTTTCCGGCGCGCGCCAATTCGACGGGTTCCGCGGCTTCGGGATCATCCGGACCGCGGATGTGATCTTCGATCCCGACGAGACCGGCCTTGCACTGGTTTCCGGACCGGCAAAGCCGAAGCAGGATGGGCGGAAAACTTCGCCGCAGGGTATCGACAACGGGCAGGATGTCAGCCGCCGCCTGCGCCCGATAGACCGCGAAGAATTGCATGATCACGATGCGTCAAACGGCAATGGCCGCACGCTTTCGGGTACCGCGCCTTCCGGCGGCAATGTGGTCGACCTGACGTCGAGAAAGCGCGACCGCGCCGATGAGCTCAGCAAGACGGAAGCGCGGGCGTTTCAGGAAATCGGCCGGAAGCTGGTCGAGGAAGCGCCTGGCAAGCCAGCCGAACCCGCGAGCGATTTCCTGGTCGAGACCATGCCCGCGCGCCCCGTGGCCGGCGAACCCGAACAGACCGTTCCGGCCGGCGGTGCGTTCCGGCCACCGGTTACCGGTGAAACTCCCAAGCCGGAGGCCACGGCAAACGGCGATGATACCGGCGGCGCGGCAATTCTCAGGAAACTGCCGGTTCCCGTCCTCGTCTACCGCATGGGCGAGACGCTCTACGCAAATCGGGAACTGCTTTCGATCACCGGCTATTCATCGCTTGACGATCTTTCCAAGGCAGGAGGCGTGGACGCACTGTTCTCGCCCGCCGATGGCGACGGCATTCTCAGCGAGGGCGACAACGGCGCCGTACCCTTGCGCAGGCGCGACGGAACGTCGTTGCAGGTGAGCCCGCTGCTGCAAAGCGTTCCCTGGCTCGGCGGGCGCGCATTGCTGCTCAGCTTCCGCCCCCCGCTCCAGCCCGACGGCGGCGAGAAGGCGGCGGTCGACATTGCCCGCGTCGCCGAGCTGCAAAATATCCTGGACACGGCGACGGACGGCATTCTGGTGACAACCCGCGATGGCCAGATCGAATCGCTCAACGCACCGGCGGAAGCGCTGTTCGGCGTAAACCAGCGCGATGCCGCGGGGCTGCCGCTCACCGAGCTTTTCGCCAAGGAAAGCCACCGCGCGGTCGAGGAATACATGCGCGAATTGAAGGAGCCGGGCGTAGCGGGCCTCATCAACAACGGACGCGAGGTTATCGGGCGGCATGCGAAGGGCGGCCTCATTCCGCTTTTCCTGACGCTCGGCCGGATGGGCCAGGAAGAAAAATTCTGCGCGGTGCTGCGTGACATCACGCCGTGGAAAAGGGCGGAGGAAGAACTGGTCGGGGCAAGGCGCGCCGCGGAAAGCGCCAGCGAGCAGAAGTCTGAGTTCCTGGCCCGCGTCAGCCATGAGATCCGAACCCCGCTCAACGCCATCATCGGTTTTTCCGACGTGATGATCGAGGAGCGCTTCGGTCCGGTCGACAACGACCGGTACCGCGGCTATCTGCGCGACATCAACCGCTCGGGCGTGCATGTGCTCGATCTCATCAACGACCTCCTCGACATCTCGAAGATCGAGGCGGGCAAGATGGAACTCACCTACGAGGCCGTGGACCTCAACCAGCTCGTATCGGAAACCGTCGCCCTGTTGCAGCCACAGGCGAATGCCGAGCGGATCATCATCCGCACATCGCTGTCGCGCGCCGTTCCGCGTGTCGTCGCCGATGCACGCTCGATCCGGCAGATCATCCTCAACCTGGTGTCCAATGCCATCAGGTTCACGCCGGCCAACGGCCAGGTAATCGTTTCGACCGTTTATGAAGGCAATGGCGAGGTGGTGATGCGCGTGCGCGACACCGGACGCGGCATGAGCGAACGCGAGATCGAACATGCGATGAAGCCGTTCCACCAGGTCAATGTCACGGATGAACGCCGCGGCCAGGGCACCGGCCTCGGGCTGCCGTTGACCAAGGCGCTGGTGGAAGCGAACCGCGCCTATTTCGACCTCGAAAGCACACCGGGCGAAGGCACCATCGCGCATGTGCATTTCCCCACCCAGCGCGTCTTGGCGGACTGACTGCTTTCCTTGACGCAAGGCCCCTGCGCCGCCATAGGCTGATGCAATGACTACGCCAGCGCCAACAACCGCGCCCGCTGGAAAAGCCGGCGGCAACAGGCATGCCCCGGCCCGGCGGGCAGCCATTCGCGACAAGCCGCTGCTGGTGGCTGCAGGCCTCGTCGCGTTGCTGGCCGTTGTTCCGTTGATTTCGCTGTTCGTGCTGGCTACCGGAAATGTCGAAGGCGTCTGGCGCCATCTGGCGGTCAACGTGCTGCCCGGTTCTCTGGCCGTGACGTTCCTGCTGATGGCCGGGGTTGGCGCGACCACGGCATCCATCGGCATCGGCGCGGCCTGGCTTGTCAGCCGATACGACTTTCCGGGCCGCAATTTCGTGCACTGGTTCCTGGTCCTGCCGCTCGCAATTCCGACCTACATCTCGGCCTATTGCTTCGTCGAACTGCTGGGTTTCACAGGTCCCCTGCAAACGCTGATGCGGGACATTCTCGGCTTCACCAATCCAGCCCAGTACTGGTTCCCCGAAATCCGCTCGCTCGGTGGCGCCGTGTTTGTGATGGGCATCGTGCTCTACCCCTATGTGTACCTCACCTGCCGCCTGCTTTTCGAGATGCAGGGCGGCGCCGTGATCGAGGCGGGGCGCGTGCTGGGCGCAAGCGGCGGCCGGCAATTCTTTTCCGTGGCGCTGCCAATGGCGCGACCGGCTGTCGTGGCGGGCGTCGCGCTGGCGATGATGGAAACGCTCAACGATATCGGAGCGGTCGAAATACTGGGGGTGCGCACCCTCACCTTCTCGATTTTCGACACCTGGCTCAACCGTGGCAGCCTTGCCGGGGCGGCGCAAATAGCGTGCCTGATGCTGGTGATCGTGGCGCTGCTGCTCTACCTGGAGCAGCGATCGCGCGGGGCGCGGGGATACGCGGTGCGCCATGGCGGATCGACGGCGCTGGCGCGCATCAGGCTTGGCGGGATAGCCGGCTGGCTGGTTGCCGCGCTATGCCTCTTGCCGCCCCTGACCGGTTTTGCGGCGCCCGTTCTCGTGATGGCGGACTACGCGCTCGCCCGGCTCGATCTGTTCGCCGATCCGCGGTTGATCCGCGCGGCAGGAAACAGTGTCTTCGTCTCGGCGGCAACCTCGCTGGCTGCCTGCCTTTCGGCGCTCGTCCTGCTGTCGGCAATGCGCAACCGGCGTTCGCGCAAGGCGATGCTGCTGGTCCGGGCGGCTACACTGGGCTACGCCATTCCAGGCTCCGTGCTCGCCATCGGCATGTTGTTTGCGCTTACCCGCTTCGACAATTCGATCGACAGCCTGGCGAGGCAGTATCTGGGATTTTCCACCGGGCTCGTTCTTTCGGGCACTGCCTTCATCATTGTCTACGCATGTTCGGTCAGGTTCCTCGCGATTGCCCATGGCTCGGTCGAGGCCGGTTATGCGCGGCTTTCCGGCCATGTTGCGATGGTGGCGCGAACGCTGGGCCGAAACGCAGGCCAGACCTTCGTGACCGTCGAGCTGCCATTGCTGCGCCGGGCGATCGCCACGGCCGGCCTGCTCGTGTTCGTGGACGCCATGAAGGAGTTGTCGGCAACCATCCTGGTGCGGCCGTTCAATTTTCCGACGCTTGCCACGCATGTCTACGAACTTGCGTCGCGTGCACGGTTCGAGGAAGCGGCCATAGCCGCCTTGCTCATCGTCGCCATCGGGGCCATTCCCGTGTTGCTCCTGAGCCGCCTGCAGCGCGCAGCAACCATCACTGGCCTGCGCAGCTAAAAAAAAAGCGGGCCGAAACGACCCGCTTTCAAAAGTTTCGTGGAGACGATTGGACAACGTGGAACAAGAGGCGGAACACTCCGCCGAAAAGAGCAGACCGATGTCTATGGGACCCAGATTGCGCATCAATCCTTGCCAATTACTTAATTGTTATTTTAACAACTTAACAATATTGTGAAACATGTAGGCACGGTTAATTTTGCGGTAGCAGAAAATTAACCACTGAGCCGGGCTAAGCCTCTGAAAGTCCTTCGATATTTTCAAAGAGCGCCAACGCTTCCGGGTTGGCGAGGGCCTCGCGGTTCTTCACGGCGCGCCCGTGGACGATGTCACGAACCGCCAACTCGGTGATCTTTCCCGATTTGGTTCGCGGTATGTCGTTAACAGCGATAATCTTCGCGGGCACGTGGCGAGGCGAAGCGCCCGTCCGGATCTTCGCCCTCACCTTGGCGATCAACGCCTCGTCGAGGACAATGCCCGGGGCAAGACGAACGAACAGCAAGACGCGCACGTCGCCCTGCCAGTCCTGCCCGATGCACAGGGCCTCGGCGATCTCTTCCAATTGTTCGACCTGGTTGTAGATCTCCGCTGTGCCAATGCGAACGCCGCCCGGATTGAGCGTGGCGTCCGAACGGCCATGGATGATCATGCCGCCATGCGGCGTCCACTCGGCAAAGTCGCCATGGCGCCAGACATTGTCGAAGCGCTCGAAATAGGCGGAGCGATACTTGCCGCCATCGGGATCGTTCCAGAACATCACCGGCATGTTGGGGAATGGCCGCGTACAGACCAGTTCGCCCTTCTCGCCGGTCACCGGCTGGCCATCCTCGTTCCACACTTCGACCGCAAGGCCGAGGCCCGCACACTGGATCTCGCCCTTCCACACGGGCAACAGCGGATTGCCGAGCACGAAGCAGCCGACGATGTCGGTACCACCCGATATGGAAGCGAGATGGACGTCCTTCTTCACCGATGCGTAGACGAAATCGAAGTTTTCCGGTGCAAGCGGCGAACCGGTCGAGGCAATCGTGGCGACGCTGGAAAGGTCGTGCGACCTTGCCGGTTCGAGGCCCGACTTGCGCACTGCATCGATGAACTTGGCCGAAGTGCCGAAGAAATTTATCCGCTCCTGCTGGCAATATTCGAACAGGACATTGCCATCGGGATGGAAGGGCGAGCCGTCATAGAGCATCAGCGTGCAGCCGGAAGCCAGGCCGCTCGCCAGCCAGTTCCACATCATCCAGCCGCAGGTCGAAAAATAGAACATGCGGTCGCCGGACGAAAGGTTCGAGTGGAGTTGCTGTTCCTTGAGATGGGCGAGCAACGTGCCGCCGTGCGAATGGACGATGCACTTCGGAACGCCCGTCGTGCCCGAGGAATAGAGAATGTAGAGGGGATGGTTGAATGGCATATGGCGATACTCGACCGCCCGGGCAGGGAAGCGCGCTATGAAGTTCTCCAGCGCCACGCCTTGATAGACAAGCGCCGCCGTTTGAGCGGCGCGCTGCAGCAGCGGGACAACAACCGTGCGCGCCGCGCCAAGCGCCTTGGAAATCTCCGCAAGCTTGGGCGCGATGTCGATTTCCTTGCCACCGTACCAGTATCCGTCACAAGCGACGAAAACCTTGGGCTGGATCTGGCCGAAGCGGTCAAGCACGCCCTGCACGCCGAAATCGGGCGAGCATGAGGAAAAGATCGCGCCGAGCGAGGCCGTGGCGAGCATGAAGGCAATGGCCTCCGGCATGTTCGCGATCATCGCGGCGACGCGGTCGCCCTTTCCCACGCCCGCGTCTGCAAGCGCCTGTTGCAGCCGCGAAACCAGCGCCGCAAGTTCGTCGCGGCCCAGCCTGCGCGAAACCTTGTCTTCTGCGCGGAAGACCATGGCTTCCGACGCACCCTGGCGTTCCAGCAGGTTCTCGGCGAAGTTCAACCTTGCATCCGGGAAAAACCGTGCGCCGGGCATCTTGTCGAGGTCTTCGGCAATTCGTCCACCCTTCTCGCCGATGACGCCACAAAAATCCCAGATCGCCTCCCAAAAAACCTCGGGTTCGGCGACCGACCAGCCATGCAAAGCCGCATAGTCTGCAAAACGCCTGCCTGTCCTGTTTTCGAGCCAGGCCATGAATGCCGTCATCCGGCTCGATTGCATCCGTTCCGTGGAAGGAACATACAGGGGCGCTTCGCTAATCATCGGTGAACTCCCAGCCGAAAATCAGGCGTGTCTATTGCGCTGGGTGCCGGCTTTTGTCAAAGGTGGCGTATGGTTCGCAATAAATTGCGGGCAAATTCGTCCCTGCATCGCCGCCAGAATGCGATGCCTTGAAAAGCGCCACAATTGCAATGGTTTGTACATTTGCATTGGGGCGTGGAAATGGTTGATGAGACGAATCGTCTATTCGGCGCTGACGGTCCTGGTTGTTGCGGTTGCGGCCTTGTCGGCCCTGCCGCTGTTTGTGTCGGGTGAAGGCGTTCGCCAGCAGATCCTCGACAGCGTACTCTCCATAACCGGGCGGGAAATGACATTCCGCGACACGCCGCGGATCACTTTCAATCCGTTTTTGGGGTTCGAGTTGAATGACGTCGTGTTCAACGACGCCAATGCGGCAGCAGCCGATGCGCCCTTCCTGCGGATGGAACGTTTGCAAGGCCGGTTGAAGATCCTTCCGGCGTTGGCCGGACGGGCAGAAATGTCCAACTACCGGTTCGTTCGACCGCAGTTCAACCTGCGGGTCCATGGCGATGGCACGACAAACTGGGTTTTCCCGCAGGGCCGGATCTGGAATGTGCTGAATGCTGCAAGGGCAGCCCGCGAAGCAACGCCCGCCGGCCAAAAACCCGAACTTTCAGGCATTGCGACATTGCAGCTTGGGACGGTGGAGATCGTCGATGGAACCTTCAACTACGACGATCGCAGAAATGGCAGGCATGAGACATTCACCAATTTCAATGGCCATCTGTCATGGCCCGGAACGTCTTCGAACTGGTCGATGGACGGCAATTTCATCTGGCGCAACGAAGCATTCAAGTTTGGCGCGGGCAGCAGCCAGCCGCTTCTCTTGCTGTCGGGGGGGACAGCGCCCTTCACGGCGGAACTTTCCTCGGGCGCGTTGGACTTCTCCTTCGAAGGCGAAGCCAATCTCATTGCCGACCTCCATTTGGCCGGCAATGCAAAGCTGGCAACGCCTTCGCTGAGGCGCCTGGCAGGGCTACATGCCGCGACGCTGCCGCCGGGATCGACCCTGTCCGCTTTCAGCGTTTCGGGCACGCTTGACGCGACGCCCGGCCGGCTTTCCTTTACCGGCGCCGATGTGCAGCTGGACGGGAATTCCGGTAGCGGGGCGCTTCAATTGTCGTTCGACAAGCAGGTTCCAAAGCTGGCCGGCACGATCGCTGCAGGCCAGATAGACCTGACGCCATATCTGGCCGACCTGGCTGCAAAGGGCGGTGAAGCATCGCCCGTACAAGACGGGTTGCCCATGCTTGCCATGGATATCGACTTGCGCCTTTCAGCGGCCACCGCGAAGGCCGCCCGGCTTTCGCTAAGCGATGTCGCGGCGACGGTTTCCCTGCAAAAAGGCGAAGCCGCTTTCGAACTCGGCAATGCCTCGGCATTTGGGGGCGTGCTGACTGCGAAATTCAAATTGCGCAGGCAGGAAGGCCTTTACAAGGCCGAGCTGAATGCCACGGCAAGCGCCTTCGATGCGGCAGCCGCCATCAGGATGGCAGGGGCGGAAAAATCGCCGCTTTCGGGAACAGCCTCTTTTGAAACCCGGCTTGCGGCCAGTAGCGCCGACATGGCCGAAATCCACAAGGCGGTAACCGGCCAGGTGACGGGCAAGATCGAGAATGGAGTGCTTGCCGGTGTGGATTTTGCCGAACTCATGCGGCAATCGCAAACAGAGAACGCTGACATTTCCAAGCTTGCCGGCGAAACCGCCTTCCGAACGGTCGATGCCAACTTGACGCTCAACAGGAGCCACGCCGAGATCAACCGCATCGCCATTTCCAACAGCCGGGTGCTGGCACAGATCGCCGGGCGCGCCGACCTGATGCAAGGCGGATTGGCGCTCAGGATGCTGCTTACCCCCAGCCAGCCAGCGCCGGATGGAGCGCCAGCCCCGGAAGCCCGGCTTGTTGTCGGAGGCTCGATAGCAAACCCGGTACTCACCCGCGCCCGCGCGCCCGGCGGCATGGAAACGCCGGGCGGAAGCGATTACACGCCGCAGGCTGACCCGGTTTCGCTCGGGGCAGCGAACGCAAACTAGGCTACTGGAAATCGAAAGCCGAAAGGCCCGTGACCATCTCGTCGAGGCCGAGGGGTCGCGTGATCGGCGGCTCGGCGCGTGCGAGGCAGCCTTGCCGCTCGCAGACACGGCAGGCAGGACCGACAGCGGTGGCGCCAAGGCCCGGATTGAGGACCGCCTTGCCGTAGATCGTCTCGGCGGCGAAACCGATGTCGCAGCCAATCAGGATCGCCGTCCGGCGGGCGCGCTCGTTGAAGGCGGCCTGTGGTCCCTCCAGCGTGCGGGCGATCGTCAGAAATTCGGCGCCGTCCGGCATTTCGACGCGCTCGACCAGGATCTGGCCGGGCTGGGCAAACGCGGCATGGACCGGCAGTTTCGGGCACTGGCCGCCGAAACGTGCCTGCGGGAAACCCTGCGCGCCGGCCCTGCGAAACCGGTGCCCGGCATTGTCGATTTCCAGCATGAAGAACGGGATGCCGGGACGCGCCGTGCGGCCGAGCATGGTCAGCCTATTTGCCGCCTGCTCGAAGGATACGCCAAAGCGCGAGGCTAGGACGTCGATGTCATAGTGCGCCCGCAGGGCGGCCGAACGGAACGCGTCATAGGGCATGAGCAGCGCATGCGCGCCATAACGGGCAATCTCGAAACGGGCGAGGCGGCGGGCCTCATCCGAGCCGAGCTTCAAGGCGTCGATCTCGGCAACGACCGTGTCGCGCATCCGCAAAAGGCAGGCCTCCATCGCCATCTCGCGAAGCTGGTCGAAGGGCGAGAGCCGCTCCGACAAGAACAGGCGCATGGAGTGGCGGTCGAAGCGCCGGCGCCACAGCGGCATGGCATGTACAGGCATCAGTCGTACTGAAATGTCGTGTTGCGATTTGAGCCAGCGCTTGAGCGCAATTGCGAGGTCGCCCGCAGGTTCAAGTTCGGCGTGGAAGGCCTCCGCGGCATCCTCGATGGCAGGAAAATGGTTCGGCCTCGTCTCGAACACTTCCCGCACTTCATCGAAAGGCAGGCGGGCGGAAGCGGTCGTCGTGGCCAATCCCTGGCGCGCCAGCATGTCCGAGAGGTCCGACAGCCGGTCCATGGATTCGCGCCAAGCCTTGTAGAGCTTGACGATTGCCAGCGCGGCATTCGGCGCGGCCTCGGCAATCTCCACGATCTCCTGCGGCCCGGGAACCTCGCCTGCGAGCAACGGATCGGAGAACACCTCCTTGAGCGCCGCGGTCGATCCGCCTGCCTCCCCGCGCAGTTCATCGAGATCGAGCTTGTACGCCGAGGACAGCTTCAAGAGCAGTTGGACGGTCAGCGGACGCTGGTTTCGTTCGATCAGGTTGAGGTAGGACGGCGAAATTCCGAGGCCTTCCGCCATTGCGGTCTGGGTGAGGCCAAGCTGGTGCCGGACGCGGCGGATGCGCGGGCCGGCGAAGATTTTTTGCTCTGCCATTTACAGCCCTTTACAACTTTGGCCGCATCCACGGCCTTTACATTCGTGACAAGATTACAAGTGCCGATTGTCAAAGGCAAGACAGCGTGACCCCAATCAACCCGCTGTTTTGAAGCCGGCGTTTGGAGATTTTTGCAGTGCAATGTAAATCCATGACATGGATTGGTCGCAAGCATGTGCGGCCTGAAACGATGTGAAGTAGCAAAGGAAGGCCGGCATGACCGATTTTTACAACCTTGTTCCCTCCGCTCCGCAAGGGCGTTTTGACGGCATCGAGCGCCCCTACACGCCGGCAGACGTGAAGAAGCTGCGCGGCTCGGTGGAGATCAAGTATTCGCTCGCCGAGATGGGCGCCAACCGCCTGTGGAAGCTCATCCACGAGGATGATTTCGTCAATGCGCTGGGTGCGCTGTCGGGCAACCAGGCAATGCAGATGGTCCGCGCCGGACTGAAGGCGATCTATCTGTCCGGATGGCAGGTCGCGGCGGATTCAAACACGGCCTCGGCCATGTATCCCGACCAGTCGCTGTATCCGGCAAATGCCGGACCCGAGCTTGCCAAGCGCATCAACCGCACGCTGCAACGCGCCGACCAGATCGAGACCCAGGAAGGCAACGGCCTTTCGGTCGAAACATGGTTCGCGCCGATCGTCGCCGACGCGGAAGCTGGCTTTGGCGGGCCGCTCAACTCGTTTGAGCTGATGAAGGCCTATATCGAGGCGGGCGCCGCCGGCGTACACTACGAAGACCAGCTTGCTTCTGAAAAGAAGTGCGGCCACCTTGGCGGCAAGGTGCTGATCCCCACTTCGGCACATGTGCGAAATCTCAACGCGGCGCGTCTTGCAGCCGACGTGATGGGTGTTCCCTCGCTCGTGGTAGCCCGCACGGACGCGGAAGCGGCCAAGCTTCTGACATCGGACATCGACGAGAACGACGAGCCTTTCGTGGACTATGACGCGGGCCGCACGGCTGAAGGTTTCTACCATGTGAAGAACGGCCTCGAGCCGTGCATTGCGCGCGCCATCAAGTACGCGCCGCATGCCGATCTGATATGGTGCGAGACCTCGAAGCCCGATCTGGCACAGGCGAAGAAATTCGCCGAAGGCGTGCGCAAGCATCATCCAAACAAGCTGCTGGCGTATAATTGCTCGCCTTCGTTCAACTGGAAAAAGAACCTCGACGACGCAACGATCGCCATGTTCCAACGCGAACTCGGCGCCATGGGCTACAAGTTCCAGTTCATTACGCTCGCGGGTTTCCACCAGCTCAACTTCGGCATGTATGAACTGGCTCGCGGCTACAAGGAGCGGCAGATGTCGGCTTATTCGGAATTGCAGGAAGCCGAGTTCGCGGCGGAAGCCAATGGCTACACCGCGACCAAGCACCAGCGCGAAGTCGGCACCGGCTATTTCGACGCGGTTTCGCTGGCGATCACGGGCGGCGAATCCTCGACGACCGCGATGAAGGAATCGACCGAGCACGCCCAGTTCCGCCCGGCCGCCGAATAACAATCGCAGGGCGGCGACGGGCCGCCCCGCTTCAACCAATCAGGTGAGGAGAACACCGATGAACGCAAGTGCAAAGCCACCGGTAAAGGAACGTTCCGAGGAAATGGCCTCCGCAATGAACACCGACGAGCAGGCGGCCATCCGCCGTCTCGCCAACGACCTGCACCGCCTTAACCAGTCGGTGATGCAGGCGGTCGAGGCGGGCGTGTCGGTGGAACTGATCCGCTCGGCGCGCCACCATTGCGGCAACGGCAATTGGGGCGATTTGCTGACCCCGATCATCGTCAAGAACAAGTAAGCGGCGGCAGCCACTGGAAACCAGCGCGTCCGGCCCGGAGCCGGGCGCGCTTGCTCGCATCATGCCTGCTTCTTGCCGATGATGCCGAAGCAGCCCCACCCCGATGGCCACGCCGGATGCCTGTCCGGCGATCCGCATCACCTCGACAGGGTCGTTCGATTCGGGCGCAAGCCAGACAGAGGCCGCGAGAAAGAAGATCGCCCCGACCGCGGCGGCGAAGATGCCGCCCCTGATCAATCCCGCATTGCGTTCTCTCATGAACGGATTTCCCACAGTTTTCGGTGCGTTGGCAGCATAGCGGATTCGGCAGGCATGTCGCAAAGAACTGTTCGCCACCCGCACCCACCGCAAATTCCGATTCCGCAGCCGTTCCACGGATTTTGCCATTTCCTGCCGCGATTGAGGGTGCCAAAACGCAACTGCCGGGATTAGATATTCCAATGACCGTCAGCTCCGCGAGGCCACATGGCACAGTCATTGATCGGGCATCTGGAAGCCGAACTGGCAGGGCTGAAGGAAGCCGGGCTCTACAAGCGCGAGCGCGTCATCACCTCCAAGCAGGCGGGAACGGTGACACTTGCCGACGGCAGCAGCGTCATCAACCTGTGCGCCAACAACTATCTGGGCCTGGCGGACAACGCGGAAATCACGCAAGCAGCGCATGAGGCGCTCGACCGCTACGGCTATGGCATGGCCTCCGTGCGCTTCATTTGCGGAACCCAGGAAGAGCACAAGGCGCTGGAGAGGCGAATTGCCGATTTCCTCGGATTCGAGGACGCCATCCTGTACTCGTCCTGCTTCGACGCAAATACCGGCTTGTTCGAGACGATCCTCGGGGAAGAGGACGCAATCATCTCGGACGCGCTGAACCATGCCTCGATCATCGACGGCGTGCGGCTGTGCAAGGCGCAGCGGAACCGCTACGCAAACAATCACATGGGCGAGCTGGAGAACGGCTTGAAGGCGGCTTCAAACGCGCGCTTCCGGCTCGTAGCGACAGACGGCGTGTTTTCCATGGACGGTATCATCGCCAACCTGCAATCGGTCTGCGACCTTGCGCAGAAGCATGACGCGATGGTGATGGTGGACGACTCGCACGCCGTCGGCTTCCTTGGAAAGCATGGCCGCGGCTCGATCGAACATTGCGGCGTGGAAGGCCGCGTGCACATCGTCACCGGCACGCTCGGCAAGGCGCTGGGCGGGGCTTCCGGAGGATACACGGCAGGGCCAGCGCCGGTGATCGAATGGCTGCGCCAGCGCTCACGGCCATACCTGTTTTCCAACACGCTGGCGCCCGTCATCGCCGCCGCCTCGCTCAAGGTGTTCGAGCTCATAGAGAACGGCGATCATCTGCGCGAGAGGCTGTTCGACAATGCCCGGCATTTCCGTTCGCAAATGACCAAGCTCGGTTTCAGGCTCGCCGGCGCGGATCATCCGATCATTCCTGTCATGCTGGGCGAAGCAAAGCTTGCCCGCGACATGGCCGACGCCATGACCGCGCGCGGCGTCTACGTCACCGGCTTCTCGTTTCCGGTGGTGCCGAAAGGCCAGGCGCGCATCCGCACGCAAATGTCGGCGGCACATTCAAGGCACGAGGTTGATGAGGCAATCGAGGCCTTTGCGCAAACCGGCCGTGAACTTGGCGTGATCTGAGGAAAGACCGATGGCAGGCATCATGAAGGCGCTGGTCAAGGCGAGGGCGGAACCCGGCATCTGGATGGAAGAGGTCGCCATCCCCGAGCCGGGACCGAACGACGTTCTGATCAAGGTGCGCAAGTCGGCGATTTGCGGCACCGATGTACACATCTACAACTGGGACGAATGGGCCGCGCGCACCGTGCCGGTGCCCATGGTGACCGGCCATGAGTTCATGGGCGTTATCCATGCGACGGGCGAGGCGGCGACACGCTATCCCGTCGGCATGCGGGTATCGGGCGAAGGCCACATCGTGTGCGGCAAATGCCGCAATTGCCGCGCCGGGCGAGGCCAGCTTTGCCGCAACACGCTCGGCGTCGGGGTCAACCGGCCCGGCTCTTTCGCCGAGTATATCTGCATTCCCGAATCCAACGTCGTGCCCATCCCCGCGGATGTGCCGGACGAGATCGCCGCGATCTTCGACCCGTTCGGAAATGCGGTGCACACAGCGCTTTCGTTCGACTGCGTCGGCGAGGACGTACTCGTCACCGGCGCGGGCCCCATCGGCATCATGGGCGCGCTCGTTGCGCAAAGGGCAGGCGCGCGCAAGGTCGTCATCACCGACATCAACCCGCTGCGGCTTGACCTCGCGAAAAAGGCCGGCGTCGAATATGTGGTTGATGCGCGCAACGAGACCTTGCAGGAAGTGATGAAGCGAGTCGGCATGGTCGAGGGCTTCGACGTGGGGCTTGAAATGTCGGGCGCCGCGCCCGCCTTCCGCGACTTGATCGCGGCCATGAACAATGGCGGCAAGATCGCGATCCTCGGCATTCCGCCCGGCGATTTTTCCATCGACTGGAACAAGGTCATCTTCAAGATGCTGACGCTCAAGGGCATCTATGGCCGCGAGATGTACGAGACCTGGTACAAGATGATCGCCTTCATCCAGGGCGGGCTGGACATCAGCCCGATCATCACGCACCGCCTGCCCATCGACCGCTATGTCGAAGGTTTCGAGGCGATGCGAAGCGGCAATTCCGGCAAGGTCGTGCTGGACTGGGAATGAACCTATTCCGCGATTGACTGCTGCGCGGCGACCGGGCGGCCGAGCACCAGCACGGCCAGCACCAGCGCAATAACGGCGCAAAGCGCTATGGCGGCGATCATCGGCAGCGGCGTCCCGTCGAAGAATGGGCCGGTAAGCGCTATCATCAACGCGCCGGCCACCATTTGCAGCGTGCCGCCCAGCGAGGAGGCGAGGCCCGCACGGTCGCCGTGGTCGTCGAGCGCCATCACCATCGCCGTGGGAATGACGAGGCCAAGGCACGCATTGGCGAGGAACAGCATCGCCATCAGCACGAAGAGGCCGACCGGGGCGACGAGCGCGATCGCCAGAAGCGCCACCGCGCAGGCAGCAAAACCGATCGAGGCGCGCAGCATCACGCGCTTCATGCCGAAGCGTTCGCCAAGACCCGCCGCGAACTGCGATGCGGTGAAGAAGCCGATCGCATTGGCCGCGAAGGCGAGGCTGAACTGCGTCGGCGTCAGGCCGTAGTGGTCGGTGTAGACGAAGGAGGCGCTGGCGATGAAGACGAAAAAACTCGCCATGCCGAAACCGCCGATGAAGGTAAGCCCCATGAAATATGGATCGCGGAAGAGGTCCAGCGAGCCGCGCAGGAGGTTCGGTACATTGACCGGTACGCGGTCGTCCACTGCGAGTGTTTCGGGCTGCATCAGCGCGGTCAGCACGATGCTGAGCACCGCCATCACGATCATCGCAAGGAAAAGCGAGCGCCAGTCGAACAAGGCGATCAACGCGCTGCCGCCCAGTGGCGCGAGCATCGGCGACACGGAAATCACGAGCATGATCATCGCCATCAGGCGCGTCGCCTGCGGGCCGGTGTGCAGGTCGCGGATGATGGCGCGCGGAATGACCATGACCGCCGCGCCGCCGATGCCTTGCACGAAGCGCGAGAAGATCAGCCATTCGATCGATGGTGCGAGCGTGCAGCCGATCGAGCCGACAAGAAAAAGCAGCAGCCCCGCATAGAGCGGCGGCTTGCGGCCATACATGTCGGCGAGCGGGCCATAGACAAGTTGCGCCACGCCGAATGCAACGAAATAGAGGCTGAGCGTCATCTGCACGGACGCGATGTCCGTGTTCAGCCCCTCGGCAATCGCCGGCATTGCCGGCAGGTACATGTCGATCGCCACCGGCCCGACGCATGCGAGCAGGCCGAGCACGATGGCCGAACGTACGAAACCGGGTTGCATTGAACTGTCCTTCGCCTTGGCGAACTAATCGGGAGCGCCGGCTTAAGCGGTAACCGGGGGCAAAAGCAAGGCAACGGCAGGCGATTTGCCATGCCGGGGTGCAACCAAGACCACCTGTTGCGTTGAAGCTACGGCTTCTTCCGCTGCGTCAATCGTCAGGTGAAGCGGACTGCATGCACCGGCGGCAGGGTGTGGCTGATCTCCCGCCAATGGTCGCCCTGGTCTTCCGTCAGCCAAAGGCCGCCCGTGGTGGAGCCGAAGGCAAGACGGTCGCCGCTGTCATCGATGTCGAGCGCGTGGCGATAGACGACATCGTAGGCATGCTGCTGCGGCAGGCCGTTGGTCAGCACGTCGAAGCTCCTTCCGGCATCGCGCGTGCGGGTCACGACAAGTGCGCCGTCCACCGGATAGCGCTTCTCGTCCTTGATGCCCGGCACGAACCAGGCGGTGTCAGGTTCGCGCGGATGCACGGCGACGGCGAAGCCGAAAGAGGATGGTGGCACGTCCAGGATCTCGGTCCAGGTCTGCGCATCGTCGCACCGGAAAATGCCGTTGTGGTGTTGCACCCACATGCGGTCCGGCGAGGACGGGCTTTGCACCAGCATGTGCGCGTCCTGGATTTCCGGATCGCCCTGCTGTTCGGGCGGCAGGAATTCAGCGCGCATGCCGTTGGCCGTGAGTTCCCAGTTCTCGCCGCAATCGCGGGTCCGCCAGACGCCGCCGCAGGAAACACCGAGGCGAACGGTGTTCGAGTCGCGCGGATCAACGCAAATGGAGTGGATGCCCGGGAAGTCTGCGCCACCGCCCATCCAGCGCTTGCGCGAAGGGTGGTCCCAAAGGCTCTTCACCCACTGCCAGCTTTCGCCATGGTCGTTCGAGCGGAAGAGCGCGCCGGGAATGGTCCCGCACCACAGCAAGCCCTCCTGGTCGGGTCCGCCCGGTTCCAGCGCCCAGACGCGCATCACGGTCCAGGGCAGCACCTTGCCCCAGCCGTCGGTATCGACGACATCGTCGGGCTTGGGCGGATAGGCCGGCGTGGCGATTTCCTCCCACGCGCCGCCTGGCTTCTTGCGGTGCAACTTGACACCGAAATGGCCGTGGTCCAGCGCCGCATAGCGATAGCCGTTGCGCGGGTCATGCATTGCCAGCGTAACGTTGTCGCCGAGGAAATCGGCATTGCGGATTTGCCACTGCCCGTTACGGGCAAGCGTGAAAAATCCCTTTCGGGTGGAGACAAGCAATTCCTGGGTCATGGTTCCTCCGTCGCGTGTTCAGCCTCCCGAAAGCGCCTGCATCACATAGATCCGGCTGTCCGGTCCGGCCGGGTCGCTGAGGCGTTCGCGGTCGCGCAGCACAACGCCATCGACGATGATGCCCATGTGCTTTCGAAGCGCGCCTTGTTCGTCGAGCACGTAGCCGCGCAGCAGTTCATTCTCCGCGAAAACTGAGTCCAGAACTTCGCGCACCGTGCCGCCGTCCGCCTGCATTTGCGGACAGGGGACATGACGCTGCAAATTGGCGGTGAAATGAACCTCGGCCATTCTTGTGCCACTCCCAATGGCGCGGCAATCTGCCACGGGCCGGCAATTTAGAAAAGGTCTCGCTACGGAAGTACTGAAACCGTGCCGAAAGGCGGGCGCGTCAGCGCCTCATAGTCGGTGGCGCGGGCCTCGACCACCCCTGCCAAGCCAAGTGACTCGCGGGTCCCGGCAGGCAAAAGTTCGATGGCGGTGTTCATCGCCTCGAAAAAATCATCCGTTCGCCCGGCAAACGCCGGAGCGGTGATCAGCGGCAGGCCTGGCACGTTTGACGAGTGGCCGGCGACTGTCACGCAAGCCGCCGCAGGTTCGTGCGCCAAAGCCAGACGCCAGCTTTGCGCGTCGATGGCCGCAAGTTGCGCCCTGCCCCCGGCCACGGCCTTGATGGAATTGCGATGCCCGCCGGTGGCAAGGAAGCGCGAAGCCGGCAATTGCACTGTTGTATCCGCAAGCTCGGACAAGGCACGAAAGCCGCTTTGCGAGGCGAACGAATTGACGGCGATGAGAGCGCTGCCATCGGCGATGAGTTGGCGCGGATCGCGATACCCCTGCGTTATGTAGACGCTGTGATAGTCGCCCGGCCTGCCGCCGAGGCCAAAGTCGAAGCGGGCGAAGGGCGTCACCTTGTCCTTTAGCGCCGAAACGAAAGGCCAGCCACAGGTCTGGCCAATGAGGAGCGCCGGATCGCGCCACTGCGCCTCATGATCGCCGTCGCGAGCGAGCGCCCCCGCTACCTCGATTCCACGCGCTGACAGTTGTTCACGGGCAAGCGCCCACAGAATGTCCCAGGCCCGTGACACCTCGGGCCAGTCATACATCGGCAATGCTGCAAAGGGTTTTGTCAAACCCGTCCTCCCTTGCGCGATCGCGTCAGGCTACAAACGGGTGCGGAACCGGTTCCTTTGGAACGAAGAAGTATCTGCGGAATATGGCCCAATAGGACGGGTAGACGTAGCCGTTGTTGCGCTTGATGAACTGGGCGCGGTGCCGTTTGTAGAAGGACGGCAGCAGGTACCAAGCGAGGCCCGGGCGCGTGTGATGGACGATGTGGAGATTGTTGTAGAGGAAGAGGAAACCCATCGGTCCGAAATCCTCGATGATCACCGTGCGCTCGCCTTCCTTCTCCGACGCCTGGTGCTCCAGAAAAGTGCGGATGAGGATGAGCGCAACGCCGACATAGGCCGCAAGCGCAAACTGCCAGAACCGCACATCGGTGATCGCACCCACGATCAACGCGAGCACGATCAATGGCGGAATGTGCCACAGCCAGGCGCGCGCGATCTGCCTGCCTGCATCGCCGCCCTTCAGAATGGCGCGCGTGTCGTCGCGCACCATGCGCCAAAGCACGATCATCGGCCCGACCGTGAGACGCCCGAACAGCGTATTGTTGAATGCGAGGAGAGTTCGCGCGAGCCGGCCGGTCGCCTTCCAGTCGTGCTGCGCGAGATACCAGCTTTCCGGGTCATCGAACGGATCGGTGAGTTCGCCGGTTGCATGGTGTTCCAGATGACCGTCGCGAAACCGGCCATGGGCATAGACCCAGCCGATCGGAAGCCAGACGAATGCGTGGTTGACCAAGGCGTTCTTCGTGGGATGACCGTGCACCACCTCATGCACGATGGACCAGTAAAGGGCCGTCAGGACCCCCGCCGCCGCGACCCACAAAACCGGGTTGAGCGAAGCGCCAAAGGCGACCAGCGCAAACCACAGGGAGTATACAACAGCGATCAAAGCGACAGTCGGCCACTCGACCTTGGCGAGTCCTTGCATTCTTTCCACCCCATGCCCATGCAACTTCACGCAAAGTTGATCCGGTTCGGCTTCTCGTGCAATGAAACATTGCGCAACTTTTCACCTATATCGTTGCGTATTCACAACAAACGTGGTGTTGCTACAGGTGTGATGGACAAGCGGCACATCGTTCAAACATTCCAGGAGCGGCTTCGGCTGTTGCGGGACCGGCGGTCGTCCAGCATGGCTGACCTTTCACGGCGCTGGGGCGTTGACCGTTCGGCGTTGAGCCAGTTCCTCGACCACGGCGCGACCCGGCTGCCGCGTGCAGAAACCTTGTGCGCCATTGCCAGCGCCGAGACTGTCAGCGTCGATTGGCTGCTTGGCCTGTCGCAGAACGAAACCACGATTGCCGAGGTAGCGCGCGCCGAGAGCATTGAAGTTTTCGAGGACAAGGCCGGCGAAACCCGGCTGGCCGAATGGCACCGGGAAGCCGTGGGCTACAAGATCCGCTATGTGCCAGCCACGCTTCCCGATCTGCTGCGAACCCCAGCTGTCCTGCACTACGAATTCCGGTCGGAGGACAGGGAACTGATCGACGCGAAAGCGGGCCAGACGGAGAACCAGCTCGCCTATACCCGGCGGCCCGAAACCGACATGGAAGTGGTGATGCCGCGTCAGCGGATCGAGAGCTTTGCCGCAGGCACGGGCATCTGGTCCGGCCTTCCCGGGAAAGTCCGGCAGGCACAGATTGATCACATGGCCCGGTTGCTCGACGAACTTTACCCCACCTTCCGGCTCTTCCTGTTTGACGGATTGAAGGCGTTTTCGGCGCCCTTTACGGTGTTCGGGCCCAAGCGCGCGGCGATTTATCTGGGTGACATGTATCTCGTGACACATTCCGTTGGCCAAATCCGGGAACTGACCGCCCGATTCGATCATCTTATACGGATAGCCGAAGTCGGTCCGGACAGGGCCTCCGGCTACATTGCCGGGCTTGAAGTCAGTTGATCCGTGCGCGTCTTCGCAGTTGCACAATCTAATCGATTGAATTAAGACGCTCGCGACGCTTCCAACCTTGTTCATCAGCGAGAGACCGGAAAACCCATGACCAGCCAGATCATTCCGGTCGAACCCTTCGACTATGTCGTTTTCGGCGGGACCGGCGACCTTTCCGAACGCAAGCTGATCCCCGCGCTTTATCACCGCGCGTCGGACGGCCAGATCGTTGGAGAATCGCGCATCATAGGCGCGGCCCGCGCAGACATGGGCACGGAGGAGTTTCGCAATTTCGCGCGTCAGGCGCTCCATGAACACGTCAAGGAAGCCGACCGCGATCACGAGCAGATCGAGAAATTCATCGGGCGGTTGCACTATGTCGCGGTCGATGCCAAATCGGAAAAAGGCTGGGAAGAGCTGAAATGGCTGATTGGCGACGACGACCGAGTACGGGCATATTATCTTGCGGTCGGACCGGCGATATTCGGTGACATCGCGGAAAAGTTGCATGCCCACGGCATGATCCGCGACCGGTCCCGCCTCGTCATCGAAAAACCGATAGGCCACGATCTTGCGAGCGCTCGCGATCTCAACGCCACGGTCGGCAGGTATTTCCGCGAAGACCAGATCTACCGCATCGATCATTACCTGGGCAAGGAAACGGTCCAGAACCTGATGGCGCTTCGCTTTGCCAATGCGCTGTACGAGCCGGTCTGGAATTCGGCCCATATCGACCATGTGCAGATCACCGTCGCCGAGACGCTCGGCGTCGAAGGTCGTGCCGGCTACTACGACAAGTCCGGCGCTATCCGCGACATGGTGCAGAACCATTTGCTGCAGCTGCTATGCCTTGTCGCGATGGAGCCGCCCTCTTCCATGAACGCCGGCGCGGTGCGCGACGAGAAGCTGAAGGTGCTGCGCGCGCTGACGCCGATCAATGTGGACAACGTCAGCGAAATGACCGTGCGCGGCCAATACACCGCCGGGGCCGCGAACGGCATGTCGGTGCCCGGCTATCTCGACGAACTCGAAGGCGGCAAGTCGGATACGGAAACCTTCGTCGCGATCAAGGCGGAGATCGGCAACTGGCGCTGGGCGGGCGTTCCC
This sequence comes from Salaquimonas sp., assembly GCA_041742235.1. GTDB lineage: Bacteria > Pseudomonadota > Alphaproteobacteria > Rhizobiales > Rhizobiaceae > BOKV01. Next base: position 4,665 of record JBGSJA010000125.1, on the reverse strand, counting down.
TTTTACTTGCGCACCGGCAAGCGGCTTGCGCAGCGCGTGTCGGAGATCGTCATCCAGTTCAAGCCGGCGCCGCACAACATCTTCAGCGCCGATGCCGGGCGGATGATCGCGAATCGTCTCGTCATGCGGCTGCAGCCGGACGAGGCTGTCAGCCAGATGATCATGATCAAGGATCCTGGTCCCGGCGGCATGCGGCTTCGGCAGGTGGCGCTCGACATGAGCTTTGCAGAGCGGTTCGACGTGCGCGCGCCGGATGCCTATGAACGGCTGCTGCTTGACGTCATTCGCGGCAACCCCACCCTCTTCATGCGGCGCGACGAGGTCGAGGCGGCATGGGGCTGGATCGATCCGATCATCCGCGCATGGGCGGACGCCGGCGTCAAATGCAAGAAATACACTGCCGGCACATGGGGTCCGTCTGCAGCAATAGCGCTGGTTGAACGTGACGGGCGCACATGGCACGAGGAATCGGGAACTGACTGAGCCGCGATCATTTCACGCCTATGAAGACCGGGCAGCGCTGGCAAGCGCACTCGCTTCGGGCGTTGCCGCGGTGCTGTCTGGCGCAATCGCCATGCGCGGCGAGGCGCGACTGGCTGTCTCGGGCGGCAGCACGCCGGCCCTGTTCTTCGAGGCGTTGTCGAGGCTGGATCTCGATTGGGCAAAGGTCATGGTAACGCTGGTGGACGAACGCTTCGTTGCCGAAGACAGCCCGCGATCCAACGCTGCATTGGTCAAGCGCGCATTGCTTCGCGAACGCGCGGCGGCCGCCCGTTTCCTGCCGCTTGCCGGTGACGTTTCAGCCGGGCTTGCCGCCAGTATCGACCGTGTCGACCATGCCATCGCCATGCTGGGCCGGCTGGATGCCGTAATCCTCGGCATGGGCAATGACGGACATACCGCCTCTTTTTTTCCGGGCGGAGACAGGCTTGTCGATGCGCTGGACATGAATTCGCGCCGGCACGTTCTCTCCATCGAGGCGCCGGGCGCGGGCGAGCCGCGGCTGACGCTTACGCTGAAAGCGCTCCTGGAAGCCAATTTCATTGCGCTGCATATAGAAGGCGCGAAGAAACGCGAGACGCTGGACATAGCGCTTGGCGGCGGATCCGAACTGGACATGCCCGTGCGGGCGGTCATCAATCGCGCAGGCGACAGATTGCAGATTTTCTGGGCGCCCTGAACGCGCCCGCCGGGAGAAAGCCATGAACGTCGACAAACGCATTGCCGAAGTCACCGAACGGGTGATCGAGCGCAGCCACCCGGGTCGCCAGGCCTATCTGCGGCGCATCGATGCAGCGGCCTCGCGCGGTCCGCACCGGGCAGCGCTGTCATGCGGAAACCTGGCGCATGGATTTGCAGCCTGCGGTGTTTCCGACAAGGCCGCGCTTGCCGGCGACGTGGTGCCGAACCTTGGCATCGTGACCGCCTACAACGACATGCTGTCGGCACACCAGCCCTACAAGGATTTTCCCGACCTCATCAAGCAGGCGGCGCGCGAGGCAGGCGGCGTGGCGCAAGTGGCGGGCGGCGTGCCGGCCATGTGCGATGGCGTTACGCAAGGCCAGCCGGGCATGGAACTGTCGCTGTTCTCGCGCGACGTGATCGCCATGTCGGCGGGCGTTGCCCTGTCACACAACATGTTCGATGCGGCGCTTTTCCTGGGCATTTGCGACAAGATCGTGCCGGGCCTCGTCATGGCTGCGCTGACTTTCGGCCACCTGCCCGCGGTTTTCGTGCCTGCCGGACCGATGCCGTCGGGCCTGCCGAACGATGAAAAGGCGCGCATCCGCCAACTCTATGCCGAAGGCAAGGTGGGCCGCGCGGAACTGCTCGAGGCGGAGTCGCTGTCCTACCATTCGCCGGGCACCTGCACGTTCTACGGCACGGCCAATTCCAACCAGATGCTGATGGAGATCATGGGCCTGCATCTGCCGGGCGCATCCTTCGTCAACCCCTATACGCCGTTGCGCGATGCGCTGACGCGCGAGGCGGCAAAGCGGGCGCTGGCGATCACCGCGATCGGCAACGAGTTTACCCCGGCGGGACGCGTCATCGACGAAAAGGCGGTGGTCAACGGCGTCGTCGGACTGCACGCGACGGGCGGATCGACCAACCACACCATGCATCTGGTCGCGATGGCAAAATGCGCCGGCATCGAGTTGACCTGGGGCGACATCGCCGATCTTTCGGACGCCGTGCCGCTGCTGGCGCGCATCTATCCCAACGGGCTTGCCGACGTGAACCATTTCCACGCCGCCGGCGGCATGGGCTACCTCATCGGGCAACTGATCGATGGCGGCCTCGTGCATGAAGACGTGAAGACCATCTGGGGCGAAGGGCTTTCCAACTACCGGCAGGAACCGAAGCTGGGCGCGGACGGTAACCTCGTCTGGGAAAAAGCCGCGGCGGTTTCAGGCAACGACAAGGTTCTGGCGCCTGCCGCAAAACCCTTCGCGCCGACCGGCGGGTTGAAGATGCTTTCGGGCAATCTGGGACGCGCGGTGGCAAAGATTTCAGCGGTAAAGGCCGGGCGGCACATCATCGAGGCGCCGGCTATCGTGTTTCACGACCAGTCGGAAATCACCGCCGCATTCAAGGCGGGCAAGCTTGACCGGGACTTCGTCGCGGTGCTGCGCTTTCAGGGACCGAAGGCCAACGGCATGCCGGAATTGCACAAGATGGTGCAGCCGCTGGGCGTGCTGCAGGATCGCGGCTTCAAGGTCGCCCTCGTCACCGACGGGCGCATGTCGGGCGCATCCGGCAAGATCCCATCCGCGATTCATGTAACGCCGGAAGCGCTGGATGGCGGCCTGATCGCCAAGATCAATGACGGCGACATCGTACGGCTCGACGCCAAAGCGGGCACCATCGATGTCCTCGTCCCGGAGGCCGAACTGGCCGCACGCGAACCCGCCCGGCCCGATCTTTCAGCCAATGATTTCGGCATGGGCCGGGAGTTGTTTGCCGGCTTCCGCCGGCTTGTGAACGGACCGGCGGAAGGGGCAAGCGTAATTTACTGAGTATTGGCGGGCGTCAGCTTGAGCAGCCGCCCGCCCGAACCATCCTCCAGCACCCACAACGCGCCGTCAGGGCCTTCCTCGACTTCGCGGATCCGTGTTCCCATGTCGATGCGCTCTACCTCGCGGGCGGTTTCCCCATTGATGTCGATGCGCACCAGCCCTTGCGACCGCAAGCCGCCGGTAACTGCGTCGCCCTGCCATTGCGGGAAAAGCGAGCCGGCGTAAATAACCAGCCCCGCCGGCGCGATCACCGGATCCCAGAAGGCTTTCGACGCTTCGAGGTCGGGTCTTTCGGAAGGGTCGGGAATGTTCGCGCCGCTGTAGTGGCGGCCCTCGGAGACCAAAGGCCAGCCATAGTTCTTTCCAGGCAGGACAAGGTTCAGTTCATCGCCGCCGCGCGGGCCCATCTCGATGCCCCAAAGCCGGCCTTCCGCGTCGAAGGCAAGGCCAAGCACATTGCGATGGCCGATGCTGAAGAAGGTTTCGGCAAGCTCTCCCTCGCCCGCATAGGGATTGCCCGCCGGAACCGTGCCGTCATCGTTGAGACGGATGATCTTGCCAAGATTGACGTCCATGTCCTGCGCGGGTTCCAACAACTGGCGATCGCCCGACGAAATGAACAGTTTGCCATCGGGCGAGAAGGCGATGCGATGACTGTAGTGCCCGCGGCCTTGTGCCTTCGGCTCCTGCCGCCAGATCACTTCCAGCCCTTCCAGCCGCGGTTCGCCCTCCAATACGAGCCTTGCCCGGGCGACCGCGGCACCGCGCATGCCGCCATCTCCGGCTTCAGCGAATGACATATAGACAAGCCCGTTTTCTTCAAAGCCGGGATGCGGCACGACATCGCCGAAACCGCCCTGGCCGCCATAATCCACCTGCGGGACGCCGGAAATCGCGGTCTTGTCGCCCGCTTCATCGACGAGTTGGAGCGCGCCGGGCTTCTCGCTGACGAGCAGCCTTCCATCCGGCAGGAAGCTCATGGCCCAGGGCTCGTCGAATTGCGCAATCGAATCGACGTTGAGCGTACTTCCGGCGCTTCCGGACAGCGTTTGCGCACCCGCCGGAGCAGCAAATGCGACCGCGAGCAACAGTGCGGGAACGAGCAAATTCTTCATGGCCAAACCTCCGATGACATAACGGCTTGTCACCTAGGTAACGCGCTGCCGGGCACGATGCCGCCCGGTTTCCATCACGCTTGCGTGAATGCGCGCAACAGACGCGCCCGTTGCGGCATCAATAGACCGGAGGTTCGATGCCTGCGCTGCGGCAGGCGCCGGAAAGCGTGTTGGCCATCAGCATGGCAATGGTCATCGGCCCGACGCCGCCCGGAACAGGGGTGATCGACCCGGCGACCGCCTGGCAGGACTCGAAATCGACATCGCCGACCAGCCTTGTGCCGCTGGCGCCCGGCGTTGCCGACGCCACGCGGTTGATGCCGACATCGATGACGCAGGCGCCGGGCTTGACCCAATCGGCCTTGATCATTTCCGGACGGCCGACCGCCGCCACGAGGATATCGGCGGTGCGGGCCAGCGCGGGAAGGTCCTTCGTGCGCGAATGGGCGATCGTCACGGTGGCATTGGCAAGCAGCAGCAGGTTTGCCATCGGCTTGCCGACGATGTTGGACCGGCCAACAACCACCGCG
>JBGSJA010000124.1:0-4140 GCA_041742235.1 Salaquimonas sp. | reverse complement strand
TCCAGGATGGCCAGGTCAAATCCTATATTGTGGCCGATCACAACGCGCGCGCCGATGAGGCCGAGGATTCGCGGATAGATCTTGGCGAAAGGTTGCGCTCCCGCGACATCCTCGTCCCTGATCCCGTGAACGCCGGTGGAAGCCGGAGGAATTGCCATTGCCGGATTGATCAGGAAATCGACCGCCCCCTCCTCGAGGATCGATCCGCGCGAAAGCGGCAGTGACCCGAACTCGATGATGCGGGCGGTGGCCGGGTCGAGCCCGGTCGTCTCGGTGTCGAGCGCGATCGCCTCGATCGCGCTGAGAGGCATTGCGCCGGTCGGCGTTTTCACGCGGTCCTCCCTTTCCGGTAATTCCGTGCTCATCAATGACCCCGGCGAAACCCGCCGCATTGACTGAAATCAAGCACCGGCATCGCCGAGCAGGTCCGCGACGAGTTCCGCCGGTCTTGCAAGCGCCAGGAAATCCTCATGGGTGCGCACGAGATTCATCCGCAGATTGTTGCGGATGTAGTCGTAGTCGTGCTGGACAATGTCCTTGTGGATCGGCAGGCGCTCGAACACCTTGCGGGCCATCGGCGCCGCCATCTTCTCGATCGGCCGGGCCGGTTCCCCGGTAATGGTCTTCATCCGTTCCGCGATGATTTTCCACTCGCCGTCCCAGAAATCGGCGGGAGCGCCCTGCGGAACGGGATGCCGCGCAATGACCTGCCTCGCCACCGCCTCAAGCGCGGCCGGAAGCTGGCGCTGGCGCAGGCCCGCCGCCTCGCGCAGGTCCGCATCCACGACCTCGAGGATCATCGCCAGGACCGGCGTGAAACTTTCCCAGCAGGACTGGTGGAGCTTATCCTTGAACTCCTCTTCCTCGAACAGCTTCTGCCAATAGATGCCAGACCGGACCCGGCAAAACTCGATGACGCATTTCTGCGCCATGAACGAGGTGCGGCGGTCGAGGAAGTCGGCAAGTTCCGTGACGGACGCCACGGGCGGATCCTTGGCGAATAGCTTTCTGGCGTAGGACAAGACGTCCGAAAGTGGCATGGCGATTGTTTTTCCCTGGCTCAAACCATTCTAGCTTGCCGCGCGCCGCCGGTCCAAGCGCAAAAGGGCGGCTCCACCGCATATGGACGGTGGATTGGCCGAAAGTTCTATGGGTGAAGCGTCGTGCAGATGTTACCAATATCTTAATGCCCGGAGGTGCGTCTTGCGTCCGGGTATCGGGGATCCGTTCTGCAAGTCAGGCTTGCATACCGGAATAGGTTCAAACCGGCCGCCTTCCGGCGGCCTTGTTCAGGAGGAGGGCACGATGGCCGAGCCAGATCGTGTGGGCTACTGGAACAGGACGCGCAATCTCATGTTCGTCATGATGGCGCTGTGGCTGTTCTTTTCATTCATCATCCACTTGTTCGCCGTTTCACTCAACAAAATCGTAATCCTCGGCTTCCCCCTCGGCTTCTACATGGCCGCGCAGGGTTCGCTGATCGCCTTCGTCATCATGCTCTTCTGGTTTGCCCGCAAGCAGAACAGCATCGATGAGGAATGCGGCATGGCTGAAGACTGATCGGGAGGATCGGCATCATGGCAACTTCGACCGCAAACCGCGGTGACTTCCTCAACAATCTGGGTCGTGTCTACACGATCTATACGGGTGGATTCATCGCCTTCGTCCTTCTGATGGCCGTACTCAGCGCGCTTGGCGTGCCGAACCGCGTCATCGGCTATCTCTTCATGGGCTTCACCATCGTCATCTACGCGGTGATCGGCATCCTCAGCCGCACCACGGAAGTCGGCGAATACTACGTCGCAGGCCGCAAGGTCCCGGCCTTCTACAACGGCATGGCGACAGGCGCGGACTGGATGTCCGGCGCTTCGTTCGTCGGCATGGCCGGCACGCTCTACGCGCTGGGCTATGACGGCCTTGCATTCGTGCTCGGCTGGACCGGCGGCTACGTGCTGGTGGCAGTGCTGGTTGCGCCGTTCCTGCGCAAGTTCGGCGCATACACGGTTCCCGACTTCCTCTCGGCCCGCTATGGCGGCAATCTCGCCCGTTTCCTCGGCGTGATCGTGCTGTTGTCGTGCTCGTTCACCTATGTCGTCGCGCAGATCTTCGCGACCGGCATCATCTCGGCCCGCTTCCTCGGCATCGATTTCTCGGTCGCCGTCTATGTGGGCCTGGCCGGCATCCTCGTCTGCTCCATGCTTGGCGGCATGCGTGCGGTCACCTGGACGCAGGTCGCGCAGTACATCGTCCTGATCATCGCCTACCTCGTCCCGGCCATCTGGATGTCGACTGCAAAGACCGGTATCCCGATCCCGCAGATCATGTATGGCGAGGCGCTGCAGAACATCACGGCGCTGGAAACCGCACAGGGCATCGTCAATGGCCACGTCACGCCTTTCGTGCGCGGCGGAATTTCACTCGGCTACAACGAGCTGAACTTCTTCCTGCTCATCATCTGTCTCATGGTCGGCACGGCATCGCTGCCGCACGTCCTGATGCGTTACTTCACGACCCCTTCGGTTCGTGACGCGCGCGCCTCGGTCGCATGGTCGCTGCTGTTCATCTTCATCCTCTACTTCACGGCGCCGGCCTATGCGGCCTTCGCGAAGTGGACGATGCTTGACCTGGTGGCTGGCGGGCTGACCCCCGACAACATCACGGAGAAAGCCGGCTGGATGGTTCGCTGGGCCCAGGCCGACAACTCGCTCGTCCAGATCTGCGGCAAGACAGCTGCCGACCTCGCGGCCGTTGCGGCAGCCTGCACCGAAAAGGGTATCACCGGGGCACTCGCCTTCAAGGACATCTCGCTCAACGCCGACATGATCGTTCTGGCAACACCGGAAATGGCCGGCATGCCCTACGTCATCTCGGGCCTCGTTGCCGCGGGCGGCCTTGCGGCGGCTCTCTCGACTGCCGACGGCCTGCTGCTGGCAATCGCCAACGCGCTGAGCCATGACGTCTACTACCGCATGATCGACCGCGATGCGCCGACCAGCCGTCGCCTGCTGATCTCGCGCATCCTGCTTGTCGTCGTGGCGATCCTCGCTGCAATGACGGCGGCAACGAAGCCCGCGGACATCCTGTCGATGGTTGCATGGGCGTTCTCGCTTGCCGCTGCCGGCCTCTTCCCCGCGCTCGTCCTGGGCGTCTGGTGGAAGCGCGCCAACACGGCAGGCGCCATCGCGGGCATCATCGCCGGCTTCGGTATCACGCTCTACTATCTGGTCGCCACCCGCTACTATGCGGTCGGCTTCTACGAAACGTGGAATGCGATCTCGGCGGCGCCTCTCGACATGGGCCTCATCGGCCAGTATCGCGAACTGGCCGCGAGCGTGGCAGCAGCTGCCGACGAAACCGCCAAGACCGCCGCACAGGCCGCACTTGCCGAGTTCACCAAGGCAAACGGTGCTGCGGTAGCGGCCGCGGCGAAGTTCGTGGAGCTCAAGGAGGCCTTCGCGGCCGCCACGGGCGATGCGGTCGGGCCGGCGTTCAAGGCGCTCGACACGTATGCACAGGGCATGGCCAATTGGTGGGGTGTGAAGAACATCTCCGCCGCCGCATTCGGCCTGCCGGTCGGCTTCGTCGTCATGTATGTCGTCAGCCTGCTCACGCCGGCTCCGTCCAAAGCCATGCAGGACCTGATCGACGACGTGCGCATGCCGCGCGGCAAGACGATCATGGAAGAAAAAACCGCCTGATATCCAAGGCGTCCATGGAAGCGGGGCCCGAAAGGCCCCGCTTTCTTTTTTGCCTGTTTGCAGGCATGAGGTTGCCGCAACCATCCCGGCACGAGACCCGCCAAGCTCCATGAACGATTTCTGGTCCCATTTGCCCTTTCACGTGCCGAATTTCGTGCTGGCAGCAGTCATGTACACAATGATCGGCCGGCTGGCGCTCGGCCTTTTCGTACCCGCCGGATGGGACAATTACATCTTCCGCGCGTTCGTGCGGATCACCGACCCTGTGTTGAAAGTGGTGCGGCTGGTTACGCCCCTCGCATTGCCGGACCTCTTGGCGATGCTGTTTTCGGTGCTGTGGCTGCTGGTCATCCGGATCGTCTTCTTCATCGTCATGAACAATCTGGGCCTTGCGCCCGTGATGGGAGCTCAAGGCTGATGCGCAACGAGCTGATCTTCGTCG
>JBGSJA010000123.1:0-4936 GCA_041742235.1 Salaquimonas sp. | reverse complement strand
GGGGGTCGAGATCAAGATCGCCGACAGCGGCGAGGTGCTGTATCGCTCGCCCGGCGTCTTCCTCGGCTACTACAAGAACGAGGATGCCACCCGCAGCACCAAGACCGCCGACGGCTGGGTGCATACGGGCGATGCCGGCTTCTTCGACCAGGAAGGCCATCTCAAGATCATCGACCGCGCCAAGGATGTCGGCAGGCTGGCCGATGGCAGCCTGTTCGCGCCGAAATACCTGGAGAACAAGCTGAAGTTCTTCCCCGACATCAAGGAGGCCGTTGCCTTTGGCGACGGGCGCGATTTCGTCGCTGTCTTCCTCAACATCGACCTGACCTCGGTCGCTAACTGGGCAGAGCGCAACAACATCGCCTACGGCTCCTACCAGGAACTCGCCGCCCACCCGCAAGTCTATGACATGATGAAGCGCCATGTGGAGCAGGTGAACCGCGACCTTGCCGCAGAGGAATTGATGCGCGGCTCTCAGATCCGCCGCTTCCTGGTGCTGCACAAGGAACTCGATGCCGACGATGGCGAACTCACCCGCACCCAGAAGGTGCGACGCTCTTTCATCGCCGAACGTTACGCGCCGCTGATCGAGGCGCTCTACGACGGCTCGCAATCCAAGCATGTGGAGACCGAGGTCGTGTTCGAGGATGGCCGCAAGGGCATGATCGCCGCCACGGTGCGCATCGCCGACGCTGCCACCAGCAATGCCCCTGGCAACATGCGGGAGGCCGCCGAATGAACGCGCCGGTCCGCCATGAGCACAGCTTCGCCTTCTCCGGCGAGGACGACGGGATCGCGCCGGGCGAGACTTTGCTCGACATTCGCGACGTGACGCTATCCTTCGGCGGCGTCAGGGCGATCAACCACATTTCCTTCGACGTGCTCAAGGGAGAGATCCGCGCGATCATCGGGCCGAACGGCGCCGGCAAGACTTCGATGCTCAACGTCATCAACGGCTTCTACACGCCGCAGGAAGGCAAGATTATCTTCCGTGGCAAGGAGCGCAAGTCGATGAAGCCGCACGAAGCTGTCGGCCAGGGAATTGCCCGGACCTTCCAGAACGTGGCGTTGTTCAAGGGCATGTCGACGCTGGACAACATCATGACCGGGCGTTCCACGCGAATGAAGCGCAATCTGTTCTGGCAGGCGCTATGGCACGGGCCGGCGCTCGACGAGGAGATCGAGCACCGGGAGCGCGTGGAGGAGATCATCGACTTTCTCGAGATCGCCCACATCCGACACACCCCGGTGGGCAAGCTGCCCTACGGGCTGCAAAAGCGCGTCGAGCTTGGCAGGGCGCTGGCGATGCAGCCCTCGCTGTTGCTTCTGGACGAGCCGATGGCCGGCATGAACCTCGAGGAGAAGGAGGACATGAGCCGCTTCATCCTCGACGTGAACCAGCAGCTCGGCACCACCATCGCGCTGATCGAGCACGACATGGGCGTGGTGATGGACTTGTCCGACCGCGTCGTCGTGCTCGACTACGGCCGCAAGATCGGCGACGGCACGCCGGATGTGGTGAGGAACAACAAGGACGTGATCGACGCCTATCTGGGCGTCGCGCACTGAAACCGGAGGAAACGGGCACGTGGATCTCATTCATTCCATTCTGGTGAAGCCCTTCACCGACATGGTCGCGGCGCCCGATTTCCTGCTGCAGGTCTTGTGGGAGGGGCTCGTTTCCGGCGTGCTCTACGCGCTGATCGCGCTCGGCTTCGTGCTGATCTACAAATCCTCGCGAATCTTCAATTTCGCGCAAGGCATCATGGTCGTGTTCGCGGCGCTGACCCTCGTGGGGCTGCACGAAAAGGGCGTGCCCGCCTGGGCAGCGGTGCCGATGACGCTTGGCGTGATGTTCATCCTGGCGGTGGCAATCGAGCGGGTTGTGCTGCGCCCGCTGGTCAACCAGCCCGACATCATCCTGTTCATGGCGACGATCGGCATCACGCTCTTCCTCATCGGCCTGGGCGAACTGATCTTCGGCGGCGAGAACAAGGTCATGATCACGCAGGAACTCGGCATACCGACCGGTTCCTTCGCTTTCAAGCCGGGCGGCGGATTGCTGCTGATCGAGCAGAAGGACGTGACCGCCGTGGCCGGCGCCGGACTGCTCGTGGTCGCGCTGCTGCTCTTCCTCAACTATTCCAAGATGGGCCGAGCCATCCGCGCGCTTGGCGACGACCACCAGGCGGCGCTGTCGGTGGGAATCTCCCTGTCGGCGATCTGGGTGCTGGTCTGGTTCATTGCCGGCATCATCGCATTGGCGACCGGGATCGTCTGGGGTGCGCGTGCCGGCGTGTCCTTCGCGCTCGAAGTCATTGCCTACAAGGCGCTGCCGGTGCTGATGCTGGGCGGGTTGGAATCGGTGTCGGGCGCCATCATCGGCGGGCTGATGATCGGCATCCTCGAAAAGCTGTTCGAGATTTATTGGGGCCAGCCCCTGTTCGGCGGCAATACCGAAACCTGGTTCGCCTTCGTCTTCGCACTGATCGTGCTGCTGTTCCGGCCGCAGGGCCTGTTCGGCGAGAAGATCATCGAGCGGGTGTGAGGAGGAAGCCGGATGTTCTACCGCACCGCCGGACAATACAAATCAAGCTACAAGGCCGACCACGCCCTGTTTCCGGTCAAGCAGGACTTCTGGCTGCTGCTGGTCATCCTCGCGATCGCATGGATCGTCCTGCCCTATTTCGCCACCGAGTTTGCGTTCAACGCGCTGCTCATTCCGGTGCTGGTCTATGCGCTGGCGGCGATCGGCCTTAACATCCTGACGGGGTACGCCGGCCAGCTCTCGCTCGGCACCGGAGCCTTCATGGGCGTCGGCGCCTATGCCTGCTACAAGCTGATCACGATCTTCCCCGAGTTGAACCTCGTGGTCGCCATCCTTCTGTCCGGCCTTTTCTCGGCCGCGGTGGGCGCGGCTTTCGGGCTGCCTTCGCTGCGCATCAAGGGCTTCTACCTCGCAATCGCCACGCTGGCAGCGCAGTTCTTTCTCGTCTGGCTCTTCGAGAAATGGGCCTGGCTCTACAATTACTCCAACACGGGCGCGATCCAGGTACCCAACATCGACATGTTCGGGATCACGGTTGCCGGCGCGCAGGCAAGTTCGATCACGCGCTACTATTTCGTGCTGGCCTTCGTGACCTTGATCACCGCCGTGGCAATCAACATCACGCGCGGACGCATCGGGCGGATCTGGAAGGCGACGCGCGACATGGACATTGCGGCCGAGCTTGTCGGCATCAATTTGCTGAAGTCAAAACTGCTCGCCTTCGCGGTATCGTCCTACATCGTCGGCGTATCGGGCGCGCTTTTCGTGTTTTTGTGGCGCGGGGCGGCCGAGCCGAACCTGTTCGACATTCCCCTGTCGTTCAGGGTGCTGTTCATTGCCATCATCGGCGGCCTCGGATCGATCATGGGCAACTATCTCGGCGCGCTGCTGATTGTTGCGCTGCCGGTGCTGCTCAACATCATTCCCGAAATGCTGGGCGTGCCTATTCCTTCGGCAACGGCCGAGCATCTCAACGTCATGATCATCGGGGCGCTGATCATCTTTTTCCTGGTGGTCGAACCGCACGGGCTTGCCCGTTTCTGGCAGGTCATCCGGGAAAAGCTCATCATCTGGCCCTTCCCGCATTAAGGGGGCCGAATTGCTTGGCACGGCCGGGCCCGCGCAAGTCGCGCAAACCGGCCAAAGAGGAGGAATGAAATGTCGAAAGTGATAAAATCTGCAATACTCGCAGCAACGATCCTTGCCGGATCGCTGGCTGCGATTCCCGCGGTTTTTGCCCAGGAAGTCTACCTTCCGAACCTCTCCTACCGAACCGGCCCCTTCGCCGCCACCGGCACCCCGCTGATGAACGGCCAGCGCGACTACATGACCCTGCTGAACGAGCGCGACGGCGGGGCCAACGGCGTCAAGCTCGGCTATGACGAGTGCGAAACCGGCTACAATACCGAAAAGGGCGTCGAGTGCTACGAGAAGACCAAGGCACGGGCGATCGTCACGCAGCCATGGTCGACCGGCATTACGCTGCAGGTCCTGCCCAAGACCAATGTCGACAAGATCCCGGTACTTGCACCCGGCTACGGCTTCTCGCCGATGGCTGACGGCAAGACCTTCGCCTGGGCCTTCAACCCGCCATCATCCTACTGGGATGGCGCATCGATGATCCTCAAGCACATTTCCGGCGGCGACATGGCCGCGCTGAAAGGCAAGAAGATCGCGCTCCTGCACCTTGACCACCCGTTCGGCAAGGAACCGATCCCGCTGCTGGAACAACTCGCTTCGACGCACGGCTTCACCCTGCTGCCGATTCCGGTCGGTCTCAAGGAAATGCAGAACCAGTCGGCGCAGTGGCTTCAGATCCGCCGCGAACGGCCCGACTACGTGCTGATGTGGGGCTGGGGCGCCATGAACGCGGGCGCGGTAACCGAGGCGGTCAAGACCAAGTACCCGATGGACCAGTTCTACGGAATCTGGTGGTCGGGTTCGGATGACGACCTGCTGCCGCTCGGCGAGCAGGCGAAGGGCTACAAGTCGATCTCCTGGTCGATCCCGATGCCCGACGCCCCGATCATGGCGGACCTCAAGAAGTACGTCATCGATGCAGGCAAATCGCAGGTTTCCGATCCTGCAGCCGACATCAACAAAGTGTTCTACCAGCGCGGCCTGATCATCTCGATGTTCCTCGTCGAGGGCATCAAGGCGGCGCAGGCGCAGTTCAACACCAAGGAAGTGACGGCGGAGCAGCTTCGCTGGGGCCTTGAAAACCTCAAGATCGACGAGGCCAAGCTCGCCGAACTCGGCATGACCGGCATGGTGGTGCCCTTCTCGACATCCTGCGACAACCACACCGGCCATGGTGGCGGATGGATGCTGGAATGGGACGGCGCGAAGTTCGTCAAGGTATCCGACCTGCTGCAGGCAGACCGGGAC
>JBGSJA010000122.1:0-11788 GCA_041742235.1 Salaquimonas sp. | reverse complement strand
AGAAGATCGTGGCTGATCTGACGCTCGACCGCGAGATGCTGCAGGACCATCCGGCCTGAAATCGATCCACTGGATCGATTTCTTCACGGCCTCCTATCCGCCGAAAACTTTAAGGCCTGTCCGGAAGCGCAAGCTGGTCGATGGGATGCTGGTGGACTGGGGAATATCGATCAGGCGGGCCTGCAAGGTCCTGCGGTTCGATACATCGACCTACCACTACAAGTCCCGCCGCACCGGGCAGGCCCCGCTCGAGAGACGCATCAAGGAGATCTGCGAAACGCGCGTGCGCTATGGCTACCGGCGTGTCCACGTGCTGCTGCGCCGCGAGGGATGGATGATCAACATGAAGAAGACACGCAGGATTTACAGCGAGTTGGGCCTGCAGCTGCGGAACAAGCATCCAAAACGGCGGGTCAAGGCCAAACTTCGGGAGGATCGCCAGGAAGCCGGCGGACCGAACGAGGTATGGGCCATGGACTTCGTGCACGACCAACTCGCCACGGGCAAGAAGCTGCGCATCCTGACCATCGTCGACACCCATTCGCGTTATTGTCCGGCAACCGATCCGCGGTTCACCTACCGCGGCGAGGACGTCGTTCAGACGCTTGAGCGGGTGTGCGGCCGAATTGGTTATCCAAAGACAATCCGGGTCGACAATGGCAGCGAGTTCATCTCTCGCGACCTCGATCTGTGGGCCTATGCCAATGACGTGACCCTTGACTTCTCGCGCCCGGGCAAGCCAACCGACAACGGCTTCATTGAAGCGTTCAACAGCAAGCTGCGGGCGGAATGTTTGAACGCCCACTGGTTCCTCACCCTTGCGGATGCGCGCGAAAAGTTGGAGGATTGGCGTCGATACTACAATGAGGAACGCCCTCACAGCGCCATCGGATACAAGGTGCCGAGTGCATTGCAAAATCCCGGTGGCGAACCCAGCCAGACACCGTGATAACCGCCGGAAACTCCAGCAACCGGCGATCCAGGGATCGGTCCCAGAGCACAAGAACCGGGACTATCCAAAAAGATGGAGGGAAGTCGGGGCCCAGGTCAATTGGCATCGCACAATAGCAGCTTTCTGTGGCATTGGGTCAGCATCTGACGGTTAGAATGACGACGCGGGGTTCAGCACAATGCAGGCAGTTGCGCCGCCCCAAGCAAGCGCATCCCTCCATTCCTGAGAAAAGAGTGCACCATCAAACTCCGGGATCAAATACCTAGGGTATCGAATTCTTCAGAGACCTGGTTGTTTCTCCGGGATGCGGTTGCGCCGCAAGCCAAGCTGACTTTTGGGGAAAGCTGCCCGCTATCGCGGCAGCTGGCTTCCTAAATGTTCCCCCAATAACAGCGATGCTCGACAATATTTGCGGCCAGGTGAACTCCTCATAGGCTGCATTGGCTGACTGCAGGGAAGCGAATGATGACCATTCGTGTTCTGAAGGCGACATATTTGGCCGGAGTGGGCCAGCCCTCCGACGAGAGGGGGAAACAAGCATACCGTGAACCTATCTCTGACACTCCGTCCGTGCATAGAGCGCAACGAGTTCCAAGCGCCCACCAAGCGGCTCCTCGCCGATCTCGTACCACCCCTCTTTGGTATCCGCCTGTGCCAGAACCTGCGCCGATACCAGCAGAGGAACCTCGAAGGTCTTTGTCGCCTGCTCAATCTTTGCTGCTACATTCACGGTATCGCCCAGCACGGTGAACTCAATTCTTCGGGCATCACCGACGAGGCCCCAATAGATTTCTCCTGCGTGAATGCCTATTCCGACGCGAACCGGCGGATCGAAGCGACGTTTGATGTTCCACTGTTCGATGTAGCCGAGCAGACGAATGGCAAATGATATCGCCCGATTACCTTCATCTCCCTTGATCGCAGGTACCCCGAAGACGATCAACGCGCCGTCGCCGATGAACTTGTCGACTACCGCGCCGTACTCCTGTGCCGCGCGCATCACCCGCCGCCTGAAAGAAGAAATGAAGATCGAGAGCCTCTCCGGGTCCATTCCCTCCGCCATCGCCGTCGATGCCCTTATGTCGGCGAAAAGGATGACGGCATCCTGGCGGCGGCCATGGCGCCAGGTCTCAAGACCCTCGCCCTCGACCAGTGGCGCGATTTCAGCGGGCAGGAAGCGGGACATATCCATACGCCGCGTTGTCTCATCGACCGCACGCAGCAGAAGGCGCCGGGAGCGCACAATGACGAGTATCGTGATCAGGCCCACCAGCAGAAGCATGACAGCCCGCATGATATAGGGCGACAGCGAATGCAAAGGCGCGATGCCGGCATTCACGCTCACCTGACTTCCCGTCGAATCCAGGACGGGACGAAAGCCTAGTTCGACGGCTACGAGCCCAAGAGTGAGCATCATGGCTGCAGTGCCCCATGCCTGGACCGCCGGCCGGTAGCGCAGGGCTCCGACCGCGAGGACGAGGGGAGCTACCCAGATCACCGGAACAGCTGAAATCCAGTTTCCGCCAAGGCCAATGTTTACCAAGCTGATATGGAGACTGAGGCCGAGGACGGCGGCATCAGAACTTACGAGTATAAACGCCATCCAGGGCCGAAAGCGGCCCCGCGCGACAAGCACAAGCGACGTGACCCCGAGCGTGATGTAGGCGCTGACAGTCGCGAGGCCGGTGACAAAATTCATATTTCGATCGCCAGTCAGCGTTCCGCTGCGCGATGAGACGAATAGACCGCTGACCAACAATGCCAGGCCTACGGCAATGCGCACCCAACCGACCGTATACTCGGCTTCAAGTTCAGATTCCTGCAGCAGGCGTTGAACAGCAGCACGACCGCGATCCTGGTTCTCCTCTTTGGTGTTTCCAGCGCTCACAATTGGCCAGGATCCTTTCTTGAAGGGCGACGTTCAGAACGGCCTTCGATGTCGTCGCACGAGTGATGATATTGGATGCAGTCTGACCGGTCGACTGATGGACAGATGGATTGCAGACGCCGATCCGAGCCCGTGAAGATCTCAAGCCGATGAACCGGCGCCTCGTCACTGGAATTAAGCGTAAACTATGAAATCGTCATGTGTGGTAGCCCACAAAGGCTCCTAACATCGGTCCTTACGTACGGACGTGAAAGGTGCCACTAGAACAGCACTTGCTGAAGAATCGTGGCGAAGAACCCAGATCATCGGTTCGCGTGCTCTACCATCCAGCGGCAAGCTCATTTCGATAGCGGTTTAGAGCGCCGTTGTTATCGTTTAGCGGCAGCGGACCTGTAACTTGCTGCCAGCGCTGCCAGGATAGCCTCCCGTACCGGCTTGTCCTGGTCGGACACCGCCGATGCCAGCAACAGAAGACGTTGCCGCGTGTCGTACAGCTGATCGACCAGCGACAGCACCACGGGCAGCGTGCCGGCGTCGATCTCGAGTTCGTAGTGCAGAGTGCATATCAGACGGACACGGGCGCATTCCATCGCAGAGAAAACAAGCGAGCCTGCTTCCCGCTGCGGCGCGATCAGTTCGTCCCGGATCCAGGTTTCGAGATCGTCCGGCTGCAGCACTGCGATTGCGGCGACGAGATCTTCAGCGCACATCATGCGAGCATCTCCCCACGCAAGTCTTGGAGGGTTCTCGGCTGCCATCCTTCGAGGAATGTCACCAGTTCAGGCTCCTCTGCGTCCGGTAGAACCACTTTCAGGGTGGCGAGCTGATGCCCGCGCTGTCCGGTTTTTCGATCGCGGATGCCCTTTTCGCGCAGACGCAACGTAGTGCCTGTATTCGACGCTTTCGGGACGGATACAGTAACCGGCCGTCCGATTGTAGGCACCTCGATCTTTGCTCCGAGCATTGCCTCCTTCAGGGTGACGGGAATTTCGACGTGAATGTTGCCATCTTTGCGCTTGAAGAACGGATGCGGCTCAACATGGAGTTCGACGAAGGCATCTCCAGCTTCTGCGTTGCCATAACCCGGCATCCCCTGTCCATTGAGGCGCAGAACCTGCCGGTCGTCAGCGCCCTCCGGAATTGTCACCTGCAGGGACTTGCCGTCTGGAAGTTTTATCGTGCGAACTGCGCCATTGGCTGCGTCAATGAAAGGAACCGATAGGATATAACTTACATCCTGCCCCCGCGCTCGAAACTCTCCTTGCGGTCGTCGTCGTTCGCCCGCGAACGCCCGCGCCAGAAATTCCTGAAGATCTTCGTTACTCGCAAACCCATCCTGTGTTGCGTGTGATGCATACGCAGGCCCATCCGCAAAATCGCGGTAGAACCGCTCATTGCGCCGTTCCGCTCCACTTGCATCAATCTCGCCTGCATCGAATTGCCGACGCTTCTCCTTGTCCTTCAGAAGATCGTTTGCAGCCGACACCTCCTTGAACTTCGCCTCGGCCTGCTTGTCGTCCGGATGCAGATCGGGATGGAAATTTCGCGCAAGTTTCTTGTAGGCGTCCTTGATCTGCTGGTCTGTGGCCGATCGATCAACACCGAGTACTTCGTACGGATCCCTCATTCACTTTTCCAACTGTTTCCACAATGACAAGGGGCGAACATTGCACTTTGCCAGCAACCGGTTCAACCAAAGCCGTACGGGTAGCGGGCCTGACTGACCGAATCAAACCGCCACACTGGGCAAATGGCCACACACCCAGTGGACGATCTGGCTGGCCGACATGGCCCCGGATGTGCGGGCGACTTCGCGACCTTGATGAAACAAGATCATCGTTGGAATGCTTCGAATACCGAGGCGCGCAGCCGCATCCTGCTCAGCTTCTGAATTGAGCTTGATTGCGCGAACCTGCGGCTCCAACTTACGGGCCGCTTCCTCAAATGCTGGCGCCATCATCAGACAAGGCCCACACCATGGCGCCCACACATCAACCAGAACGGGAATGGTATTACGCTTGATCTGGTTGTCGAAGTTCGCTGCGTTTAGATCGGGGGGAGGTCCGGCGAAAATCTTGGCGCCGCATTTGCCGCACTTGGCGGACATTGGCGATCGTTCCGGCGGTATGCGATTGGCCGCGCTGCATTTTCCGCAGACTATCGTACCATGACTCATAGAGTTAACCTGACGCGTAAACTGATTTCATCAAGGGATCATTCGATAGACAATCGACAGATTGTTGTTTTCGCATGATCTGCGCATTGACCTGTATCATTGCCGGCTTATTGGCGATCAGTTGGTTGACGTTCTGATTGGCACGGCACTTAGAGAGTGTGCTGCTCACAGCGATAACCAGGAAGGAGCAGCAATCATCCCGCGTCGAAGCCTTGCCTGCGCTTTGGCCGTTTATTTTTCGGCCGGCGAGTACCGCGGACTTTATCGCTGTCTTCGCCAGCCAGCGCACGCCTCAGGCGTTGCGACCGCTGGATCGTGGGATCGAGCAAAATTTGAGCTGCCGCTCATAGAGATCCTTCTCGTCTGCCGTCGAGGCCGCAGCCTCAGCCTCAATGCTCGTCGGCATGATAGAGGAATGCCGAGTTAGCGACATCGTTGATTTGGCACCTGCATAAAAAAGGCCGCCTTTCGGCGGCCGTTTGCTTTTTTCTGTGGCCATCGCCGTTCAGCTGTAAGGGCTGATGCAGCGGTGATAGTAGCCATCATAGCCGAGATAAGCATCCGTGGCAGGGTTGTACGACCGATAGCGGCGCAGGCACCATTCTACATGCGCGTCATACGTGTCATAGACTGGAACACCCCAATAGCCGCCATAAAAGCTGCCAATTCCGACGCCGATTCCAAGCCACCACGGCCAAGCATACCAATAACCGTCACGATAATGCCGGTACTTGCCATGCTTGTAGCGAAAGCGGTCGCCGTGGTGACGACGATCGTAGCGGACATTTTTGATGTAGCCGCGGCCATCGCCAAGATAGCGCTTTCCGCCATCAAAGTTGCGCACACGCTGTCGATTCAATTGGCCCTGATTGGTATTGTAGCCACCATTGCGGATACGGCGTCCGTAATCCGCAACATTGCGACCGCGGTCGCCGGAGTAAATCTTTTGACGACCACTCCCGCTGGTATAAAGACCGCCCCGCGACCTGCCGGGCGAGTAGGACTTTCCACCGCCATAACGCCACATCTTGACGTTTCCGCCGCCATCCCTCGCCAGTACGACATCGGGCCCGGCCGCAGCCGAAGATTTTAAGTGCACGGGCGGCACCGAAAGTGCCGAAGCGTCCGAAAGCGCTGCGAGGTTGAAGGCAATGATCGCCGCTCCAGTAGCTATCCATCTGATTATGCTGACCATTGGGAACACCCTTTTGCGTCCTACGGATTTCTATACATATATACATTCACATGTAATAACGCTTCCCGAGCATTGCGAACTAATTTATCGCAAATTCCTCTTCCGCATCCATTCTCTGCCCCGCCACGCCAATTTTATATGCTTGGGATCGCGCAGTTCCGGGCTTATAAGTACAGCTTCCTCAAGCTTTGCTTCGGATACAACATTCAGCGATTGCCGGGGTGACACCCGCGCCGAACATTGACAAAGCGCCGCAATCTTGGCTGTTTTCGCGGATGTTTCCGTATCGGTTTGTCGCGATATGTCGTTGGGAAAAGTAGGACGAATCGTCGGACAACAATTTCCTACGGGCACACGTCAACAGTTTGAAGCTCCATTGGTTGCCGACCTGAAGCGAATAAATCTGCAAAGCTCAATTCGATTGCGGACTTCACCGCTAACGCATCAAGCGCGCGGCGCGAAGTGCATCCTCGCCGACCTTCCTGATGCCACTGCAGTCATGCGGCGGCGTTGACTGTGGCGATGGAGTTGCATGCGCCCTTGGCGTTGGAGCCGCCGTTCCCACATGATCGATCGGGTGCACATAGCTTTCTTCGGCAACCACCAACCCCCAGAATTGGGCGATGCGCAACGTCGAGGAGACACCAGCATCGAGCATGTACGCGCCGACAGTATCCTTCCGGTCCACCCCATATCGGTCGCCAGTGCCATTGTCCCTGTCGTCCAAAAGCAGACGTTCCAGAGTGTCGCGTAGGTCTGACGGAGTAAATAGCGCTATCATCAACCATCAAGACCAGTCGAAAGGTAAGATCATGAAATTTCTCGCGGGCGCGGCGGTGATCCTTCTATGCGTTGGAGCGGCAATGGCAGAGGAGGTCAATATCACCAAGGATGTATCATCGGTCACGGTTCAGACACCGAACGGTGCGGTGGAAATCAGTCGTAATCAGAATACGGCGGCTGTGATCGAGGGCGAATTCGCCCGCATAGCACGGCCTTGTCCGGATTTCTGCATACAGCCGATGACGCCGGCCGAGGGGGTCAAGACCATTGGTGAGATCGAGGTTCTCGAGGCGCTGCAGGCTCCAGATATGGTGGTGGTCGACGGCCGTGTTCGTCCCGATTGGGAAACCGGAACCATACCGGGGGCAATCAACATGCCCTACACGGAAATGGCAGACCGGCTGCACGAGTTGGGCTGCGAGGTGGACTTCGATGGCTATTTGTGTGACCCGGAAACCGTGCCTGCCCTGGTGATGTTCTGCAACGGCCCATGGTGCGGCCAGTCGCCCGAGGCGATCCGGCGCATCATCAAGGCAGGATATCCGGCTGAAAAAATCAGCTACTACCGATGGGGTATGCAGGGATGGCGGATGTTGGGACTAACGATCGCAGGGGGATCGTAGGACGAACGTTCCGCTTCAGTTGCAGTGACCTCCTGATGGACTGTGCCTTTCGCTGGCTGGAACTGCGACTTGGCCACCGTTGCCGAATTGGCCGAGTGCGAGGGAATTGCAACGCCCGACATCATGCCGGTTCTCGTCTACTAGCGCCGGACATCGTCGACGCGATCCTGGACGGAAAGCAGGGGCCGGAGGTGACGCTGGCGAGGCTGATGTTCGTCGTGAAATGGACAAGGCTGGACGTTCAATTCCTGGCGAGCGATGCTTCCGCCAGCGATTGGCCCATTCAGTCCAGGAGTTCGATAGAGCGGGCCTCCAAACCTTTTTGACCCTGCCCGACTTGCATCCGCACACGCTGGCCTTCAACCAACCCGCTCAGCCCGGCGCGCGCAAGTGCCGACGCGTGTACGAAGACATCTTTCCCACCGTTGGCCTGGCCGACAAAGCCGAATCCCTTGTCGGCTTTGTACATCTTGACGGTGCCGACACTTTCGCTCGTCGCGCCAACAACCTGAGACGCACGGGCAGGGCTTCGCTCCGCCGATTCACGCGGAAGCGGATAGTTTGGCTGAACGCCGGATGACCGGTTGTCGGATTTCTGATCCTCATCATGTGCGTCGCGCTTTGACCCGCGGTCGTAGTCTTTGTATCGGCCCATAGGACGCCCGCTAGCTTGCAGCAACTCGCGATATCTCATTTCGCCCGCAGGTAAAGTCAAGAGGAGTCGCAGTCTGGCAGCGGACTTTCCAACTTCAAAAGAAGCTTGCCGCAAGGATGTTATTGAGGAGAGCGGAACTCGGCGACCTTCTTGCCATTCATTAAAAGGACAAGCTTGTCGCCGGCAACCGTGAAACCGTTGACGCCGGCAAGCGTCTTCACGAACCGACCCTCAAGTTCCATCAATTCGGGCGGACCGGCCATCTTGGTGCTGGCCAGATCGCCCATGACGACAGCATCGTCGACCAGAGCATAGGAGCCATTGATCTGGTTAACGCCGCCAAAGACCGACAGCTTGCCGCGGCTGAATAGCAGGGTCGGCGGCGGCGACGCCAAATCAACAGGGCTGCCTTCGAGCGCGGTCAGCGTCCATGTCTTGTTCGCCGCGCTGTTGACGGCAACCATATCGCAGGCCTCGATCGACCAAGCGTAAGTCGCCTTGCCTCCGGAGATCGGCTTGACCGGCGGAAAGCCGTCCGCGGGCATCGGGTAGATGGTTTTGCCTTCCTTGATCGTCTGCACCACCTTGATGTCGCGGATCGCCATTGGGTCAACCTTGAGCGGATTGGCGTCGAGAATGACCAGATCGGCATGTTTGCCAACCTCGAGCGTGCCCTTGCTGGCCTGTTCACCATATTGTTCCGCCGCCCATTCGGTCATGGACTTGAGACCTTCGAACGGCGTCACGCGCTGGGCGGGGCCGACTTCGCGGCCCGCCCTTGAAACCCGGTTCACCGCAGACCACAGCATCATCATTTGATCCAGCGGCGCGACCACGAAGTCGGTGTGGTTGGTCGGACGCAGGCCGGCGTCGATGGCGTCGCGCATCGGCGAGATGTAGCTGCCCTGCGCCTCGCCGCGATTGGCAATGTGGGTGTCCGCGAAATAGAAAGTATGCAAGGTGTAGAAAGAGGGACGGATGCCGTTTTCAACGAACGCGGGGATCTGGTCCTTGCGCAGAAACTGTGTGTGGATGGTCGTCACGTTCCAGGGTTTTCCGTCATCGCCTTTGCGGGCCAGCTTGTAGGCTTCATGAAATGCGTCGATGGCGGCATCGCCGTTGGTGTGGATGATCAGCGGCAGGCCAAGGTCGTGGACCTTCTTGACCATCTTGTTGGCAAGATCCTGCGGGAACGTCGGTTCGCCGCGCCAGTCCTTTTCACCGGCCGGTCCGCCTTGCAGGTAGGGTGTCGTGAAGTAGGCCGTCCTTCCCTGCGGCGAGCCGTCGAGCGTGATCTTCACCCCGCCCAGCTTGAACCGTTTGTTGTAGTTGCCCCACCTGGCGGCAGGAACCTCTGCCAGGACCTTGTCGAGGTCAGTGATGAATGGATATGCGATCACGTCGATGATGTTCGCGCCGGCCTCGCTCGCCCTGCGCATGGTCGCGAACTGGGGAAAGTGCGATGCGCCCTCATGGGCCGTGGTGATACCGGCTTGCGCATAGAGCATCTGGCCGGCCCGGCTCCATTCGATTTCCTGCTCTGCCGTCAAGGGCTCCGACTGTTCCATCACCGGCAGGAACGCTGTCTCCATGATCAGGCCCCAGGGCTCATCGGTACCGGGCTTGCGCACGATCACGCCACCCGCGGGAGTCTTGGTCTCTGCCGAGATGCCGTATCTCTTTAGCGCCAGGCTGTTCATCACCGCCCCGTGCATCGAAACATGATCGACCCGGACTGGATTGTCCGGGAAGGCCGCGTCGAGATCGTCGCGATTGAGCAGGCGGCCGTCGGGCATTACCGAGTCGTCGTAGCCGTAGGCGATGATCAATTCGCCCTTGGGAATGTTGCGTTCCGCCGCGAACCGCTTGATCTCGGCGATGATGCCGGGCACATCCTTGCCCTTGCCGGACGGCGGGGCGTAAACTTGCGCCTGGTTGGCGACGAGCAGCGAGTTGATGTAGTGGCTGTGCCCGTCGATGAAGGACGGAAGAAGAGCCTTTCCGGCCAGGTCGACAAGCTGCGTCGCGCCGTCGGTCATTGCCATCGCTTCGCTTCGCGAGCCTGAGAAAATGATTTTCCCGTCCTTGACCGCGAGCGCCTCGACGTAAGCCGGCGCGGCGCCTGCCATCGTCAGGATGTCGCCGCCGAAGTAAACAGTATTCGCCGCGCCCTGCGCAAAGGCGCCCGAGGCAGCGATGGACATCAACATGGCAACGCCCACAGGTTTCGCAAATTTGCTGATCACCACTAAATGCTCCCTCTACAAATTGCCTGCTGATCGCCGGCTTGGTGCCCGGAAATTGCGAACGGCGAAAATACGCGTGTCGGATAACAGACGATGCAACAATACATCCCGCAACGTCAACGCTGCCGACCGCCAGCCTCCCAGCGCTGCGCAATGACCGCGTCCGCTCCGGCGGCCTCCAGGGCTAGAGCCGTGGCCAGCGTCGTCGGCTCCCGAGATTGTCTAATAATGACAGGTTAGCTCAGTAGTTGTCGAAAAGCGGACGGGCTGCTTCCGGCCCCGAAACCGCCGGTCGGTAGTGCGCCCCCATTCGGCCGTTCACGGGACCTTGCAATCATTTCGCAAGCGGACGTTTGCCATCAAATCCACAACCCATCGCCACTGCTATTGATCAGATGAATAGTTCTGTTAGTCTCATCATTGGGAGAAAAAATGAAAATCACCGGCATTACGTGCAAGGTGGTCAATGCACACATGCGCAATTGGGTTTTCGTGCGCGTCGACACTGACCAGCCTGGTTTATACGGTTGGGGCGAGGCAACGCTCGAATGGAAAACGCGCGCCGTCGCAGGTGCGATCGCTGACCTCGAGCCGCTGCTCATCGGTCATGATCCGCGGAATATCGAGCAGGCCGTGCGCATCATGCACAAGCACGGTTTCTGGCGCATGGGCGTGATTGGCGCTTCCGCGATTTCAGGTATCGAGGTGGCGCTATGGGACATTCTCGGAAAGGATCTGGGTGTTCCGGTCTGGCGTCTCCTGGGCGGCAAGACCCGCAATCATGTTCCCGTCTACACCCACCTTGGCATGGGGGACATGCGGGCCGTTTATGAAACTATGGATCCGATTGGCCTCGCGGACAGTGCCGCCGCTGTCGTCGCCAATGGTTACAACGCGCTGAAAGTCGTGTTCATTCCCTATACGCACATGCTCGCGCCGGTGCGCGCGGTCGACCATGCTGCAAAGCTGATGGAAGCCTTGCGCGCTGCCGTAGGTGCGAACATCGAAATCATGATCGACTTTCACGGCCGTCCCGGATCGAGCATTGCTGCGCTAGACTACATTCGCGCCATTGCACCCGGACGACCGCTGTTTGTGGAGGAACCGGTCCAGCCGGGCGACCCGGCTCTGCTGCGTGACATTGCGTTGCAATCGCCTGTCGCCATCGCCACGGGCGAGCGCCTTATCGGCCGTCACGAATTCGAACCGCATATCCGGCATCGCGCAATGCATGTCGCGCAGCCCGATATTGCCCACACTGGCGGCCTTT
>JBGSJA010000121.1:0-9107 GCA_041742235.1 Salaquimonas sp. | reverse complement strand
GCGGACAGCGGCTGGACGATGTACTGCTGCTGGATCGCCTTCACGTTTTCCAGATCATCGGGGCTGAACAACTGCGTCCGGAACTGGGCCGAGAGGATGTCGGTCTCCGACCGGATCACCTTCGTGATGCCCTCTGGCAGGTCACCTTGCCAGTTAGGCCCCGCAATCGCAAAGATCCCCCCGCCATTGCCCGTCGTCCGACTGCCGAGATAGTCGAAGTTGTGGGTGTAGAGGTCGATCAGCTGCAGGCTCCAGTAACGGTTGCTCTCGATAGCGGGCACCGTGAAGACCAGTGGCTCGGCGCGCAGGTCCATCCCGATCCATGAGTATGGCGTATCCGAGTTCGGCGTCTGGATCGCCTTGTCGTCAGGTGTGAACACCCGGGGAATGTTGAACAGGGCATTGCGCGGAGCCTTGTACTCCGGGTTCGTCGGGTCCTGGAAATACGCGAACTGGATGCGGTAGTTGTCGACCATGGGATAGCCGTAGATATAGGCCTCTTTCGCGATTTCGCGGACGTCGGGGGTTAGGTCCTGTGCGACGGTTGCATCGGAAACTGACCATAGGACACCCGCAGCCGAAACCGCCGCAAGCGCGAATCTCCTCAGAAACTGCAACATCCACCTACTCCTGCCTAGCGATGCCGTAACTTGCAGCGTTGCACTTTGCAGCATAACAGTCCCCAAAACTCGACTTTGACAAAAATTGGGCAATCTGCTTGAAGTTCTGTTCATGAAGGAGATGTAAGGCATGAACCGGGAAGACGGTCTGCGCGTCCTTGCCCGTGGAGGCTGGCTCCTCGAGACACCGCCGGAGTTTCGGGACAACCTGCTGCCCCTTGGCGGATGGCAGCGGATTGAAGAAGGGTCTCACATTACACTCGGCGGTGAAGAGGAAGAGGACCTTATCGGCCTTGCCTCGGGAACTGTGGCCTTCACGACCACGCATGGCTTGCCCGATACACCGATCATGCACATGGCGAGCGCGCCGTTCTGGATGGGCTACGGACCATTGCTCCATGGCACCAGGCGGGTGGTGAATGCCCAAGCGCGCACGCCGGCGTGGATTGCGACATTCCCGAAATCCAAGGTCATCCCGTTGCTGGAAAGCCGTCCCGGATGGTGGCGCCCCTTCATGAAGCTGATGGCGATCTACGGCGATGTGATGTCCCTGACCGCTGCCGATCTTCTGATCCCGAAATCCGACCTGCGCTTGGCCGCCATCCTGCTGCGCTTCGGTGGCGCACGCCATGCCGCTACCGCTAGCGCAGAGCCCATCAGGGTGCCGGTCACACAAGAGGAACTCGCGGCGGCGTCAAATATGTCCCGCAATTCGACGGGGGCGATCCTTCGCCGTTTTACCGCGATGGGTCTGGTCGAAACCGGATACGGCAGCATCGATATTCTCGACCCAGTGGCACTTCGGATGTTGATGTTGCGGGGGTAGCCGAGCGAGATTGGCGCTTCAGCCTGGGGCACCGACAGTCGGTAGTCCGCTCACTGCGCCGAAGGCAGCCGATCCTACTTTGCATCGATTGTCGGCGCGGTTTGCTGTTGGCAGGAGATCCCGCGATGACGGTCGTGGCATCGCGGCTTAAAGTGCATCCAAGAACACTGCGGCGCCGCCTTGCCGATGAGGACCTGATTTCCGAAATTGTACGCGACGAGGTCCTTTGCAGTGGCGCGCGAGTTGATGGGGCTGACAACACTCTCGATGGGCGAGATTTCATCAGCCCTTGCATTCTCCACGCAAGTCACTTTCTCCGATGCAATTTGCCGCTGGGCCGGCACGTCGCCTTCGCTTTGGTGGGAGCAGTTTGCGGTTGAATCCTGACGGCGCATAAGACCGCTTCTTCAGATTCGCTCCGACAATCGGACAGGCAGCTTCCGGCCCCAAACCTGCCGATAAGCAATGCCGACCGATTACAGCATTCTTTCCGTTTTGTTGGTATATTTGTTGGTGTTTGGCATTCTTCAAAAATAAATATGGATTGTTTCCAATAGTTTAAGAGCACGATAAGACGCCTCTCCGGGCGCCAGCCACAAAGGTATATATAGGGCAACCTCTTGATCTCCAATAGTTTCTGCTGGAGCTAATGAGGGAGGGTAGACCTTGGGGAAGACCATTTCAGCCCGTTCTATACCGCAAATGATCTGTATTCTTCTTCACCAGGCGGATCCCTGAGGACCTCAAGGGTCACTATCGGCGAGACCGGATCACAATCTCCCTTCGTACAAAGTCCTTGCAAGCTGCCCAAGTATGAGCAGTGACGCTGGCATACAAATTGGATGAGGACTGGCTAACCCTTCGGTGGCGAACCTCGAGCGATCCTTCTCAAGGTTCCTGCGCAATCGCACCGTCAAACTAATTGAACCAACGGGCGCGGCGTGTCTGCATGTGATGCCCGGTGCCGCCGGAATTGCGCAAAACGGCTGTAGGCAGGGACTTTCTGCAGCAAGTTTCTGATCACCCAATCCAATGGATGCAGCAAGTCCCTCATACACTCCCAACCGTCCTCCATTGAATGAAGTGAACGTAACTTAGTGCCTGCTGCCTGCTGACCCCCGACCTTGCACCAGTCCCATTGTGGCGGACAGCAGGATTTTCCCAGGCGCCTGTCCACGGCAATCCGGCGGTGTATTACTCGCAGACCTCATACTTGATGCGCTTGCCGTTTCGCACGACATAACGGTAGTCGCACCGCACGCCCCTGGAAGTCGCGATGATGTTTGGCGCCGCTCCGGCTACCGTTCGCGAAACGCGCTGCTGCGAGCCGTCGTTGAAGTACCAGTTCCCGAAGAAGCCGCCAGCCATTCCGGGCATCGTGGTTGCGGCAAGCAATGCGGCGGAAAGCACCGCCATCCTGATCATGCTCGAGGGGTTCGACATGGATTTCCTCCTTGCTGGATGAGAAGGATATGGGACTTCCCGACGATGTTTGCAGGGCCGCCCATGCGGCAATGTGCCCGAAGTCACATCCGCCATCGCTCCCGATCATCGCCGAAGGCAAAGGCGAGCTGTTATTTCTGGCAAGACGGGCAGAAGAAGGTCGAGCGGCCGGACTGGACGATGCGGCTTGTCACGCCCCTGCAGCCTGGCCGCGCGCACGGTTCGCCCTCGCGGTCATAGACCATGAAGGAATGCTGGAAATAGCCGAGCGAACCGTCGGCCAGCCTGTGGTCGCGCAAGGTGGAGCCGCCCGCTTCGATCGCCCTCGTCAACACGTCGCGAATGGCGCCAGAAAGGAGCGCCGCTTTGGCGCCGGTAAGGGATCCCGCCGCGCGCAGGGGCGAAAGCCGCGCCTGCCACAGCGCCTCACAGACATAAATGTTGCCGAGCCCTGCAATCAGTCGCTGGTCGAGGAGGGCAGTCTTCAGCGGCGCGGCCTTGCCGGCGAAAAGCCGCCGGATCGCGGCGCCGTCGAGTTCATTGCCCAGCGGCTCCATGCCGAGTGAGCCGAACAGCGGATGGGTGTCGAGCGCCGCGCGCGCAATAAGGTCCATGTAGCCGAACCGGCGCGGGTCGTTGTAGGTCATGCATACATGCCCCATCGGCCCGTCGAGATGGAAAACCACATGGTCATGCGCTCCCGCCGTCCCGCGCTCGTGATAAAAGCTGCCGGGCGTCGTCGCGGTTTCCTCGTTCTCCACCCTGAACGAGCCGGACATTCCCAGATGCATGACCAGCACCTCGCCGCCGTCTAGATCGGCGAGGAGATATTTGGCGCGACGCGAAAGCGCGGCGACGCGCCTGCCCTGCAGCCGGGCGGCGAAATCCTTGGGGAACGGGAAGCGCAAGTTCGGGCGGCGCGCCTCGACCGCCGCGATCACGGCGCCTTCCATGGCGGGCGCAAGGCCCCGCCGTACCGTTTCAACCTCAGGCAGTTCCGGCATGCTTTTCCTCGCCCCTCCCGGTCCGTGCGCCAATCCGCGCGCTTGCGCCTGCCGGGCTTTTCCTTTCCTGTCTTTTCCATTAGCTGTCGGGCGAACAAAGGGAAACATTTCCATGAGTGATGCAAGGGCGTCGCGGCCAGAGGAAATGAGCCGGTCCTACGGCTTTCGCGAAGTCGACGCGGCGCAGAAGCAGCCGATGGTCGATGCCGTCTTCCACAAGGTGGCGCGGCGCTACGACCTGATGAACGACGTCATGTCCGGCGGCATGCACCGGGTATGGAAGGACGCAATGGTGACGCGGCTCAATCCGCCGCGCCGGCCGGGCTGGACCTGCCTTGATGTTGCAGGCGGTACAGGCGACATCGCCATGCGCATCGTCGACCGCTCGAACGGGCATGCGAAGGTCACCGTCCTCGACATCAACGGCTCCATGCTGGAAGTCGGCCGCGAGCGCGCAGGCAAGCGCGGCCTGCTTGGCAATCTCGATTTCGTCGAGGCCAATGCCGAGGAACTGCCCTTTGCCGGCAATTCATTCGATGCCTACACCATCGCATTTGGCATCCGGAACGTGCCGCGCATCGACGTCGCGCTGTCCGAAGCCTTTCGCGTGCTGAAGCACGGCGGAAAGTTTTTATGCCTTGAGTTCAGCCGGGTCGACCTGCCGGTGCTCGACAGGCTTTACGACGAGTGGTCACTGCGGGCGATTCCGCGCATGGGCGAAATGCTGGCGGGCGAGGGCGAGCCCTATCGCTACCTCGTCGAATCCATTCGCAAGTTCCCGGACCAGGAGCGGTTTGCCGCCATCATCCGCAGCGCGGGCTTCGAACAAGTGGGCTACCGCAACTTCACCGGCGGCATCGCCGCACTGCATTGGGGCGTCAAGCTTTGACGCAGGCCGCGCTGCCCGCAATGGTGGACCGGCGCCGATGAGCATGCCCGGCTCGCTTTTCTCGCTTGCCCGGGCGGGCTGGGTGCTGGCCCGCGAAGGCGTGATCTCCAGCCTGCCTTCCGATGGAATGCCGCGCGGGGCTCTCGCCCTGCAACGGTTCGCCGGATGGATCGAACGGCGCGGTGCCCGCCGCAAGGGCCGTTCGGAGCGCTTGAGCCATGCACTCAACCGGCTGGGCCCGAGCTGGGTGAAGCTCGGGCAGTTCCTCGCCACGCGGCCCGATGTCGTGGGCAAGGAACTCGCCATCGACCTCGAGCGCCTTCAAGACGCTATGGAGCCGTTCCCGACCGCCGACGCCAGGGCCCGGGTCGAGGAATCACTGGGCGTCACCTGCGATTCGGTCTTTTCCGGTTTTGGCGATGCCGTCGCCGCCGCCTCCGTCGCACAGGTCCACCGCGCGGTGTTGCGGCGCGACGGGCGGGAAGTTGCCGTAAAGGTGATCCGCCCTGGCGTGCGCAAACGCTTTCGAGCCGACCTCGACACATTCTATGCCGCCGCGCGGCTCATGGAAAAGCACGTGGCGTCAGTGCGCCGGCTCCGGCCGGTGGCCGTGGTCGATACGCTGGCGCAGTCTGCGCGCATCGAGATGGATCTGCGGCTTGAGGCGGCGGCATTTTCCGAGATCGGCGAAAACACCGCGGGTGACCCCGGTTTTCGCGTTCCCGCCATCGACTGGGAGTTGACCGGCCGCGACTGCGTGACCATGGAATGGGTGGACGGCATCAAGCTATCCGACATTTCCGCCATCGCCGCCGCAGGGCACGATCTCAACCTGATCGCTGCCAATCTCGTGCAGTCCTTCCTGCGACACACGCTGCGCGACGGATTTTTCCACGCCGACATGCATCCGGGAAATCTTTTCGTCGACGCTCGGGGCGATATCG
This sequence comes from Salaquimonas sp., assembly GCA_041742235.1. Classification (GTDB taxonomy): domain Bacteria; phylum Pseudomonadota; class Alphaproteobacteria; order Rhizobiales; family Rhizobiaceae; genus BOKV01. Next base: position 3,381 of record JBGSJA010000121.1, on the reverse strand, counting down.
TCGCGGTCGATTTCGGCATCACCGGCAGGCTTGGGCGCAAGGAGCGCCGGTTCCTTGCCGAAATCCTCTACGGCTTCATCCGCCGCGACTATTTCCGCGTGGCGATGGTGCATTTCGAAGCCGGCTACGTTCCCCGGCACCACGATGTTTCCAGCTTTGCCCAGGCGATCCGGGCGATCGGCGAGCCGATCCATGGCCAGTCGGCGGAGACCATTTCGATGGCCAAGCTGCTGACGCTTCTCTTCGAAGTGACGGAGCTTTTCGACATGCAGACGCGGCCGGAACTGATCCTGCTGCAAAAGACGATGGTCGTGGTCGAAGGCGTCGCGCGCAAGCTGAACCCTGCCTTCAACATGTGGAAGACGGCTGAGCCGGTCGTCAGCGAATACATCACCTATTTTCTGGGTCCCCGCGGCCTTGTGGAGGAAGCCTCGCTCGGCCTTGCCTCGCTTCGCCAGCTTTCGCGCGGGCTTCCCGAACTTGCGGCGCGCGCCGAGGACCTTGCCCGCGAACTTGGCGACATGGGCGAGCGCGGGTTGAAACTCGATCCAGATACGGTCGAGGCGATCGGACAGGCGGAAGCGAGGCACTCCCGGTCCGGGCGGATCGCTCTTTGGTTGATTGCATTGATTGCGCTTGCCGCCTTGATTTTTCGGTAGTCTCATCATAACCTGATTGCATTGCAATCATGGGTGTTCCTTGGCCAGTATCACGATCCGCAACCTTGACGAAGCGATCAAGCAGGCTCTGCGCGAGCGGGCGGCGCGAAACGGCCGTTCCATGGAGGAGGAGGTCCGGCACCTTCTCGGGACAGCAGCGGAAGGAGGCGTTGACGGAGGTCCGGCCCTGGCGTCCCGTGAAACGGGACAAGCGGCGCCGGGTTCCTTTGCCGGCTATCCAGCATCGGGAAAGCGGATCCTGCTGATCGTTTCCGGCGGGGTTGCCGCCTACAAGTCACTCGACCTCATTCGCCGACTGCGCGAGCGCGGCGCCGCGGTTCGGGTGGTGATGACGCAGGCGGCGCAGCAATTCGTGACGCCGATGGCGGCGGGCGCGATCAGCGGCGGCCAGGTCTTCACCGACCTTTGGGACCGCGCCGAGGAGCACGACATCGGCCATATCCGCCTTGCCCGCGAGGCCGACCTCATCGTCATCGCCCCTGCAACGGCCGACATCCTGGCCAGGATGGCGAACGGACTGGCGAACGATCTCGCCACTGCCGTTCTACTCGCGGCGGCATGCCCGATCCTCGCCGCTCCGGCGATGAACCCGCAAATGTGGCGCAACAAGGCGACCGCGCGAAACATGGTGACGCTGTCGGGCGACGGCATGCATTTCATCGGCCCAAATGCCGGCGAAATGGCCGAGAAGGGCGAAGCGGGACGCGGCCGCATGGCCGAGCCGATGGAAATCGTCGAGCGCATCGGCGCCCTGCTGGATACAAGGCCCAAACCGCTGGCAGGCAGAAAGGCGATCGTCACATCCGGCCCGACACATGAGCCGATCGACCCGGTGCGCTACATCGCCAACCGCTCGTCAGGCAAGCAGGGTCACGCCATCGCCGCCGCGCTCGCCGCTGCAGGCGCCGACGTCGTGCTGGTTTCGGGGCCGGTCACCATTCCCGATCCGCAAGGCGTGCGAACGGTGCATGTCGAGACGGCGCGGCAGATGCAGGCGGCGGTCGAGGCCGAACTTCCGGCCGACATCGCGGTGATGGTGGCTGCCGTGGCCGATTGGCGAACGGCGGACGAAGCCGGACAGAAGCTGAAAAAGGAAGCCGGCAAAGGACCTCCATCCCTGCCGCTGACCGAAAACCCCGACATTCTCAAGGGCGTCGGACATCATGCAAGACGGCCATTGCTGGTCATCGGATTTGCCGCCGAAACGCAGAATGTCGAGGAAAATGCCCGCGGCAAGCTGGAGCGCAAGCGCGCCGACTGGATCGTGGCCAATGACGTGTCGCCGCGCACCGGCATCATGGGCGGGGAGCGCAACACGGTCCGCCTCGTCAGCCGCGACGGCGTTGAAGACTGGCCTGATTTGCCGAAAGAAGAGGTGGCAAACCGGCTCGCCGTCCGCATCGGCGAATGGTTCGCGCGCAACACGGCGCGTACCTGACCCTTTCGCAAAGCGCAGAAAGCCGCTATCTGCGAGACCAGCCAGGAGATCGCCATGAGCACATTCGCAACGCCCGTCGTCGGGGTTATCCGCCTGCCCCATGCCGAGGGCTTGGAGCTGCCGCGCTACCAGTCGGCGGAAGCGGCAGGCATGGACCTGATGGCGGCCATCGACGCCCCCCTCGAAATCGCTGCGAGCGATCGCGCGCTCGTCCCTACCGGGCTGATCATCGAACTGCCGGAAGATCATGAAGGCCAGGTCCGCCCCCGCTCGGGCCTTGCGCTGAAGCACGGCGTAACCCTGCTGAACTCGCCCGGCACCATCGACGCGGACTATCGCGGCGAGGTGAAGGTGCTGCTCGTCAATCTTTCGCGCGAGGTTTTCACCGTCACGCGCGGCATGCGGATCGCGCAGTTGGTCGTCGCGCCTTTCGTGCAGGCGCGCACCGAATTGCGGCTTCAGGCGACGCCGAGCAATCGCGGCGCGGGCGGCTTCGGCTCGACGGGAAGCTGACGCATGAACACGGCATCCTTCATCGCCTATGGAACCGCTCTGGCGATCGCCGCGGCCATACCTGGTCCCGGCGTAGCGGGACTTGTGGGCCGTGCGCTTGGAACGGGCTTCTGGCGCACCCTGCCGATGCTTATCGGCCTTGTGCTCGGCGACCTTACCTATCTGCTGCTTGCGGTCGCAGGGCTTGCGGTCATCGCAAAAACGTTTGCCGGCGTTTTCCTGCTGGTGAAGATCGGCGGCGCGCTTTATCTCGCCTTCCTCGCGTGGAAATTCTGGAGTAGCGGCATCACGGTCACCGAAGCGAGGGCTGATTCCGGGCCGCGGGACGGCCTTGCCTCGTTCTTCGCGGGCCTGGCGCTGACACTCGGCAATCCCAAGACCATCGTCTTCTACCTTGCCATCACGCCGGTGGTGATCGATCTGCACGCCGTCGGGGCAACCGATTTCGCCGTGCTGGCGCTCGTTACCGTCATCGTGCTGCATGCTGTCCTGCTGCCTTATCTGTTACTGGCGGCGCAAGCGCGAGCGGCGTTGAAAAACCCGCGGGCGCTGAAGTTCCTCAATCGCACGGCGGCCCTTGCCATGGCTGCAGCGGCAGGCTGGGTCGTTGCCCGGGCCTGATCGGGTCCAAAGCGCGGGAAAACTGTCGCAAACAGTAACGCAACCGGCCTTGAAGGTTGGGTTTGCCGGCGAAAAATACTATATTGACAAGCAGTTTCGGGGACGAATCACGCGAAACGCGCGTGCGCC
>JBGSJA010000120.1:0-9892 GCA_041742235.1 Salaquimonas sp. | reverse complement strand
CGGGCAGCCGCGGCGGCTTCGCCAGCTATGGCATGGGCGAAGGCGGCGGCTACGGCCAGGGCGGCTATGGCGGCCAGCGCGACTACCAGCGACGCGGCTCGCAGGATCGCGACTTCTGGGATCGCGCCAGCGACGAGGTGTCCTCCTGGTTTGGCGACGATGAAGCCGAGCGCCGCCGCCGGATGGACCAGCATCGCGGCAAGGGTCCGCGCGGCTACACCCGCTCCGACGAGCGCATCAAGGAGGATGTCAATGACCGCCTGACCGACGACTGGGCGGTGGATGCTTCTGACATTGATGTGGATGTCGAAGCTTGCGAAGTGACGCTCACCGGCGAAGTTTCGTCGCGTGAAATGAAGCGGCGGGCCGAGGACGTTGCCGAGGCCGTATCGGGCGTCAAGCACGTCCAGAACAACCTTCGCATAAAGCAGTCCGAACAGACTGCCGGCGATGGCGGCGGCGGAACGACCAGCCTTTGAAACCACACCGCTTCGGAAGGAAAAAGCCCCGGCAAATTGCCGGGGCTTTTTTCAGCTTCCGAATATCGTGAACACTGTCAGCGGCCCCAACGCCATGATCGTGCCGACAAGGATTGCCGCCAGATCGATGTTGCGCATTTCGCTGTCGCGATAGGAGACGTCGTCATCGTAGGGATCGATGGACGGAGCTGCGCTGTGGCGGAGCGGATCATTGCGATATGTGTGGACCGGCCGACGGTCCGTTTCAAGATCAGACATGAAAATCTCTCCTCTGGCTGTCGGGAAAGAACGGCCAGGGGGCGCTGCGGTTCCCGTTTGGTGGTCAGGTCATCGCAGGGAAATCGGGGAACCCATGGGTGATCCAAACATTGAATCCCAATATCCATGCCGCCAATGTTCAGGAGGAATACCGTGCCCAAGGTTTCGAGTAACGGGGGCGGGGAGAACGCGGAAATCATCAAACTGATACCGGCTTTGCGGGCGTTTGCGCGGACTTTCTGCCGCAACCCGGACGATGCCGATGACCTGGTGCAGGAAACGCTCACCAAGGGCATCGCCAACATCGACAAGTTCGAGCCAGGCACACGCATGAAGTCGTGGCTGTTCACAATCATGCGCAACACCTTTTATACGCGTATCAAGGTGGCCGTCCGCGAAGCGCCGGGACTTGGCGACTGCGTTTCCTCCCGCGTAACGTCGGAAGCTTCCCAGGAGTGGTCGGCGCAGGCGCGCGAAGTACGAACCGCGATCGAACAACTGCCCGAACACCAGCGGGAGGTTCTGGTTCTGATTGGCGTACTTGGCATGAGCTACGAGGAAACGGCCGAGATTTGCGGCTGCGCGGTTGGCACGGTGAAAAGCCGACTGAACCGCGCCCGTACCGGGGTGCTGGTTTATCTGGGAGAGTCGACATCGGGGGCACTGGTGCAACGGCGCACCGGCTTTGCCGCCGGCGGATACATCGACCCGCACGGCCCGCTCGACAGCTAGGACTGATTATCGCGCGCTCGCGGCCCGTGCGTTGCCCTCGATTTGAGGCATTGGCAAGAACCCTTCCGGGCAGTCGTCGAAGAACCGGCTGATCGCCGAGTCCAGCGGCGGCAGCAGAAAGCCGCGGCTCGATGTCAGCGCCGTGTTGGCCGGTTCATGGTCGCTATCGCCGGCTTGCACCAGACCGGGGTCGAAACCGGCCTGTTCAACAGCAAGCGTCGCGAAGTCATACCACGAGATGGAACCATGATTGGCAAGGTGCCAGATACCGCCTTCACCGTCGATCAGCAATTCAAGCACGGCATGCGCAAGGTCCGGCACATAGGTCGGCGAAACGACATCAAGGCTTGCCGGCAACGCCTCGGCGAGCGCCGCGTTCGAAAGCCCCTTGTGCAGGAAATTGTACCGGTCCCACGGTCCGAAGAATGCGCTGGTGCGGATGACGAGAGAATCGGGAAACCGGTTGAGTACGCCGCGTTCCGCCCTTGCCTTGCTCAGGCCATAGACGCCGGTCGGATTGACCTTGTCCGCCTCCACATATGGCCGGCCAAGCGTGCCGTCGAACACGAGGTCGCTGGAAAAGCTGACCAGCGGAATTCCCATCGCGGCGCATTCACCGGCCATCGTTATTGCGCCCGCCGCGTTGATCTGCATGCAAGCGCCGGTCTCTTCCTCGGCACGCGCGACATCGACGAAGCCCGCGGCGTTGATCACCGCCCAGGGTTTGTGGAGATCGAGGGCCGCGCGGATCGAATCCCTGTCGGTTATGTCGATATCGGGGCGCGACACGAGCGCATGCGCCAATCCGCGATGTTCGCAGATCCGCGAAAGGCCCTGGCCCAGCGTACCCGTACCCCCGGCGATCAGCAGCTTTCGGGGCATGCGCAGGGCGCGGCGTGTGCCGCGGATCGCCGGCGCAACATAGTGACGTCCGTCCCGCCGCCACCAGCCTTCGACATCAAGGACCGGATGGTCGAGGCGCCCGGTTTGCGCAAGGCCCTGCGCTGCCCGGCCGATCGCGGTAAGGCGGGGCGGGTCGGAACGCTTGTCGAAAGCGCCTGCCTCGTAGAAACCGTTGCGCTGTGTAAGCAGCGTGTTCCAGTCCATGTTGCCGATGAGCGCCCAAAGCGTGACGGCGCGGATGTCCGCTCCTTCCCGCCTCACGCTTGCTGCCGCGTCCCACACTTCGGCCAGCCATCGCAACTGCTCGTCACGCGTGCAGCCATGATGGACTTCAGTGATTGCGACCGGAAGGCGGTATCGTTGCCACGCTTCCCGAAGGCGCGCGACAGGGCCGCCATGCCGGGCGGGAATATCACACCGCACGGCTTCGACGTCTGCATAGTCGCGACTGCCGTTTCCGCCATGGTGGCATGCCGGATAGAGCTCCATCCGGTGATCAAGAAACCGGTCGCTGGTAAGGTAATGGTTGATGCCGATGATATCCGGCGGGCAGGAACGTTCCTGAAACAGGCGCAATTCGTCCTCACCGATCCCGGCTTTCTGGAAACTGCTCCACAGCGGGTGCGCGCTGTCGACGCGGCCGCACAAGAGATCGAAACTCAACCAGCGGCGGTGGTTCTCGTATCGCGCCTGCGAAACCAGCGGCCCCGTCGAAAAGACCCGGCCAAGGTCCTCGGTCTGGATCAGCCGGGCCTTCGGATCAAGCTTTCGGATTTCTTCCATGCAAAGGATCGTTGCCCGGCATTGGTTGACAAGGGCGCGCAGGAAGTCGGCATTGTTCTTGCGGTGCGGGTACCAATGCCCGTACAGGCAACTGAACCGCGCCGTTGTCAGCGGTTCGTTGACCGGCGTGAAATCTCCGATCCACGGATAGCGTTCGGCAACCCTGCGGGCATGGCGGGCAAGGATATCGGCAAAGCCGGGATCAAGCAGATCTGTATAGGCCGGCCCGCTGCCGTGATGGCAAAGCGTTGCAATAACTCGAATGCCGAGTTCGCGCAGCCTGCCAAGGTGGCGGTCATGCCAGGACCAGTCCGCCTCGTCGAATGAAACCGGCGCGATGGTCTCCAACAGCACCGGAAAACGCAGTGTCCTGATCCCCAGATCCGCGATGCGGTCGAGGTCGGCTTCGCAAAATCCGGTTTCCGTGCACTGGTTGCGATACTCATCGCCGATCCTGGAGACGGTACATTCCATGCCTCCCCAAAGCTCGATCGCGTTGGCGGCGTCTTCCATGGCATTGCTCGCTTCTTTTCTGCTGGGTTCGGGGAGGCTCCGCCGGGGAGCCTCCCGCCTCGTTCAGCCCGCGGTACGCATGGCGCTGGTCGTTTCGCGCCCGTTGAGGGTGGAAACCTTTGGCGCCTTGGCAGCTTCGGGAATGTTCATGCGGCGGAAAAGCGCCAGCGCCTGTCCGACCACCTGGTCCATGTTGTAGTACTTGTAGGTTCCCAGCCGTCCGGCAAAGAACACGTCGTTCTGCTGGCGGGCGAGTGCCTCGTATTTACGGTAGATTTCCTGGTTTTCGGGCCGCGGTACGGGATAGTAGGGATCACCCTCCGACCGCGAGAATTCGTAGCTGATGCTGGTCTTTTGATGGACCTGTCCCGTCAGGTGCTTGTACTCGGTGATGCGGGTCCATGGCACGTCCGGTGAAGGATAGTTCACCACCGCCACGGGCTGGAACCTGCGCTGGTCGATCGTCTCGTGCCGGAACTCGAGACTGCGATATGGCAACTCGCCGTATCGATGATCGAAATAGGCATCGATCGGTCCCGTGTAGATCGTCTTGCCCGCACGCACCTCGCGGCGGGCATCTTCGAAATCGACGCCTGTCTCGACATGGATGTTCCGGTGATCGAGCATGTTCTCGAACATCCGAGTGAAGCCGTTGAGTGGCATCATCTGGTGCTTGTCGAGGAAATACCGGTCATCCGTGTTGGTGCGGGTGGGGATGCGCGCCGTCACCGATTTGTCGAGTTGCGAGGGATCGAGCCCCCATTGCTTGCGGGTGTAGCCCTCGAAAAAAGTGCGGTAGAGCTCCGTCCCGACCTGCGAAACGACGACATCGCGCGAGGTCTTTATCTTTTCCACCGTCTCGGCACGGCCGGCGAGGAATTCTGCCGCTTCCGCTTCGGTCTTCAGCGACAAGCCGTAAAGCGCATTCAGCGTCGTGCGGTTGATCGGAATGGGCACCAGGCGGTTCGCGACATTCGCAAGCACGCGGTGCTCGTAGGGCCGCCAGCGGGTGAACCGCGAGAGGTAGTTAAAGATGTCGTCGCTGTTTGTATGGAAGATATGCGGCCCGTATTTGTGAATGAGGATGCCGTCCTCATTGTAAAAATCGAAGGCGTTACCGCCGACATGCGGGCGCTTGTCGCAGACGAAAACCTTCTTGCCTGCAGACGCCAATCGTTCGGCCAGAACCGATCCGGAAAAACCGGCGCCGGCGATGAGGAAGTCGAAATGCGGCGCCCGGTTTGCCGTCCTCGCCCAGGGCCGGGGCAATGCCGTGTGGCGCGAATTGCCGGACGCAACCGCCTCTGCGAGCAACGCTTTCATACGCGAGCAGGTGCGATCCCATGACAGCTCCGCGAGCGCGCCATCCACCTCCGGCAGAAAAGACCCGGGCGCTTTCGCCAGATCTAGCGCCGCCTCGCAGGCCTCGGCGAATTCGCTGGCGTTGGAGGCAATGTACACTGCGGGCAACTCGCCGTAATGGCGCACGACATCGCGCACAGGCGTCGAAACGACCGGCTTGCCGCCCGCCAGATATTCAGGCGTCTTCGTGGGGCTGATGAAGCGCGTGGAATCATTGATCGCAAACGGCATCAATGCGACATCCCAGCTTCCCAGCCAATCGGGAAGTTCGCTGTAATCCTTCATTCCCGCGAAGCGGATGTTCGGCTCGCGCGGCAGGTCCGCCTCGTCGATCTTCGCCAGCGGCCCCACCATGACGATCGTCCATTCCGGCCGCTGCCTTGCGACCGACTGCAGCAGATCGAGGTCGATCCGCTCATCGATCACGCCGTAGTAGCCAAGCACCGGCCCCGGCGGCGCTTCGAACCCGGGGGGAGCGCCCTTGACCGTCCGGGCCCGCTCGAAATGACTGCGGTCCACGCTCGAGGGAAACGGGTGTATGTTGTCGTGCTGGCAGCGCTTCGCCTCGAAAATGCTGTGTCCGCCGGTAAAGACGACATCGGCGCGCTTCATCAGTTCCGCCTCGCGCTCGCGGATGTCGGCGGGTGCGAACCGGAAGTTCGAAAGTTCGTCCATGCAGTCATAGGCGACGGCGGCCGCTTCCACATGCCGCGCAAGCCGGTACATCATCGGTGTGTAGAACCACAGTACCGGACGGGCTGTGCGATGGACCGCCAAAAGCTGATCGAGCAGCGCCGAGATTGCCTTGTCCCGTTGCGCATCGTCAAAAGATGCGGGAATGCGCGGACGTATGGCAACCACGCCGGTTTTTCGACACGGGCGCAATTCCAGATACGGTTCCGGATTGTCCGAGGGAACGAACTCCTCGAAGAAAAATACCGTCCGGTCTGCCGCCATCCGCGACATGATGTGTTGCGGCCTTTGCAGCACGAAATCCCAGCGTAGATGGGAGAAACAGATGATGGGTGGGAGGCTTGGGTATTCCGGTTTCAATCTGGCGGGAAGATCGACAGGCAAACGCGCATCCATGCTCTGCTCCTTCATGTAGGTGAGTGAAGGGAACCGGTTCGCCCGTAAATGGTTCCAATCCGGCAAGCGGGGCTGGGCGTGCACGCGGGAACCAAAACCATCGCCTGGGTGTTGGTTTCGTTGCGATGAGGAATCGCGGGTTTTGCTGGCAACGAGGAGAACTGACATGCCACAGGACAAGAATACCGACCGCAACAAGGAACGCGGCGCATCCAACAACGACAAGCAGCGCCGGGGCGGCGGTGGCAAGGAAACGGGCGGCAACAAGTCCGGCGGCGCCAAGAACCAGTCCGCGCGCAAGGACGATCGCTGAACGAGTGACGGCGGGCAGCGCGAAAAGGCGCTGCCTGTCTTGCCTGGGAGAAAGCATGGCCCCGCGCCCCTACTGGAAAGGCTATCTGAAGCTTTCGCTTGTCAATTGCCCGGTCGCGATGAGTCCGGCCACAACGTCGGCCAACAAGGTGCGTTTCCACGTCATCAATCGCGCCAGCGGCAACCGGGTGGTCAGCCGCTATGTCGATTCGCAGACGGGCGAGCCGGTAGCCGATGACAACCAGGCCAAGGGCTATCCGCGCGGCGAGGACGATTTCGTCGTGATCGAGGACGAGGAAATCGAGTCGGTCGCGCTCGAAAACGCCAGGACGATCGACATTGAAATGTTTGCGCCCGCCGGAAGCATCGAATGGATATGGCTCGACACGCCATACTATCTGGCGCCGGACGATCCCGTCGGCGAGGAAGCGTTTTCCGTCATCCGCGAAGCCATGCAATCCACCGCGACGGTCGGCATCTCGCGCCTCGTCCTGCATGGCCGCGAGCGTGCGGTGATGCTCGAGCCGCGCGGCAAGGGCATCGTGGTGTGGACACTGCGGTACGGCGACGAGGTACGCGACAGCGGGCCAAGCTTTGAGGATGCGAAGGAAGCGAAGCCTCCTGCCGAAGCCATGAAGCTGGTGAAGCAGCTTATCGCGGACAAGCAGAAGCCGTGGGGAAGATCCATGGTCAGCGATCCCGTGCAGGAGAAGCTGTTGGAGATCATTTCCTCCCGCAAGAAGGGGACGAAGAAGACTTCCCGCAAGTCGGTGGAGGAACCGGCGCAGAAGGGCAATGTCGTCAACATCATGGATGCACTGCGCCGCAGCATCGGCTCGAAAGACCGCAAGGCGCGCTGATCATTTGCGCCGTTTGGCTGGCTTGCCATCGAGGGGAGCGGCGGCTGCACGAAAACCTTCCCATGGATCAATTCCGAGCGCCGCCAGGCGCTGAGGCGTGTTGTAGACGGTGAAATGCGCCGGCCCGATCTCTGGTCCCAATTCGTCCCAGCCCAAAGGCATCGACACGGCTGCGCCGGGCCGCGCGCGCGTGGAATAGGCAGCGACTGCCGTTGCCCCGCGCTGGTTGCGAAGATAGTCGACGAGGATCTTGCCCTTTCGCCGGGCCTTGGCGATGGTCGAGACGTATTTGTCCGGACTGTCGCCAGCCATCGCATCGGCGATGCCCTTGGTGAATTCCTTTGCCGTTGCCCAGTCGGCTTTCGGCTTCAGCGGTGCAACGACATGCAGTCCCTTGCCGCCGGATGTCTTGACGAAAGAGGCGAGGCCGGCCTGCTCCAACCGCTCCTTCACTTCCAGCGCTGCATCGATGACGGCCTGCCAGTCAACGCCGTCGCCGGGGTCAAGGTCCATGATGAGCATGTCCGGATGTTCCCAATCCGAAAGCGTCGATCCCCACGGATGGATTTCAAGCACGCCCGATTGCACCAGGCCGATGAGGCCATCGAGGCTGTCGATCGCGATCAGCGGCTGGTCGTCCGGGTCGGCGGGATCGTTCACCAGGCGGATGTTTTTGTTGAGCCCTTTCCAGGCGTGTTTCTGGAAGAACAGTTCGCCGGCAATACCGTTCGGTCCGCGCAGCAATGCAAGCGGCCTGCCGGTAATGAAAGGCGCAATGTATCGCCAAACGTCGACGTAGTAGTCGGCAAGCCCTTCCTTGGTCACGCCGTCATGCGGCCAGTACAGCCTGTCGGGATGGGTCAGCGTCACGGTGCGGCGCGGCGTGCCGCGCGATCCGCTGGCGGTCGCTGATGCTGGTCCCTCGCGCACGACTTCCTTCGCAGCCTTGTCCTCGCGAACTCCGCGAAACGAAGCATGCCGCAAACGGCCATCAGCCGTCCATGCCCGAAACTCGATTTCGGCCACTAGTTCGGGGCGCACGAAACGCACCTGACGCGCTTCGGCAGCGGTCAGCTTTTCCTCGAATGGCGAAGCCTTGTCGCGTATGCGCTCAAGCTGCGACTGCAGCGCCTCCGCAACCTTGGCAGTAAAACCGGTGCCGACCCGCCCGCTATAGCGAAGCCTCCCATCCTCGTATTGGCCGAGCACCAGCGAGCCGATGGCTTTCTTCGACACGGTTGACGAAACATAGCCGCCGATGACGAATTCCTGCCGGGCCGAGCATTTCGACTTGATCCAGCCTTTGCCCCTGCCGCTGCGATAAATCCCGTTCGCGGTCTTTGAAACAATGCCTTCCAGGCTCAGCCGGCAGGCATGCTGGAGCACGATCTCGCCTTCCTCGCGGAAATGATCGCTATAGCGAAGCACGCCTGCGTTTGGCAGCAGCCGTTGGAGCAGCGCCTTGCGCTCGCTCAGCGCGACTGCGGTGAGGTCATGTCCGTCGAGGTGCATCAGGTCGAAGCAATAGTAGGCGAATCTGTCGCTGCGCCCTTCGCTCAGATCCGCTTGCAATGCCGAAAAATCGGATGCACCGGCATCCGTCTCGACGACGATTTCCCCGTCGAGGAGCGCCTTTGCAAAGGGCAGGGCGGCCAGCGCTTCCACGATCTGTTTGCCGAATTTTCTCGTCCAGTCGAGGCCGCTGCGCGTCAGCAGTTTCACCCGCCCCGCTTCGACCCGCGCCTGTATGCGGTAGCCATCGAACTTGATCTCGTGCAGCCAATTTTCGCCGCCGGGCGGCGCGGCCCCAAGGCTGGCCAGCGCCGGCTCGACAAAGGCGGGAAGGGGGGCCTTCTTCGCTCCCTTCACGCCTGACGGATCGACCGGTTCCGCCGCTTCGGGCATGTCGCGGGCAGGCGCTTTTTTCGCCTTTTTCCCGGCTCCCTTCTTGATGCGGCCGGTTTTCGACGACCAGCCCGGCTCCTCGCCCGATACCGCGTCGATGTCGCGCCCTGTCGCAACCGACTGCGGCTGTTCCTCGAGAATGTCGGGATCGTCCTTTGTGCGTGCGGCTTCGTCCTCGCCCTTGATCAGCAGCCAGTTCTCGCGCTTCTCGCGCGGCTTGCCGGCCATCTTCACCAGATGCCAGCGCCCTGAAAGTTTCTCGCCCGCAAGCTCGAATTCGAGGTGTCCCTTGGCGTAGCCCTTGTGAGGGTCGCCGACAGGTTTCCACTTGCCCCGGTCCCAGATGATGACCGTGCCGCCGCCATATTCACCCTTCGGAATGGTGCCTTCAAACGAACCGTATTCAAGCGGGTGATCCTCGACATGCACGGCAAGCCGCTTCTCGCCGGGGACGAGGCTCGGGCCGCGCGTCACGGCCCAGCTTTTCAACACGCCGTCCATCTCGAGCCGGAAATCATAGTGCAGGCTGCGCGCGGCATGTTTCTGGATGACGAAGCTGCTGCCCGGTTTGCGGCGATTGCCCGCCGCCCCCTTCGGCTCGCCCGTGACGGCGAAGTCGCGCTTCTTCTGGTAGGCTTCGAGCGCCATGTTCAGCCGGCCTTGCGCCGCGGTTCAGCGCGCCGCGCGCCGGCGCGC
>JBGSJA010000119.1:0-6283 GCA_041742235.1 Salaquimonas sp. | reverse complement strand
CCGCCGGTGCTTCCCATATCGATGCGATCATAAAGGGCGACTGCGTCGCCGCCATGTCCCGGCTGCCGGAAGGCTCGGTGGACACGATCTTTGCCGACCCGCCATACAATCTCCAGCTCGAGCGCGTGCTGCACCGGCCCGACCAGTCAAAGGTCGATGCGGTCGACGACGAGTGGGACAAGTTCACCGATTTCGCCGCCTATGACGCCTTCACCCGTGCTTGGCTGCTCGCCGCGCGCCGGGTGCTGAAACCGAACGGCACGATCTGGGTGATCGGCTCCTACCACAACATCTTCCGCGTTGGCGCCGTGCTGCAGGATCTCGGCTACTGGGTGCTCAACGACATCGTCTGGCGCAAGGCCAATCCGATGCCGAATTTTCGCGGCCGCCGTTTCACCAATGCGCACGAAACGCTGATCTGGGCCTCGCGCGACCAGAATGCGCGCAACTACACCTTCAACTATGAAGCCATGAAGATGGCCAATGACGAGGTGCAAATGCGCTCCGACTGGCTGTTCCCGATCTGCACCGGGGGCGAGCGGCTGAAGGACAGCGAAGGCGCCAAGGCGCATCCCACGCAAAAGCCGGAGGCCCTGCTTCACCGGGTTTTGATGAGTTCGACCCGGCCCGGCGATGTCGTGCTGGACCCGTTCTTCGGCACGGGCACCACGGGCGCGGTCGCCAAGCGCCTCGGCCGGCATTTCATCGGCATCGAGCGCGAGGACGCCTATATCGAGGCCGCAACTGCCCGCATCGCCGCCATCGACGCCGGATCGGGACCGGTGCTTGCGGTGACCACCGGCAAGCGGGCCGAGCCCCGGGTTGCTTTCGGGGCGTTGGTCGAGAACGGCGCAATACCGGCCGGAACTGTCCTGACCGACGCCCACCGCCGTTTCCGCGCGGTTGTCCGCCTCGACGGCTCGCTGCAATGGGAAGGCCAGGCGGCATCCATTCACCGTGTCGGCGCGATGGCGCAAGGCCTAGATGCCTGCAATGGCTGGACCTTCTGGCATGTCGAAAACGCCGGTGGCCTCACGGTTATCGACGAGTTCCGCACGCAATACCGCGCCGCGATGGCAGCCGCCGGCGGCTAGGATTCGATACCCAGAACCGCGAGGTCGTCGCGTAGCTTCTGCGCGCCGGTGAAATGGATTGCCCGCCAGCCGGCATCGATCGCGCCTTGCACATTGGCCTCGCTGTCGTCGATGAACAGGGTCGCAGCCGGTTCCAGCCCGAAATTGCGGGCATGCAGTTCGTAGATCTCGCGTTGCGGCTTGATCAGCCGCACCTCGCCCGAGACGGTCACGCCGCGCGTCGCCGCCAGGAACGGGAAGCGCTGCTGCGCCTCGGCAAAGGTGTCGCTGGCAAAATTCGTCAGAAGTGTGATGTCGCGGCCTTGCGCCAACAAGTTTTGAAGGATGGCGACGCTGTCGTCATAGGCATGCGGCACCATCTTGTGCCAGTTGCGCCGGAACCCGCGCACGAGATGCTCCTTGTCCGGATTTTGCCCGATCAGCAGTGCCTCGGCTTCCTCCCAGCTCCGCCCGCGATCCTGCTCGATGTTCCAGTCATGCGTGCAGACGGTCGCGAAGAATTCGGCGCGCGCATCCGCATCGGGAATGAGTTCCATGAAGCCAAGGTGCGGGTCGTAGTGTACCAGTACCTTGCCGATGTCGAAGACGATATGCTCCACCGCTTGCGTCATTGCCTGCCCCTTGTCCGTGAAACTGAAAATGCATTCGGGATAGCTGCGGCGATTACCTTTTTCATGACACTGGGCAACGCTTCCTCGCCAAGTTTTTCAACCGGGACCCACCAGCCATTCGGCAAGGCGCCTTCCACCCCGTCCAGCCACCACACTTCGAGTTCCAGTTCGAAATGGGTAAAGACATGGCGAATTTCGCCGCCAAGCCGCCATTGCCCGGCGATCGGCGCATGAGCAATCCCCGTTCCGCCATCGGCGCGCACCGTCCAGTTCGTGGTGGGAACGCCCGCCATGGCGCCGAGCAGGCCCCCATCCGGACGCTTCTGCAGGAAAACCGCGCCGGCCGCGTTTCGCAGCACGTAAGCCGCGCCCTTGCGCTGCGGCTTCTTTGCCTTTGCGAGTTTGCGCGGATAGTCCTGCGCGCAGCCGGCCCTCGCTGACAGGCAGGACGGGCGCAACGGGCACAGCGAACATGCGGGCTTGCGCGGCGTGCAGATCGTCGCACCCAGATCCATCATTGCCTGCGCAAAGTCGCCCGGGCGTTCGCCCGGCAAGATGGCGGCGACCGCGGCGCGCACCGTTTCCTTGCCTTGCGGCATGGTTTCCTCGATGCGCAGGAACCGCGCCATCACGCGCTCGACATTGCCGTCGACCACCGCCACCGGTTCGTCGAAGGCGATCGCGGCAATCGCCGCACCTGTATAGGCGCCGATGCCCGGTAGCGCCTGCAGTTCAACGGCGGTTTGCGGGAACTTGCCGCCATGGGTGAACCAGACCTCCTCGGCGCATTTCTTCAAATTGCGTGCCCGCGAATAGTAGCCAAGCCCGGCCCATGCCCGCATGACGTCGTCGGCCGGAGCGAGTGCCATCGCCTCCATGGTCGGCCATTTGGCGAGAAAATCCAGGAAATAGGCGTGGACCGTCTTCACCTGCGTTTGCTGCAGCATGACTTCCGACAGCCAGACGTGATATGGATCGGGCAGGACGCCAACGCGCCGCCCGGCGGGCGGAACGCGCCAAGGCATGGCCCGCGCGTGGCGGTCGTACCAGGCAAGCAGCAATTCGGCGGGATGGTCATTTGTCATCGTGCCCAACGACAGGATTGCGCCAGTGAAATCAAGCGCCTGCATCAAGGCTGAACGCCGGTGAGTTCAAATTCCGGTGAAAAACGCCCGCGAAGAGCCCGGCCGGTTTCCGAGCTTGCCGCGCTGGTGCTGGAGCCGGTGATTGCGCGGCGCGCCGGCATGAAGATCGACCTGCTCGCCGGCTGGGCGCAGATTTGCGGCCCGCTTCATGCCCAATACACCCGTCCGGAAAAGATCCTGTGGCCAAGGCAGCGCGGCGACGACGACCCGTTCGAGCCGGGCGTGCTGGTCGTTGCCTGCGACGGGGCGCGGGCGGTGCTGTTCCAGCACGAGATCGCGCAGGTCATCGAGCGCGTAAACCTGTTTTTCGGCTTTGCCGCGATAGTGCGGATCAAGATCGTGCAGAAGCCGGTTGTCCATGTGGGTACTGCGCGCCGGCACGGGCTTGCGCCGGTCGATGCGGCGACGGCACGGCGCGTCGATGAAATCGTCGCCGGTGTCTCCGATGAAAGGCTGAAAAAGGCGCTGGCGGAACTGGGGCGTGGCGTAATGGCCAGGGCCCGCAACGCAAAACGCTGACGCGGGTTCAGCCCCCGTTCAGTTGACGGACTGTAACAAGGAATTTATCGCCCGGCATGGCAAAGCGCCATTTTCTGTGCCAAATCCGTGCGAAGAAGTTCACCTCCCGGATGCGCCACGGCGCGCATGCAGCAAAGGAAACAAGACTCATGATCATGGATCGCCGCAAGGCACTTCAACTCGCAGCGGCTGGCTTTCTTGCGGTCATGGCGCCGCTTGCTTTCGGCGGTTTTGCGGGCGTTATCGCGACCCCGGCGCATGCCGTCACGAATGAGCAGCTTCTCGAGCCGCAAGCCCTCCCCGACATGGTGCTGGGCGATCCCGCCGCGCCGGTCACCATCGTGGAATATGCGTCCATGACGTGCCCGCACTGCGCGACATTCCATGAAACGACGCTGCCCAAGCTCAAGGAAAAATACATCGACACCGGCAAGGTGAAGCTGATCTTCCGCGAATTCCCGTTCGATCCGCGGGCCGCGGCGGCCTTCATGCTGGCACGCTGCGCGCCTGCCGAGCAGTATTTTCCGATGATCGACGTGCTGTTCAAGCAGCAGGCAAGCTGGTCGACGCCGGAAGATGCCCGCACGCCGCTGCTGCAGATCGCCAAGCTGGCCGGTTTTACACAGGAAAAGTTCGAAACCTGCTTGAAAGATCAGGAACTGCTGAACAAGGTCAGGGCAGTTTTTGACAAGGGGTCAAAGGAGTACGGCGTGGAATCGACGCCGACCTTCTTCATCAATGGCGAAAAGACGAGCGGCACACTGTCGATCGAGGAACTTTCAGCACTCATCGACAAGCACCTTTGACAGGCATGTCCCTGCGGGGGCGGGCGTGACAGCCCGCTCCCGTGAGCGCATGCGCGCGCAAGGCGCCGGAGCACGGCCGTGAAATTCAACAAGCTGCGCCTGCTCGGATTCAAATCCTTCGTCGAACCCACCGAATTCCTGATCGAGGACGGGCTGACGGGCGTCGTCGGCCCCAATGGCTGCGGCAAGTCGAACCTGGTTGAAGCGTTGCGCTGGGTGATGGGCGAAAGCTCGTACAAGAACATGCGCGCCTCCGGCATGGACGACGTGATCTTCTCAGGATCAGGCAACCGCCCGGCGCGCAATACCGCAGAAGTCGGCCTCTTCCTCGACAATGCCGACCGGACCGCGCCCGCCGCCTTCAACGACGCGGACGAGTTGCAGGTCACCCGCCGCATTGAGCGCGAGGCCGGATCGGTCTACCGCATCAATGGCCGCGAAGTGCGCGCCAAGGATGTGCACTTGCTTTTTGCCGACGCTTCGACCGGTGCGCGCTCGCCCTCGATGGTCGGGCAGGGGCGCATCGGCGAACTGATTTCGGCCAAGCCCCAGGCGCGTCGCGCCCTGCTGGAAGAGGCCGCCGGCATTTCCGGCCTGCACACCCGCCGCCACGAAGCCGAACTGCGCCTTCGCGCCGCCGAGCAGAATCTCGAGCGCGTGGAAGACGTCGTCGCGCAGCTCGATGCCCAGATCGACAATTTGAAGCGCCAGGCGCGGCAGGCGAACCGCTACCGTACGCTTTCAGCCGAGATCCGGCGAACCGAGGCGCTGCTGTTCCATCTGCGCTGGTCGGCGGCGAAATCGGCGGAGGCTGAGGCGCAAAGCGCACTGTCGGCTGCCGCGTTTTCTGCCGGCGAAAAGGCGGAAGCACAGGCGAACGCCGCCAAGGAACAGGCAATTGCCGCTTCGCGGCTACCCGAACTGCGCGAGAACGAAGCCAAGGCTGCCGCAGCCATGCAGCGCCTGACGATAGCGCGCAACCAGATCGACAGCGAAGTCGCGCGCATTGCCGCCCGCCGCCGCGAACTCGAACAGCGCATCGCCCAGCTTGAAGCCGACATTGCAAGAGAAGAGGCGCTGATTGCCGACAATGCCGGCATCATGGAACGTCTCGCCCTGGAAGAGGCCGAGCTTCGGGCCGAGGGCGAAAACACTGGCGCGCGCGCCATCGAGCTTGCCGCGGCGGTCGATGCCGCCTCACAAAAGGTGGCTTCCGGCGAGAACGAATTCGCCGAGCTGACCGCCAGCGTGGCGCAGGAGCGCACCCGCAAGGCCCAGTTCGAAAAGACGCTTCGCGAATCGCAGGAACGTGGCCGCAAGATCACACTCCAGCTTGAGCAGATCGAGCGAGAGCTTGCCGATGTGCTCGCGCGGATCGTGGCGTTGGACGGATCGGCGACGCGTCGCGAGCATGTGGAACTGCTGGAGAAGCGTTCGGAGGACATCGAGGCCGACACGCTTGCGACCGAGAAGGCGCTGGAAGCTGCCCGCGCTGGCGAGCAGGAAATGCGCAAGCCTCTGGCGGACGCCGAGGGCGAACTCAAGGCCATCGAAACCGAGGCACGGACCCTGCAGCGTATCCTCAATCAGGGCGCCCAGGACCTTTTTCCGGCGATCGTCGAACGCATCAAGGTCGAGCGCGGCTACGAAACTGCGCTCGGCGCTGCGCTGGGCGAAGATCTCGATGCTCCGCTGGACCCTTCGGCGCCCGCGCATTGGAGCCTGGTGCCCGGCGGGGCCGATGCGGCCCTGCCGGAAGGCATAAGGTCGCTTGCCGACGTGGTTTCCGCGCCGCCCGAACTTGCCCGCCGCCTGGCCCAGACAGGCATCGTTGCGGCAGCGGAAGGCGGGCGGCTCAAGTCGCTGTTGAAGCCGGGCCAGCGTCTTGTCTCCATCGAAGGCGATTTGTGGCGTTGGGACGGCTATGTCGCAGGCGCCGAAGCGCCGACCGCCGCTGCCCAGAAACTGGCCCAGAAGAACCGGCTCGCCGAGCTCGAGATCGAGGCGGGCGCCGCTGCGCAGAAATTGGCGGCGGTACAAGACGCCTTTGAAGCCGCCCGTGCGCATGCAGCCAATGCTGCCGAGGCCGAGCGCCGCGCCCGCGAAGC
>JBGSJA010000118.1:0-4691 GCA_041742235.1 Salaquimonas sp. | reverse complement strand
CCGGCTTGTCGCGGTGATCGCCCGCCAGGCCGCCCTTGCCGATGAACGCGCTTTCGAGCCGTGCTACCGGGGCGCGCCGTTCGGGCCGCACGCCGATGAATGTGACCCGGCCCTGGCGCGGGAAACGGGCGATCAGGTCGGCAATGATTTCCATGGATCTGCACCGGTTTCGGGTGGATTTGCGCAGAAACTAGCGGATAATTGCTCCGTGCGCGATTCAACCGTACTCTTTTGCACCCTGCAAAGCCCGATCGGGCCGTTGCTGCTTGCCGGCAGCGACGACGCCTTGCGCATGGTCAGCTTCCCCGCGGGCCTCGGCGCGAGAAAGCCGAAGCCCGAATGGCGCGAGGACCCGGCGGCATTCCGCGAGACGATGCGCCAGCTTCAATCCTACTTTGCCGGAGACCTGACGCAATTCGACCTGCCGCTCTCTCCGGAGGGAAACCCGTTCCAACTCAGGGTCTGGAAGGCGTTGCTGCAAATTCCTTATGGCGCCACCGCCACCTATGGCGAGATTGCGACGGCGATCGGCGAGCCGCTTTCGGGAAGCCGCGCGGTCGGTGCGGCCAATGGCGCCAATCCGCTGCCGATCGTCATTCCCTGCCACCGGGTGATTGGCGCAGGCGGGGCTTTGGTCGGCTTTGGCGGCGGCATCGAGACGAAGAAATTCCTGCTCGACCTCGAATTCCGAGTGAAACCGCCGAAGGATACGCTCTTTGCCCTGATGTGATCACCAATGCGGCGGCCGGGTCGATTCGGCCGGCGGCGTGACGGTTTCCTCCAGCGCCATGAAGCGCTCGGCAAAAGCATCCAGTTTCTTCTGCATGCGCCTGAGCATTTCGCCCTGCACCGCCATTTCCGAGGAAAGTTCCTCGATGGCCTTGGCTTGGTGGGCGGTCAACTCCTCCAGCGCGCGCAATCTTTCCTTAGCGGTTCGCTCGTCGCTCACTTGATGTAATCCTCCAGCAGCACCCGGAATGCCTGCTGCAAAGGCTGCGGCTTGCGGGTCGCCCGGTTCACATAGACATGGACAAAATTCCCCTGCGCTGCGGCGCGTTCTTCCTCATTGCGGAAAAGCGCGATCTCGTAGCGCACCGAAGAGGTGCCGACATGGGCTATGCGAATGCCGGCGACGATCTTGTCGGGAAAACCCATCTCGGAAAAATAGCTGCAGCCGGTCTCGACGACGAGGCCGACAATCTCTCCTTCGAGAGGATCGATCATTTCCTTTTCGATCAGCCAGCCATTCACCGCCGTGTCGAACAGCGAATAATGGACGACATTGTTCATATGGCCGTACATGTCGTTGTCCGACCACCGCGTCTGCAGGCGGCGGAACAACCCGAAATCGTCGCGCGACCATGGATTGGCGCGGGCCATGTTAGTCCCTCTTCGTTCTTTGAACTGGTCGCAGTATCGCCTGCATGGGCCGCATTGCAAGGCTGAGCGCCTCGCGGCCCGCCCGGGATTTTTGACCGGTTGATAAAAATTTCACACGGATGAATGCGCCGTCCCGCCGCTTGGCCTTGTGCGGCGGGCGATATTGCGCAAACTAGCGCTATCGGAGCGGCGGGCCGGGCCCGCGCCATGCAGAAACGGATCGCGATGGTTCACGACGCACCAGGCAAGGCTGAAACCGCGGCGAGCGTAACGCCGTTCGCCATTGAACTCGTGGGCATTTCCAAGCGATTCGGGTCGGTTGAAGCCAACAAGAACATCTCGCTGCAGGTGCGGCAGGGCGCCATCCACGGCATCATCGGCGAGAACGGCGCCGGAAAGTCGACGCTGATGTCGATCCTCTACGGTTTCTACCAGGCCGACAGTGGTGAAATCCGGGTCAAAGGCGAGCCGGTCAAGATCCTGGACAGCCAGGCCGCGATCCGCGCCGGCATCGGCATGGTGCACCAGCATTTCATGCTCGTGCACAATTTCACCGTGCTGGAAAATGTCATGCTGGGCGCGGAAGACGGCATGGTGCTGAACCGCGGCGTTGCCCGCGCCCGGGCCGAACTCAAGCGGCTGGAGCGCGAATATTCGCTCGATGTCGATCCGGACGCCATCATCGAGGAACTGCCGGTCGGCCTGCAGCAGCGCGTCGAAATCCTCAAGGCGCTCTATCGCGGCGCCGACATTCTCATCCTCGACGAACCCACGGGCGTGCTTACCCCGGCGGAGGCGGACCATCTTTTCCGCATCCTTGCCCAGCTCAAGGGGCAGGGCAAAACCGTCATTCTCATCACCCACAAGCTGCGCGAGATCATGGCCATCACCGACACGGTTTCGGTGATGCGGCGCGGCGAGATGGTGGCGACGCGCGAGACGGCGAAGACCGGCGTCGAGGAACTTGCCGAACTTATGGTCGGCCGCCGCGTGCTGCTGCGCGTCGACAAGGGCGAGGCCAAACCCGACGGAATAAAGCTGCAGGTGCGCAACCTCACCGTTCGCGACAGCCGAGGCGTCAAGATGGTGGACGATGTCTCGCTCGACGTGCGCGCGGGCGAGATCGTCGGCATAGCCGGTGTCGCCGGCAACGGGCAGTCGCAATTGCTGGAGGCGATCGCTGGCATGCGCCGCGCCGAAAGCGGCGAGGTGCTGATGGCCGGCAAGAGCATTTCGGTAACCGGAGGCGCGGACCCCGCGCTGCTGCGACGGCAGGGCCTCGCTCATGTGCCGGAGGACCGGCAATATACCGGGCTGGTGCTGCCCTTCGAGGAAAACGAGAACTCGATCCTCGGCTACCACGACAAATCGGCCTATGTTTCCGGGCCGCTTCTCAACATCGAGGCGATCCGCGAGGATGCCAAGGCAAAGATCGCGCAATACGACATCCGCCCGCCGGACTGCCGCCTGAAGACCGCCAATTTTTCCGGCGGCAACCAGCAGAAGATTGTGCTGGCGCGCGAAATGGAGGCCCATCCCGACGTGCTGATCATCGGTCAGCCGACCCGCGGCGTCGATGTCGGGGCAATCGAATTCATCCACAAGCGCATCATCGAGATGCGCGATGCCGGCAAGGCGATCCTGCTGGTATCGGTGGAACTCGACGAAATCCGCTCGCTCTCGGACCGCATCCTCATCATGTTCGCCGGGCGGATCGTTGGCGAGCGCTCGCCGCAGGCAAGCGAAGCGGAGATCGGCCTGCTGATGGCGGGCATCGAGGGCGAGAAAATCCCGGAGGCGGCGCAATGACCCTGCCGACCGCCCGCATTTCGCTGGTGACGCTTGGTGTCGCGGACGTGGCGGCAGCTACCGCATTTTATGAGAAGCTTGGCTGGCTGAAAGCGCCGCAAAGCGTCGAGACGACCGCCTTCCTGCAAGGTTCGAACTTGGTGCTCGGGCTGTGGCGCCGGGCCGACATGATCGCCGATGGCGGCGAGGGCGAGTTGCCGCCCGGCTCCGGTTCGCTGGCGCTTGCGATCAATCTCGAAAGCGAGGCGGATGTCGACGATTTCTATGCGCGGGCGGTGGACGCCGGGGCGTCGCCGGTAAAGCCTCCGGCAAAGGCGTTCTGGGGCGGCTATAGCGGCAATTTCCGCGACCTCGACCGTCATCTGTGGGAAGTGGCGCACAATCCCTTCTTTGCGATGAACCATGAGGGCCGGCTCGATCTCATCGGGGGAACGGCGCAGTGAGAAGCGAACTTCCAAAATGGGTCGACTACGGCCTGCTGCCCCTGATCAATCTGGCGGTTGCGTTTCTCATCGCCGGCCTTGTCGTCATCTTCGTCGGCGAGAACCCGCTGCGCGCGGCGTATCTGCTCGTCACCGGCGCGTTCGGCTCGGGCTACAATATCGGCTTCACGCTGTTTTACGCGACGAACTTCATTTTCACCGGCCTGTCGGTGGCGGTTGCGATCCATTGCGGGCTGTTCAATATCGGCTCGGAAGGCCAGGCCTATGTCGGCGGACTCGGCGTCGCGCTGGTCTGCCTGACGCTGGACGGACTGCTTCCATGGTTCGCGATCATGCCGGTCGCGATCCTTGGCGGCGCGTTGTTCGGCGCGCTGTGGGCCTTGATCCCGGCGTGGCTGCAAGCGTTTCGCGGCAGCCACATCGTCATCACGACGATCATGTTCAACTTCATAGCGGCGGCGATCATGACGTGGCTGCTGACAGGATGGCTGAAGCCCGTCGGCCAGATGGCTCCGGAGACGCGGGTGTTCCTCGACGGTGCGCATTTGCCAAGGCTCGGAGGATTGTTCGCGGCCTTCGGCCTCAACATGTCGAGCGCGCCGCTCAACATCTCGTTCCTGGTGGCGCTCCTTGCCTGCTTCCTCGTCTGGCTGCTGATATGGCGCACGCGGTTCGGCTACGAGGTGCGCACCACGGGCATGAACCCCAACGCCGCGATCTATGCCGGCATTCCGCAGGCACGTACGATCATCGCCACGATGCTGATTTCGGGCGGGCTTGCCGGCATGATGGCGCTGAACCCGCTGATGGGCGAGCAGCACCGACTGAACCTCGATTTCGTGGCCGGAGCGGGCTTTGTCGGCATCGCCGTCGCGCTGATGGGTCGCAACCACCCGGTCGGCATCCTATTCGCGGCGATCCTGTTCGGCATGCTCTACCAGGGCGGCGCGGAACTCGCCTTCGAGATGCCGAAAATTTCGCGCGACATGATCGTCGTCATCCAGGGGCTGGTGATCCTCTTCGCCGGCGCGCTGGAAAACATGTTCCGCCCGGCGCTGA
>JBGSJA010000117.1:0-4946 GCA_041742235.1 Salaquimonas sp. | reverse complement strand
GGGTCTTGTGAACGGCGGTGTCGCGCAACGCCAACGAGCATGCCGCGGATTCGATCGTTCGTCGTGAAGCAGGAAATCACGGAGCAATCGTGGTAAAGTTGCGATCGGTGAAAGTTCGACGAGGGCATTCCATGTGGCCTGACAGGCGAATTTGCGACCTGTTCAAGATCGGGCATCCAATCATACAGGCGCCCATGGTCGGTTCCTGCACGCCGGCGCTTGCCAGCGCGGTCAGCAATGCCGGCGCGCTTGGCTCCCTGGGCTGCGGGGAGCGAACGCCCGAATGGATACGGGAGAACGTCGCCGCCATTCGTCAATCGACGAACCGTCCGTTCAACCTGAACTTCTTTGTCCGGCCGGTTCCAAAGACCAGCCCGGAGGTCTTCCAACGGACGCGTGAACGGCTGAGGCCGTGGTACGAACGGCTGGGACTGAGCGAGCCGCTGAACGAACTTCCGGACACTGGTCCGGGGTTTGATGACAGGCTGCTGGAGATTGTCCTTGAGGCCAAGCCTGCGATCGTCAGTTTTCATTTCGGGTGTCCAGGGTCCAGGGAGATCGACGCGCTGAAATCGGCCGGCATCAAGCTGCTCAGTTCCGCAACCACCGTAGCCGAGGCGAGAGCATTGGAGGCCGAAGGCATGGACGCCATCATCGCGCAGGGCTGGGAGGCCGGCGGGCATCGGGGCTCGCACGCGCCGAGGCCGCCAGCCGATGGCGTTGGCACACTCGCACTCACCCCTCAAATCGTCGATGCCGTCTCAATACCCGTCATAGCCGCCGGGGGCATTGGCGATGGACGTGGAATTGCAGCGGCATTTGCGCTTGGCGCGGCGGGTGTCCAGATGGGTACAGCCTTTCTATCCTGTCCGGAAGCCGCGACCGACGATGCACGTCGGCAACTGATACGCCGCGCAAGCGACACCGACACGATGATGACCGATGCGTTCTCGGGAAGGGCGGCGCGGGCAAGGCGCTCACATTTTGCCCAGGATATGGAGCGCACACGTGAACCTATCCCCGACTTCCGGCACATGTATACGCTCAGCCAGCCGATCTGCGATGCCGCGGATGATGACGAGGCGTCCTTCCACCTTTATGGCCAAGCCGCCGCGCTGAACCGCGAAGTCCCCGCCGCGGAACTGGTTTCACGATTGGTGGACGAAACAGTTGCGGTGCTCGCCAGACTTGGTTCACAACGCCTGGGCGAACAGACATAGGTTTATGCCCTTCGTGAGGTCCAGTGACAATCCGCAGGAACTTGCCAATGACGCGCCGACGCCAGCGTCTGGCAGACTGCGCCATGTGCGACATCGTGAGGCCGTGACGTTCATGAGAGAGGCTCCATATCTATCAACATGGACAAATTCACCCTCTGGTTCGACGATTCGTGCCCGCCCTGCCGTCGCGAGATCATGCTGATCCTGCATTCGCTGGAGCTTGCATGATGCGCAGGGGCGACCCGGTCGGGCCCGGTCAGGAAAGCGTGTGGTCCTTTCCACGCCCTGCCATTGCCGAGCCAAGCCCCTGCCATATTGTGATCGAGCATGGCGGACAAACGATTGCCGAGACCCGTTCGGCCGTGCGCACCCTCGAGACCAGCCACCCGCCATCCTACTACATACCGCAGGCTGACATCGCTCCGGGAGTTCTGCTCAGGGCAGATGGGACTTCGTTTTGCGAGTGGAAGGGAGCCGCCATATATTGGGATGTGGTCGTGCAAAACACCGTGCTGCCACGGGTTGGCTGGAGCTACCCCAACCCGACAGCAGCCTTTACCTTGCTGCGCGATCACATTGCCTTCTATGCCGGGCCGTTCGACCGGTGCACAGTGGACGGCGAAAGGGTGACGCCCCAGCCAGGCAGTTTCTACGGTGGATGGATTACCAGCCGGATCGTCGGCCCGTTCAAGGGGGGGCCGGGGACCATGGGTTGGTGACCGGGATGGAAGCCGAGCCGCTCCGCCGGTCCTCGCATAAACTGCCGGCTGACTGGGCGCCGCGCCTGGGGCAATTCTTCAATCCGGATCATGTGGCGTGACCAAGGCTCTGCGTTTTGAACGCGCAGTCGTTGTCGGTGCTTCAGGCGGCATTGGTGGTTCACTTGCGATTGCATTGGCTGGCCACGGCGCGCTGGTCCATGCCTTGTCGCGGCGCGGCGTGGCACCGGATGCGCGCCTCAAGGCCGGGATTATCGACATAGAGGATGAGTCCAGCATCGCAGATGCCGCTTCAGCCCTGCGCGCCGAGGGGCCGCTCGATCTCGTGGTCGTCGCAACCGGCCTCCTTCACTCCAAAGGGGTCGCGCCCGAGAAGAGCTATCGCCAGATCTCCGGCCCGTCGTTCGAGCGGTATTTCGCGGTCAACGCGACCGGGCCGGCGCTGGTCGCCAAGCACTTTCTCCCGCTTCTTCGCAGGGACGGGCCGTCGGTATTTGCCGCCCTTTCCGCCAGGGTCGGGAGCATTGGCGACAACCGGCTGGGCGGTTGGTACGGCTATCGGGCCTCAAAGGCGGCGCTCAACATGATCGTGAAGACGCTTGCCGTCGAACTGGCGCGCACCCACCCGCAGGCCGCTTGTATCGCGCTGCATCCTGGCACGGTCGCAACGGACCTCAGCCAACCTTTCCTCCAAGGAGTACCGGCTGACAAGCGCTTTTCCCCCGACATTGCCGCCAAATACCTGCTTGATGTGATCGCTGGCCTAGGCGTGGAAAGGAGCGGCAGTATCCTGGCCTGGGACGGGAATGAAATCACGCCCTAGGCTTGTAACCAGTCGGCAGGCACTTTGCGGGAAACGGTCAGTGCGCGACACGGACCGGGTCTACGCATCGTGCATAGACGCCGGGCCGCTTTTGGGCGATTTCATAACGACGTAGGCGGCCGATCGCCCTTGCCCTATTGATGGAAAGTCTTTTAGCATGCAGTGTGGTTGAAGCGCGGCTACACTTGGCTTTGGGGGAAATCATGAAGATGACTTCGCTGCTGGTGGTTCTGGCAACGGTGTTTTTTGTCGATCCGGTCATTCACCCCAGGGCGGCTGCCGCTTCCGAAAATCCGTTCAATCTCGATGGCCTGAACTTCAAGGCCGGCATAATCCGCAAAGGCGAAACCAACCAGCTCGAGGATACCTTGACGTTCGAGGGCGGGACCTTCTCCTCGGCAATGTGCAAACGCTACAATTTCTCCGCCGCGCCCTACTGGTTGAGACAGGACGGCGACAAGGTTCATTTTCGGGCGGAGCTTGAAAGCACCACAGACGGCGTGATGGTCTGGCAAGGTGTCATCAGCGACGGCAAGCTCGAGGGTACGATGCAATGGACCAAGCAGCGCTGGTACTGGACAATTGACACTGAACACCGGATAAGCGGGCAAATAATGCCTAAGCAACAGCAGTGAAGCCATGAGCGTCTGGCGGGGAATGCCGCATTCGCCGACCCTTTCCCTGGCATTGCACGCCGCCTGGAAGATCGCCCTGCTGATTGGCTTTTTTGTCGTTGCAATGCGGGCGGGAGACTGGGTGATGGATCAGATCAACCCGGTGCTGACGCCGAGCACCGAGCCGGCGCTGCATCGATTGATCATGGCGGCAATCGGCATCTACATGCTGCTCATGATGCTGCCGTTCATACCCGGCGCGGAAATCGGGCTTGGATTGATGGCGACCTTCGGTTCGGCGATCGCGCCGCTGGTTTATGCAGCCACGATCGTGGCACTGGCAGGCTCATTCCTGCTCGGAAGGCTGGTCCCGGAAAAGACAATCATTGCCATCTTCGAGGCGATCCGGCTGAAACGAGCCGCCGCCTTGCTGCGCCAGTTATCGCCACTCACGACCGATGAAAGGTTGCGGTTCCTGCTGGACAGCTATTCCTCGTCTCGCGTTGTGGGGTATCTGGTCCGCTACCGGTTTCTTGCGATCATCCTCGCGCTGAACCTGCCGGGTAATGCAGTGATCGGCGGCGGGGGCGGCATCTGCATGGTGGCCGGTTTTTGCCGTATGTTTTCCTTTGGCCAGTTTCTGATCGCGATGTCGCTTGCGGTTTTGCCGGTTCCCCTGGCCATCTTCATGAGCGGTTGAGCCAAGCCTTGTCCGGTGGCGCAAGATCAGCAGCGACAACGGATGGAGACGGACAATGAATTCCCGGCGCTCCCGTCGGCCTGAAGCGGTGATTGCTGCGTGAAAGGGGAGTTATGTCCTTGCAGAAGCCACCAAAGTGGGAGGCAACAATTTTTCAGTATCCAAACTATTATTATAATCAATGGTTTACTGGTAGAGCATGGCGGAGAGGGTGGGATTCGAACCCACGATACGCTTGCGCGTATGCCGCATTTCGAGTGCGGTGCTTTCGACCACTCAGCCACCTCTCCGCGGTCGCTGCATCACGGCCGGGGCCGCAGGCGCGCGGAACATAGCGATGACATCCCCGCGCCGCAAGCGCATATTCGCGCGGAAAATTGGCAAATCCGGCGGCTTTTGAACCGCCACGCTTGACTTTGCGATGTTTCCCGCTGTATTGCCCTGCCATTCGTGGCGCGGATTTTTCGCGCCATTTGTTTTGCGCGTTATCGGCATGCGCCCTGCACAGACCTGTCAGGGAAGAGCCGTGGCGCCAGAACAGCCGGGAAAATCCCGAACCAGACTGATAAAAAGACGGATCGAGCGCGGGCATGTCCCGGGCCGGAATCCGGACCGGACACCGAAAGGAAGAATGATGTTCGCAGTCATCAAGACGGGTGGCAAGCAGTACCGCGTCGCCGCCAACGAAGAAATCAAGGTCGAGAAACTGGCTGGCGAAGCCGGTGATATCGTCGAGATCGGCCATGTGCTGATGGTCGGCGAAGGCGCCGATGTCGCCATGGGCAGCCCGTTCGTCGAGGGCGCGATGGTGACGGCGGAAGTCGTCGAGCAGGGCCGCAGCAAGAAGACGCTGTCGTTCAAGAAGCGCCG
>JBGSJA010000116.1:0-10505 GCA_041742235.1 Salaquimonas sp. | reverse complement strand
CCCGCTCGGAGCGCAGCCGCGAGGCAGAAGCGGCGCTGCGCCAGTTGGCGGCCACTGCATTCGATGTCCACGCCTGACGCCTCGCGGCTGGCGTGCTGTGCGCTAGTGCGTGCCGCATTCTCTTGACAGGCGGCGCGGGGCCTTCCTATAAGCGCCGCACTGCAAGAGGCAGCCTCGCCGGATGACGGCGCACGGGGCGGAGTAGCTCAGCCGGTTAGAGCAGCGGAATCATAATCCGCGTGTCGGGGGTTCGAGTCCCTCCTCCGCTACCAAAAAGCCAACAAAATCAATAGCTTATCCCAATCTGGGCGCGTCCATGAAGGCTGCGGTGGATGTGTATGACGGCTGGTGAAGCGGCACAAGGAGCACGGCTTCGACGGCAAATACGACTATGTCTACTTCCCCGAGCATCAAAATCGGGAGTATGCCCCCCAGACGATGCGTCGGCAGTTTGAGATCATCGTGGATGCCGCTGGACTGCGCTACGACGCTCGTGGAAGGGCGCGAACACTTTATTCGCTACGACATACCGCTTTGATGTTCAGGCTGCTCCACGGCGGGAAAATAGACATTTTCCTGCTTGCCCGAAATGCCCTGACCAGCGTGGACCAGCTAGAGTGGTTCTATCTGTCGCATTACGAAAGCAGGATGCGGATTGAGGAACTACAGTCCTTCAAGCGATAACATTTTACCGCGCTGTTTCCTCTAACACTCCTTGACGGCTTCAATCACCTCATCATCCTCGCTAAAATAAGCCAAGTTGAGCAGTGACAGGGACGCATTGAGGATCAGCATGTCAGCAAGCAGTTCGTCGCGTTCTCTGGCATCTTCCTCGGTGTCTATGCTCTTGTGAAGGGCTGCAAGATTGCCCTTCACATCAGCAGGACCCGATGACGATGAAGGTGTTGCTGCTCGGGCTCTGTAGCAGCTTCATCGCTTCCTTGCAGATTGCGTCCAAATCCGCTTTGTGGAGGTCGCTTTTGTGGCGGTGCTCGCACCGGCGACGAGCGTGCCGATCTTCATCTTCACGAGATCGCAACCCCGAAGGTTGCTGTCTAGTGCGAGATCGAACAAGGCACGATCCCGCATGCGTCCTTCGCGATGGAGGAAGAAACGGATCGCCCATATTTGCCGCGGCTTGAGCGCTCGCTTGGCACCGACCTGCCACCCCGCGTTCCCGTCAAAGATGCGGAAAGGTTTCTGGCAAGTTTGCTGAACGTGTGTCGTGCAACGATATGGTTTTGGCACCTACCGCGCCGGACTTTCGCCAAGCGTGCCAGTTTTTCCATCCACTACTGACGCTCTGCCGGTATTGCGGCGTGCCATTTCCTGGGCCACAATGGCCAAACGCATTACATTCAGGGCGTATCCTTCAGGCATTGCTGTCGAAGAGCGAAACCGAACGTCGTTTAGAAACTTTTTGAAAAAGGTGAGTTGCGTCTGGCTGGCGTCGATATGCCGCGTACCGGCGTGATTGGAGAGGAATACGTGGTCTGCGCCTTCGCGCCCGGCGATATCGACGTATTTGCGCAACTCGATATAGCCCTTGGTTCCCAACAAAAAGAGCCGGCCGTCACCCCACACGCTGAGGCTGTCGGGGGTGAACCAATCGACGCGAATAAAGCCCGAGGCGCCGCCGCCGTGGAGCAGGATTTCGCCATAATCCTCGAATGCGGGGACTTCCGGCAGCCCGTGGTTGGCAGTGGAGGCGGATAT
Source organism: Salaquimonas sp. (assembly GCA_041742235.1). Lineage (GTDB taxonomy): Bacteria > Pseudomonadota > Alphaproteobacteria > Rhizobiales > Rhizobiaceae > BOKV01. Next base: position 8,789 of record JBGSJA010000116.1, on the reverse strand, counting down.
CAGCGTCGCATTTGAGGCGCCGGTATAGTGCAGGAACTGGTCGATCTGATGCGAGCCTATATCGGTGATGATGCCGCCATAGGCCTTTGGGTCGAAAAACCATTCCGGCCGGATGGCGCGATTGAGCCGGTGTGGTCCCAATCCAACGGTCTGGATTACCCGACCGATCTCTCCATCGGCCACAAGCCGGCTTGCCAATTCGCAGGCGCGCACGACGAGGCGTTCTGAAAAGCAGATGGAATAAATCCGGCCTGTATCGCGGCTTACCCGCTCGAGTTCTTCGACCTCGTCTGGCATTGTTGCGCCTGGCTTGTCGACCATGACGTCCTTGCCCGCGCGCATGGCGCGGATGGCGATGGCGGGCCGGTCACGCGGTATGGCGGCGCAGACGATGATGTCGATCCCCGGGTTGTCATAAAGGCTGTCTCGGTCTGCCGGCTCGAGTTGGGGAAACCGCTCCTGGAATCCCAGAAGCACCTTCGGGTCGCTGGTCCGGGGGCAATAGCCAACGCACTGTGCACCGGCGGCAATGAGTTCGCCGACGAGATGATAGATATGCCGGTGATCAAGCCCGATGGCGGCGAAGCGCAATTGTCCGCTCATGCCTCGACCCCGCGGACAGCAATTGGGTGACCGGCCTTGCCTGTCTCGATCAGCGCGTCGATGAGATGGTGTACCTTGATAGCCTCCTCACCGGTAACCCTCGGCTCGCCGCCAGTGCGGATCGCATGGACAAAGTCGGCCATGACGGCGCGATGCTGGTCATGCGGATAGGCCATCGGGTCGGCGCCCGCACCGCCGGCGCTGCCATCCGGCTCGATATAAACCTTGCGCCCGTCGTGGAACTGGACAAGCAGTTCGGTGCCGGCAAGCGTGGCGCTGCCCTTGTCGCCGATGACCTCTATCCGCTCGAGAAAGCCCGGATACGCCGCCGTGGTCGCTTCGATGGTGCCAAATGCGCCATTGGCGAACCGTGCGGCGGCGCAGACCAGGTCTTCTGTTTCCATGCGGTGCACCGATGTGGTGGTGGCAAAGCCGGTGACTTCCGCGATGGGACCGACAAGGCTCAGCATGAGGTCGAGTGTGTGGATGCCCTGTGACAGCAGCACACCGCCGCCATCTCGCGCGAAACTCCCGCGGCCTGGCTCGTCGTAGTAACTTTGCGGACGCCATAGCCGGATAACCGCTGATGTTCCGACGATCGTCCCCAGTTCTCCTGCATTGAGAATTTCCGCCAAACGCATGCCGGCGGGGCGGAAACGATGTTGCAGCACGATTCCAAGTGTTACCCCTGCCTGGCGGCATGCGGCGATTGTGGCTTCAGCCTTTTCCGTGGTGATGTCGATCGGCTTTTCAAGCAGGACATGCTTGCCGGCACCGGCGCAACGCCTTGCAAGATCGAGATGGGTATTGGCTGGCGTAAATATGGCAACTGCCTCGACAGACTTGTCCTCAAGTATGGTGTCTAGGCTGTCGCAGGTAGGAAACGGGAAGCGCTCGCTGAACGATTGCCGGCGCGCCGCGCTCGGCGAGTGTGCGTGAACCACCTCGACGGTGTCGGACAAATCCATCAGTCCCTTGGCGTGCGGTGTAACCGCCATACCAAGGCCGACAATGGCAATGCGGGTTTTCTTCACGGCAAGGTCCTGCAAGAAGTTCAAATTCAGGAAGCTGGCGCCTAGGGGCCGAACCAACGAACCGGCACCATGGTGATTGCCGGCACATAGGCAATGATCATCATGACCACGATCAGCACGATAGTGAACGGGATAGCGGCTCGCATCGTCGCGCCTTGGTCGGCGCCGCCGACGCGCGCGGTCGTAAAGAGCAGCACGCCCAATGGAGGCGTGAGTGCGCCGATCACCATGTTGAGCACGATGACGATGCCGAAATGAATCGGATCGATTCCGGCTGCGATCACCAGCGGCACAAGGATCGGCACGAGAATGACCAGCGATGCGATCATTTCCATGAAGAGGCCCACGACCAGCAGGAAGATGTTGAGCACCAGCATCAGCAGCAACGGCCTGTCCACCAGCACCGACATTGACTGGGCAATCTTCTGCGGCACCTGCTCGTACGCCAGCACCCAGGCAAAGGGTGCGGCGGCGGCGATGATCACCACGATCAGCACTGTGTCGAACACGGACTCGCGGATGGCCGCGATGAAATTGGCCACGGTGAGCTTGCGGTAGAGCAGGCCTCCGCAGAGCAAGGCATAGACAAAGGCGATGGCGCCTGCTTCGGTAGCGGTGAAGGCGCCGAAGCGCACGCCCATGACGATGATGAGTGGAAGGACGAGGGCCGGTATCGCCATTCCCAGCGCGGACATGCGGTCACGCGCCGATGCCTTCGGCATGTCCCCGCCATAGCCGCGCTTTCGCGACATGGCATAGACCGTGAGCATCAAAGCCGCAGCAATCATCATGCCCGGAATAAGGGTCGCAACGAACAGCGCCCCCACTGAAACCGAGGCCAGTGCGCCGTAGACGATGAGGCCCAGGCTCGGTGGTATCATGTTGGCCAGCGTGGCGGCCGAAGCGGTGAGTGCGGCGCTGAAGGGCCGGTCATAGCCGCGCTTGGCCATTTCAGGCACCATCAACTTGGCCACGGTGGAGGCATCGGCGGTCGAAGAACCGGATATGCCGGCGAGCAGGGTGTTGGTGATGACATTGGCCTGGCCAAGCCCGCCGCGCAGATGGCCGACCAGTTTGACCGCGAGATCGACGAGGCGAGGCGTTATTCCCCCGGCATTCATGATTGCCGCCGCGAGGATGAAGAACGGAATGGCGAGCAGGGTGAAAGAGCCCAATGACGCGGCCATGTTCTGCGATACCGTGACCAGCAGGATTTGGGCAAAAGGCGCGAAAGCTGCAAAGGCGCCGAAAGCCATTGCGAAGGCGATCGGCGCACCCAGGATGATGAGCACGAGACCGACGAAATTGAGCACGAAGGCACTACTGCTCTCGCCGTAGACAAAGCCGGCGCCATAACGGATAGCGAGATACAGCAGAAATCCTGCAGCCAGAACCGACAGGCCTTGAACCAGGCTGCGGCCAACACGCGGCCATGACAGGAAGAACAGGTTCAGCACCCCGCCCACGGGAACGGCGAGAAAATAGTATCGCATCGGCATCTGCAATGCCGGGGACGCGGCGATGGCCTTGCTGACATATTCGGCGCCATGAATGATCAGCATGAAACTTGCAGCTGCGACAATGACCCGGTTGAACCAACCCAGCGCCGCACGGGCGCGCGGGTTGAGCATCTTGGGCACCGTGTCGATGGCAATATGCGCATCACGCCCGGTCGCCAGGCCCATGCCCAGGAACACAGCCCAGCAGAAACACCAAACCGCAACCTCCTCCGACCACGGCAGGCCGGCGTGGAAAAGGTAGCGCAGCACCACTTGTAAACATGCAATGACCAGTGCGGCCAGTATCAGCAAGACACACAATGTCTCGACGATCTTGTCGACCAATCCGGCAAAGCCGGTCTGAACCGTATCTGAAGCCGCCCCTTCCGGGGCGGCCGTTTCGGTGTGGACCGACATGTCAAAGCACCTTAGCCAAGGGCCCGTATGGCAGCTATCATTTCGGCGGTTTCGGGGCTCTTGCTTCCGAATTCATCGAAGAGAGGTGCCGTCAGTTCCTCCATCTTGGCGAGTTCCTCAGCCGGAAGCTGCGTTACCTGTACGCCAAGTCCCTTCAGTTCCTCCAGCACCGCCGCTGCATTGGCGCGATTGGTCGCCCGTTGTTCGGCGAACACTTCCCTTGCAGAACTGCGGACCAGTTCCTGCAGGTCGGCCGGAAGGCTGTCGAGCCAGGCAGCGTTGACCCGGACTGCCTTGGGCAGGAACCAATGGCCCGTCAGCGTGAGATATTTTGCCTGCTCGTAGAACTTGAAACCCTTGATCGAGAATACGTCGGAGTCGATCGCGTCGATGAGGCCGGTCGACAGCGCTTCATACTGCTGGTCGTAAGGCAGCGGTGTTGGAGATGCGCCAAGCAGGGTCCAGAAGCTGACCCAGATGTTGAGCTGCGGCACGCGGATCTTCACGCCCTTCAACGACTCGAGCGAGTTGACCGGGTTCTTGGCAAGTATGTGGCGGAACCCCGTCTCGCCATAGGCAACGAACTCGACGCCGGTCTTGGCACGGGCGATATCCGAGGCCTTGCGGCCAAGCTCACCTTGCAGGACAGCATCGACATGCGCTTCGTTCTTGTAGATAAAGCCGGGCGCGCCCCCGAATGCGGCGATTTCCGGAGCGATGGCTTCTTCGGAATCAGGGCCTGCCGTGGTGGCCTGGATGGTGCCGATCCGGCTTCCTTCAAGCGCTTCAGCGAGGCCACCCAACTGGGCTGCAGGAAAATGCTGGGCGTCGATGCGGCCACCGCTCTTGGTAATCAGCATTTGCGTCCAGGTCTCGAACGACTCCGTGATAGGCGTCCCGATGCCCTCTGTGTGGGCGATCTTCATGACGAATTTGTCCTGCGCAACGGCTTTGGAAATGATCGCAGGCAAGGCAAGCGCGGCGGCCCCGGCCTTGATGAAGGTGCGGCGGCTAAGTGGCTCACCAATTCTTGAACGGTAATGCATGCACTTCCTCCCGTTAATCCCGCACAGGACACCTGTTGCGGTATGGCACCATACAGGTATGATACAGGCTATGAACTCCGTGACAAGTCCAGCGATCGACATAGATCTCAATCCCGGCGCGCTCCGGGTCAGAGATCCCATCGCACCCCAATTGCTGATGCTGCTTCGTGCGGCCATCGTCGAACTGAGGCTGCTGCCGGGAGAGGCGTTGTCGGAAAAGGACATTGCCAACCGCTTCGCTGTATCTCGCCAACCGGTTCGAGAAGCATTCATCAAGCTTGCCGAACTTGGTTTGGTGGAAATCCGGCCGAGCCGCGGAACCTTTGTGACAAAGATATCCGTCAGGGACGTCATCAATGCCCGCTTTGTTCGCGAAGCCGTTGAATGCGACATTGCCGCGGCCGCTGCGCGACTGGCGAGCAAGGCAGACTTGGCAAGCCTGAGAGCCTTGATTCACGAGCAGAGATTAGCCGCAGCGGCGGCAGATCACCGCCAATTCAACGATCGCGACCAGGCTTTCCACTATACGATCGCCAAAATAGTGAACTGCGACTACGCTTGGAGAACCGTCGAGACGGCAAGATTTTACACCGATCGTGTGAGGTTGCTCTCGATCCCGGGCACCTCCACTTTCGACACGCTTATCGCACAGCATGCCCAACTGGCCGACGCGATCGAGGCGCGGTCGCCGGAACGGGCACAACAAGCGATGCGCCGTCATTTGCGGGAGATTCTCGTGGCACTGCCGCGCATTGCCGAGACCTACCCGCATTACTTCACGGACACCGAAATTCCGGCCCACAGTGCAGATATAGCTTGATGTTCGGCAGTGGCAGCGGAAAATTCCATCGGCATATTGGAGGCGGTCTGCCGGTGTCTGATTTCAGTTTCGAGCCAGATGACATCGCCCTACCCAGCGGAGCATTCGCCAAGGCGCATCGCTACCGGCTGCGCCATCGCGGCCAGTCGGTTCTGGCGCTGACGCAAGGTGACTTCCGGCCATATGTCTACCCACTTTATTCGCCGGCCGGCTTTGCGGTCACGTCGGAAGCACCGTCCGACCACCCGCACCATTCCTCGCTTTGGATCGCGGCCGATCACCTCCACTTGCTGATGCCGGCGTCCGGTAACTCTGTCGAGGAGTACGCGTACAATTTCTACGTGAACGAGGTGTTTCAGGGTCGCGCGCCGGGACGCCTCGTCGAGACCGCTGTCTCGGGTAGGGAGGTTTCGCCTCGCGCCTTCGAGATCGTACAGAAGATCGAATGGCGCGGCCCCGTGGAGTGGGCAGCGCGCGCGGGCCGCTTGGCGGCGCTCGAGAAGCGCACCGTCACAGTGTTCGTGGGGGAAGCGCATCATCGGATCGATGTCACTTCGCGCCTGACCGCGAGCGACTTCGCGATCCGCCTCGGCCCGACGCGGCATGCCTGGTTCAACGTGCGCGTCGCCGATTCGATGATCGTCGCCTATGGCGGCGTGCTAGTTGACGATACCGGCCGTTCGAACTGCGCGGCGCTGTGCGGCGAGGGCGCTCGCTGGGTGGACTTTTCCGGTCCTGTGGGCGGCAACTCCACCGCTGGCATCACCGTGATCCCGCATCCGCTTGAAGGCCGCACGCCGTTCTGGTTCGTTGCCGACTGGGGGGTCATCACCGTCGGCCCGTTCCGGTCGCGGCCGCTGGACCTCGAACCGGGCGAGGCTTTCGAATCGACCCATTCCGTCATTGTCCATGACGGCGGCGGCGCCGAGGCGCAGGTCGCGGAGATCGCGCGGGAAATCTTGGGAGGCTGAATCGTGCATATTGCCCGCTACGCGCTGGGCGGCGCTGTCCATCACGGCATCCTTGAGGGCCACCGGCTGACGCGGCTTGCCGAACCGCCCTTCGCCCAAATCGAGCGCAGCGGGGAGGTCGACCGCCTTGAAGATGTGCGCCTGCTTTGCCCGGTCGAAAACCCGCGCATCTTTGGCGTCGGCCTGAACTATGTGGCCCATATCGAGGAATCCGGCGCCAGGACGCCGGAGATTCCGCTCTTTTTCATGAAGCCGTCGACCACGGCTATCGGCCCCGGCGAGCCGATCGTCTATCCGCAGGAAGGCCGCAACGTCCATTTCGAAGCCGAACTCGCCGTAGTTGTCGGGCGCAGGGCCCGGCGTCTCTCCCGGGCCGACGCGCTTTCGTGCGTGATCGGCTACACTTGCGCCAACGATGTCAGCGAGCGCGTCATCCAGAAGAAGGAGATGGATCAGGGAGCCTTGCTCGTCGGCAAGGGCTTTGACAGCTTCAATCCACTCGGCCCCGTCATCGCGACCGGGCTCGATCCTTCGAACCTTGCGCTTGCCGCCCGCGTCAACGGTGTCACGCGCCAGTCGAGTTCGACCTCTGACCTGCTCTTCAGTGTGGCTGATCTCATTGCCTGGCTGAGTGCGGCGATGACCCTGCTGCCGGGCGACGTCATCATCACCGGCACGCCTTCGGGCGTCGGCCCGATCTTGCCCGGCGATGTCGTAGAGATCGAAGTCGAAGGCGTCGGCGTTCTGACCAATCCGGTCGTGGCGGAGCAGTAGATGCTGCACATCTTGTCCCGACCCCTTTCTCCCCGGGCCAAGCTTTTTGCCCGTCCTCCGGCCCCCCACAAGCGGGAGTGGACCGAGGGCGGCGGCTTCCCCTCGCCCGCAAGGGGTGGGGGTAGTCTCAATGGGACGGCTGGACGATGACTGGCACACCCGACCCAGCCATTCTCGACTTCATCCGTCAGGCCGGCCTTGTGGGGCAGGATGAAGCGCCCCGTTTCACCGCTTTGACCGGCGGAGTTTCTTCCGACATCTGGCTGGTCGAGACCGAATCCATCCACTTTATCGTCAAGCGCGCGCTGGCGAAGCTCAGGGTGGCGGCAGACTGGCGCGCCCCGGTGGAACGAAGCGCCTACGAAACCGCCTGGCTGAGAGGCGCAGGGCGCGTCGAGCCCGACGCAGTGCCGAGAGTGATCGCCGACGATCCCGATGGCGGCATACTGGCGATGGACTACCTCGCGCCCGAAGACCACCGGCTCTGGAAGGCGGACCTGCTCGCCGGCAGATCCGAACCGGCAGTGGCGCAGTCTGTCGGCGTCCGCCTTGCCCGCATCCATGCCGCATTCGCGCGCGACCCGGCTTCGCCTTCGATGTTCCCGCGCGACGACATCTTCCATTCGATCCGCCTCGAGCCATATCTGGAAGCTACCGGTCGCGCGCATCCCGACCTGGCCACCCGGCTCGCCGCGCTGGTCGAACGCACCGCCTCCACCAAGCTGACCGTCGTCCATGGCGACATCAGCCCGAAGAACATCCTGATAGGCCCGAAGGGACCGATCTTCCTCGACGCCGAATGCGCCTGGTTCGGCGATCCGGCCTTCGATGCTGCCTTCTGCCTCAACCACCTTCTCCTGAAATGCCTCGCCTCGCCGCAGGCCATCGCAGATCATCTCTCCTCCTTCGACGCGCTGGCCGGCGCCTATCTCGCCGGCGTTGACTGGGAAGACCGCGAGGCCCTCGAAATCCGCATTGCGTCGCTGCTGCCCGGCCTCTTCCTTGCACGCGTTGACGGCAAGTCACCGGTCGAATATCTGACCCGGGACGCCGACAAGGATGCTGTGCGCCGCGTGGCACGCCCGCTCATCGCCACGCCGCCTGCAAACCTCGCAACTATCCGCGAACTGTGGGCGGCCGAACTCGGCACTCACAAATGGGAGACGCCATCGTGACGCGCATTGCATCGGTCAGGGCGCGTCGCGTCTGGGATTCGCGAGGTCGCCCGACGGTCGAGGCAGAGGTCGCGCTCGTAGACGGTGCGACCGGCCGCGCCATTGCCCCCGCCGGCGCCTCGCGCGGCTCCAACGAGGCGATCGACCTGCGCGACGGAGGCAAAGCATTTGCAGGCCTCGGCGTTGAACGCGCCCTCGCCGGCATCGCCGCCGAGATCGCGCCGGCATTGACCGGCCTTGACGCAAGCGACCAGGAAGCGGTCGATGCAAGGCTGATCGAACTTGACGGTACGCCGCAGAAGGCCCGGCTCGGCGGTAACGCGACAATCGCCGTCTCGATGGCCGTCGCTCATGCCGCCGCCGCTTCGGCCCGGCTTTCGCTCTGGGCCTTTCTGGCGCGCGGGGCCGCACCGCGCCTGCCCATGCCGATGATCCAGCTGTTCGGCGGCG
>JBGSJA010000115.1:0-4354 GCA_041742235.1 Salaquimonas sp. | reverse complement strand
GCTTCCTTGTCCTGCTTGCGCTTGCGCATCTGTTCGGTGCGCCGCTCAAGGCTCTCAAGGTCGGCCAGCATCAGTTCGGTTTCCACCGTGTCGGCATCGGCGACGGGGTCGATCCGGCCCTCGACATGGGTGATGTCGTCGTCTTCGAAGCAGCGCAGGACGTGAACGATTGCGTCGACCTCGCGAATGTTGGCGAGGAACTGGTTGCCGAGGCCTTCGCCCTTGGACGCGCCGCGCACGAGCCCGGCAATGTCGACAAAGGATATGCGGGTGGGGATGATTTCTTTCGAACCCGCGATGGCAGCGATCTGCTTGAGGCGCGGATCGGGCACCGCCACTTCGCCGGTATTGGGTTCAATGGTGCAGAACGGATAGTTTGCCGCCTGCGCTGCCGCCGTGCGCGTCAGCGCGTTGAAGAGGGTCGATTTGCCGACATTCGGCAAACCCACGATGCCGCACTTGAAGCCCATGATCAGATCTCTTTGGCCGGATGAACCGGCGAACCGGTAAATGGATTAGGCGCCCGTGGCGCAGCGATGCGCCGGTTTAATGCCTCGGAAGGCAAATGGCCATAGTGCGATTCACTAGCTGTCGCCGCCAAACAGCTTTTTCAGCATCGCAGCCATAGGCCCCGTTTCGGGGACCTTCGGCGCCGGCTTGCCGGGCCGGGCCTGGCGTATGTGGCTCTGCGCCTTGCCTGCCTTTTCCGGCTTTTCTTCCTTGCCGCCGGTAGCCAGCGCAACCTTGTTCATGAAGGTGGAATCATCGCCCTTTACGAGCAGCGCAAAATGCTCGGCGATAGCGTCCAGCAGCGGATCGAGCCATTGCGCATCTGCCTTGGCGAAGTCGCCAAGCACGTGGCGCTGCACCAGCTCCTTGTGGCCGGGATGACCTATGCCGAGCCGCACCCGGCGATAGGCATTGCCGCAATGGCTGTCGATGGAACGAATGCCGTTATGCCCGCCTGCGCCGCCGCCCGTCTTCACGCGCAGCTTGCCAGGCGGCAGGTCCAGTTCGTCGTAGAGCACGATCAGGTCGGAAGGCTGGAGCTTGTGAAAGCGCATTGCCTCCCCGACCGCCTCGCCCGAGACATTCATGAAGGTCTGGGGCTTGATGACCAGCACCTTTTCGCCGCCGATCTCGCCCTCGGCTACCAGCGACTTGAACTTGTTTCGCCAGGGAGAAAAGAAATGGCGGCGGGCAATCGCGTCCGCCGCCATGAATCCGATATTGTGCCGGTTGCCCGCGTAGGATGCTCCGGGATTGCCAAGACCTGCAACGACAAGCATGGGCGCTCTCCGGGGCGGATGCGGCCCGCGGATGTGCGGGCGCGCCCTTTACGCGGCGGGTTCTGCCTTGTCGTCCTCGGACCGTGAGGCCGACGAACCGGCGATGGTTGCAATCGTGAAATCGCGGTCGGTGATCGTCGGCCGCGTATTGGCCGGCAATTTGACATGCGAAATGTGGACGGATGCGCCGATGTCAAGCCCAGCGAGATCGACCTCGATGAACTCGGGGATCGCCATTGCCGGGCATTCCAGTTCGACTTCGTGCCGCACGACGTTGAGAACTCCGCCGCGCTTGATGCCGGGGCAGGACTCTTCGTTGAGGAAGTGCACCGGAACTTCCACGATCACCTTCGAATCCTTGGAGATGCGCAGGAAATCGACATGCGTGATGAAATCGCGCACCGGATCGGTCTGGTAGTCCTTCGGAAGGACCTGGTGCTTCGTGCCGTCGACATTGATCGTCGCGATCGTTGTCAGGAAGCCGCCGGCGTGGATTCGCATCGTCAATTCCTTGGAGGAAAGAGCGATTGCAACGGGGTCTTTCTTGTCGCCGTAAATCACGGCTGGCACCATGGAATTGCGACGCAGTTCGCGGGCGGCCCCCTTGCCGGTCCGGTTGCGCAGCTGTGCCGGGAGCTCGTATGTATCGTGGCTCATGGATCTGCCTTTCGAGGTTGTTGGGGCATCCGGCAGACGTGGCTGGCCGGACTTGCCGCTTTGCCTGTTGCAAAAAGCGACAAACCCGCGCTGCCTCCAAGGGTGTCCGCGCGGGCGGGTGCGTTATAGGTGAGGGGGAGGGGAAGCGCAAGCGGGCTTGCCGCTTGTCATCGGCATGTCACTTGGACATGTTTCAGCCCCTGACCTGGAGCCCGTGAATGACTGCCGTGCCGTTCAAGGAACTGTTTGCTGTTTTCGGGCGGATCGGGCTCCTGTCCTTTGGCGGGCCTGCGGGCCAGATCGCGCTCATGCACACGGTGCTGGTTGACGAGCGCAAATGGCTTGATGAAAAGCGTTTTCTGCACGCGCTGAATTTCTGCATGCTTCTGCCCGGACCCGAGGCGATGCAGCTTGCGACCTATGCCGGGTGGCTGAAACGCGGCGTTTGGGGCGGCATCCTGGCCGGCACGCTGTTCGTGCTGCCCGGATTTGCGGTGCTTTTGGCGCTTTCGATCATCTACGCCAGGTTCGGCAATGTGCCGGCGGTCGAGGGACTGCTGTTCGGGCTCAAGGCGGCGGTGTTGGCCATTGTGTTCCAGGCACTGGTCAAGGTTGCAAGACGCGCTCTCAAGGGATGGGAGAGCGCTGCGATCGCGGTGGCCGCCTTCGTTGCGCTGGCGGCATTGCGGCTGCCGTTTCCTTTGGTGATCGCGCTGGCCGGCCTTGCCGGATGGGCGCAGTCGCAACGCAACGGGCAGGCTGAAGAGATTGAGCCGATTTCCGTGGAGGCGCGCAAGCCGCATGGGCATGTCGCCGGAGTGTTCTTCTGGGCCATCGTGCTGTGGCTTGCCCCGCTCGCCGCGTTGATCATGGCCGCCACGGGCGTTTTCGCCGAGTTGGCCCTCTATTTTTCAAAGGCGGCGGTCGTGACCTTCGGCGGCGCCTATGCTGTCCTGGCCTATGTCGGCCAGCAGGCGGTGGAGGTCCACGGCTGGCTTTCCCCGGGCGAGATGCTGACTGGGTTGGGCCTCGCGGAGACGACGCCCGGGCCGCTGATCCTGGTGCTCGTGTTTGTCGGCTTCCTCGGCGCGTTTCGCGATGCGGGCGGGCTCGACCCCGTGCTTGCCGGAACGTTCGGGGCGATCGTGACGGCCTGGTTCACCTTTGTGCCGTGCTTTATCTGGGTGTTTCTCGGGGCGCCATTCATGGAACGGCTCAGGGGCAACCAGGCGCTGTCCGGTGCTCTGGCGGCCATCACCGCAGCCGTGGTCGGCGTCATTGGGAACCTGTCGCTTTGGTTCGCCATGCATGTGCTGTTCGGAGAAGTCGCACCGGCACGGATCGGTCCGGCAACCATCGATGTGCCGATGCTTGCAAGTTTCGACTGGCGTGCGGGCCTCATCGCGCTTGCCGCCAGCTTGGCGGTATGGCGCGGCATTGGATTGGCGATCCTCATACCGGCGGCGGCGCTGGCCGGTCTGTTCTTGCTGCAGACGGGATAAACCGCCTAATCGAACAGGCTCGATACCGATTTTTCCAGCGCCGTGCGCTGGATAGCCTCGCCCATCAATTCGGCGACGGAAACCACGCGGATGTTGTGCGCCGTCTCGGTGGCGGCGGTAGGCTGGATGGAATTGGTGATGACCAGTTCCTTCAGCTTCGAGGCGGTGATGCGCGCGACGGCCCCGCCTGAAAGCACGCCGTGGGTGATGTAGGCGGTGACGGAGGAAGCGCCCATGTTCATCAGGGCGTCCGCGGCGTTGCAAAGAGTGCCGCCCGAATCGATGATGTCGTCGACGAGAATGCAATCGCGGCCGCGTACGTCGCCGATGACGTTCATCACTTCCGATTCGCCGGGCCGGTCGCGGCGCTTGTCGACAATGGCGAGCGGGGCCTCGATGCGCTTGGCGAGCGCCCGGGCGCGCACGACGCCGCCGACATCGGGCGAGACGACGGTCACGTTCTCGAGGCTGTAATTCTCGCGCACGTCCGAAGCCAGGACCGGTACGGAGAACAGGTTGTCGGTCGGGATATCGAAGAAGCCCTGGATCTGCGCGGCATGCAGATCGAGCGTCAGGATGCGGTCGGCGCCGGCCTTGGTGATCATGTTCGCGACCAGCTTGGCCGAGATCGGCGTGCGCGGGCCGGGTTTGCGGTCCTGGCGGGCATAGCCGAAATAGGGCAGCACCGCGGTGATGCGCCGTGCCGACGCGCGCATCAGCGCGTCGATCATGATGAGCAGTTCCATCAAATTGTCATTGGCGGGGTAGGAGGTCGACTGCAAAATGAAGCAGTCTTCGCCGCGGACATTTTCCAGAATCTCGACAAAGATCTCCTGATCGGCGAAGCGCCGTACACTCGCCTTGCCGAGGGGAATTTCGAGGTACTTGGTAATCTGCTCTGCAAGG
>JBGSJA010000114.1:0-1775 GCA_041742235.1 Salaquimonas sp. | reverse complement strand
GCCGTCGACAACGATGAACTCCGCTATATCCGGCGTTGCCTTTGCCTCAGCCTCGAGGGCGGCAATGGCCATCGCGCGCCAGGAATTGCCGGAAAATCCGTTGGAAAAACCGATGCGATAGGGGCCGGGCTTGGCAGTGCCCTTTACCATGGCGCCGACGCCTTCAAGACTGACGCCCTCTTGGGCGAAGGCATGTCGTCCGAGAGCAAGCATGGCTGCCAAACCGACGCCACCCTGCAGGACTTTACGGCGAGACCAGATCATATCAGAAAACCCTGTCATGTTTGTTTCCTTCCCATTGCTTGGCCTTTGCGGCCGATTGCCCGTCTCCGGGTTAGTTTCGCACGCCCGAAAGACGGCGATACGCAAGGACGCTGGCGAGAATGATCCCGCCCTGAACGATGAATTGTGTGCCGCTCGACATGCGCACGATGTTCGTGAAGCTCGTCAGTTCGGTTATGAAAACAGCCCCGCCTACGGTCGCCAGGATGCCGCCGACCCCGCCTGTCAACGCCGCACCGCCGACAACGACGGCTGCAATGGTCGTGAACAGGAACGGGTTGCCGATGCCAAGCGACGGTGAACCGATATACGCCGTGAGCAAGAGCCCGCCGAAGCACGCCATCAGCGAAGACAGCATGTATGCCCCGATCGTCACGCGCTCGACGGGAACACCCATCAATGCCGCAGCACGCGGATTGGCCCCGGTGGCATAAAGCCAGCGGCCAAAGACGGTGGCACGGGTGAGCCACAGCATGGCCAGCGCGACCGCGATCCAGATCATGGTCGGGGCGGGGATGCCGCCAAACGTTCCGTTCCCCAGGATTTCGAAGGCCGGAGCGGCTTCGCCTCGTGGCGCGCCGCCGGTGTAGATCAACGCCGCACCGAACAGAATCGAATTGCTGCCCAATGTTGCGATCAGCGGCGTGATGCCGATGATTGCCGTCATGGCGCCGTTCAACAGGCCAGCAATCAAAGCTATGAAAATGCAGACCATCATCGCTAAAGCGATCTGCTCGTTTTGGCCAAGCATCACGCTGGTCGCAACAATGTTGGTCAGGGTCACGATTCCCGCCTGCGACAGATCAATGCCGCCGGTCAGGACAACAATCGTCTGGCCAAGCGCTATCACGCCCAGGAACGAGGCTACCTGAAGGATGTTGAAGACCTGGCTCCACTGAAACATGGCCGGGGAAAACAGTCCTGACAGGACATAGAGACCGATCACCGCGAACCAGACCGCGCCGGCCGCCCGCATTGCGCGCATGACGAGGTTTCTTGCTGAAAGTTCGTTCGGCATGGCTCACCAATCCACTATCGTCCCGTCGGGCATGACGGCGTGGGTGGCATGATAGATTTCCGCTTTGAAGGGGTGCGCATCGGCAACGGCGTCATTGACTTCGACGCCAAGGCCCGGCGCATCGGGAATTTGCCATGAGCCGTCAACGCGGCGAATCGGACCGTTCACAACAGTATCGAACCATGGCACGGCGCCCGACATTTCTTCCTGGATGATGAAGTTTGGGGTGGCGATTGCAAAGTGCAACGCTGCCGCGCTCGCAATCGGGCCCAGTGGATTGTGCGGGGCAAGGCCGATGCCTGCCGTTTCGCACATGGCCGCGATCTTGCGCGCCTCCGAAAGGCCGCCAGTGTGGGCAATATCGGGCTGCGCGACATGCATTGCGCGATGCCGGATATGCGGTTCGAATTCGTGACGGCCGATAAGGCGCTCGCCCGTGGCGATGGCGACAGGCGATTGCAACGCAATGTCACGC
>JBGSJA010000113.1:0-8744 GCA_041742235.1 Salaquimonas sp. | reverse complement strand
GACGATGTACTCTTCGGGCTCGAGATTGACCTCATAATAAGGCACCTCCACCGGCCGATATGGACGGTAGTAGGCCTCCTCGTTGCGCATGTCGAAGAGAACGATGCGACGTCCGTCGCGCGTTACCTTCTCGCGGCGAAGGACATATCCACCAGGGTCACGAACCGTGATGACGCGCACCCCGTTCGGCCGGGTCACGATCTCTCGCGTCAGGCCGCCGCGCATGCGCTCATACTCGACATTTTCCGCGTCGTAGCGGAACAAGGCCGATTCATCCTTGCGCACATAGTAGTTGCCGCCGCGCTCGACCACGATGCGATCGCCCTCGTCCGCGGCAACCGTGCCGCCAAGCAACGGGATTGCCGCACCAACGGCGACCCCGACCGCTGCCGCACCAAGCAGCTCGTTTCGGTTGTCCCGTGACTTTTCACGACGCTTTTTCTCGGACCTTTTGAGCTGTTCGCGCTGGTTGTCGTCGATGCGGTCCGAAACGACCGATACCGGCTGGCTTTCGGCTTCCTTGACGATCTCTTCGACAGGTTTCGTCACAACGTCTTTCGGCTTTTCCGCGTCCGGCGAAACCGTGACCGGCTGCTGCGCTTCCTCGACCGCCTTTTGTTGCGCCTCCGGCGTCAACCCTTCCGCTTCGGCTGCCTGCTCCCGACGCTTCTTGCGGCGGTTGTTTTCCTCGCCTGCGGCCGGTTGAAGCGTTTCTTCGGTTGCCGGCGGCTGTTGTGTAGCCGCTTCGCCTGTGTCGGGCTGATCGCCTGCGGGCTGCTGCGTCACGGTTCCGGCGTCAGCCGGGGGCTCGGCTTGTTGCTGCTGCTCCTGCGCCTGCTCACGCTTTTTCTTGCGCTTGGGCTGGCCATCGTCCTGCGCCTCTGCAGGTTGTTCGGCCTGCTGTTCCTGCACTTCCGCAGGCTGTTCGGCCTGCTGCTCCTGCGCCTGTTCGCGCTTCTTTTTGCGCTTGGGCTGCTCTTCGCCCTGCGCCTCTACCGGCTGTTCGGCTTGCTGCGCTTCCGCAGGCTGTTCGGCCTGCTGTTCCTGCGCTTGTTCGCGCTTCTTCTTGCGCTTGGGCTGCTCTTCGCCCTGCGCCTCTGCGGGCTGTTCGGCCTGCTGCTCTTCTGCAGCCTCCCGTGCTTTTTTCTTCTTCTTTCGAATCTCTTCCTCTTCCTCGCCTTCCGCCTGCGCCAGAAGGAACATGCCGCCGTTCAGCGGCTGGGCGTACGCCGCGGGCCCGGTTGCGGGGACAAGCAACGATATCGAAGTGACGAACGCGAATGCGCTGACACCGATCAGAAGCCGTTTTTTCATCATTTTCTTCCTCGTTCATTTTCATTCGGGCGTCGGCGGAAACGCACCCTGCAAACCCTGGTTCCGGATTTGAGCAGAAATGAGAATGGTGTCGCCGGGCTGAATGGGCCCTGAACGACGAATTCAGCTTGCATGAAACAAACCGTGCGAATCCAGACAACAAGTCGCCGCATTTTGGTAGCAGGGCTTTTGCGGAACAACGCCGGCTGGTACTATCCAATGTCGCGGGATCCGATTGGTTCCGTCCGGATGGATATCCTCGTTGGTGAAAGAAGGGTTTATCTTTCGCGTAAAGTTAACGAATTTGAGTTTGACTGGCGCAAGGGTACGCCCGATCGGGACCGGCAGGTTTGAATGATCACAGGCAGGCGGGACACTGTAATGCAAGGCTCCTTTCGCCGTTCCGCGGCGATCGCGCTTCTTGCTGTGTCGACTTCTCTCGCTGGATGCATGTCGGATGGGGCTTCTTCCTTCACCGATGCGCTTGATGTTCGACAACAGGAAATTCCTGCGGAACCTTTGCCGCTGGATGTCGCCTCAACCGGGGTTGTCGACAACACATCTGCTCCGGCTGCAAACGGCGGGGCGCTGCCAGGCGTATCCGGGGAAATGACCGACACACGTGCAACGCTGGCATCCGACCCTGTCGCCGCCCGCTCTCTGGCTGGCGAACAGGAACTCGATGTGAACGCGCTCGCGCCTGAAACCGACGCGCGGGCAGTCGCCGCCGAAACGCAGTTTGCCGCGCTGTCGCCGATTGATGCCGCGACTGGCGATCCCCTCGAACCCCAACCCGATCCCCTCGAAGTCGAGGCGGAACTTCGCTCCGAGGCGCTGTATTCGACGATGAAGCATGGCCAGTGCTCGGGCGGATGGGGCCCCAAGCCGAAGATGGTCAATGCCAAGCGCATTGATCCGGAACACAAGTACTACATGGAAATGCGGCTGCGCCACACGCCGCCGCTTCCCGTTGGTCACGTCTACATCGCTTATGGCCGCATCGGACCGGATGGCGAGCCGATGGATGAAAAATTGGTGATGCTGGCCCCCGTCGGCGGCTATGCCGGCGCGACCGTTGCCGCCGCCGCTCCCATGCCCGGCGTACTCGAACCCTATGGCGATGATTGCATCCTGCGCCCGATAGCGGCCTACCGCGTTTCGCTGACCGCGCAGCAGTATGAAAAGCTGCTCAACCGCATTGTCCAGGCCCGGCAGGAAAAGCCGAAATACGCGTTGTGGACGTACAACTGCAACCACTTCATGTCGGACATTGCCGCCAGCGTCGGCATCCAGCCGCCGAAGAACCGGTACACGCCGTCGCTGGAATACTTCTACGCAATGATGGACCGCAACGAGGGCCGCAAGGTTGCCCGCAGCGCTTCGGCCGATACGGCGCAACTGGCGCAAAACTGACGCGGCAACAACGGCCGCGCCACCTAGCTGAATTTCCAGGAATCGAAGGCGAAGAAGCCGAACTGCCGCGATGCGTGGACGCGTTCGGCCTTCGCATTCTCACCCGCCGCACCATAGGCAAAGAACAGCGGCATCAAATGCTCGTCGGTCGGGTGGTTTTCCCGCACATGCGGCGCCTCATCGCGCCAGTTCAAGATGGCATCCTTGTCGCCCTCGGCAAAGCGGCCGGCGAACCACTCCGTGAATGCCTCCACTTTGCGGGTCATTTCAGGATCGGGGCTGATGCCGCCGCGCATCGCCCCGAAAACCGCGCGCAAATTGTGGGTGATATGGCCCGAGCCTACCAGCATGATCCCTTCATGCCTGAGCGGCGACAGCGCCCGCCCCAGCGCGTAGTGATAGGCCGCATCACGATTCGGATCGATCGAGAGTTGCACGATCGGCACGTCCGCATGCGGGAATGCCAGAATCATCGACGTCCAGGCGCCATGGTCATAACCCCGCTTGGGCGCGATGCGCACCGCCATTCCGGCGTCTTGCAGCAAATGGGCAACGCGCATCGCCAGTTCTGGATCGCCCGGCGCGGGATAGACCATGCGGTACAGTTCTTCCGAGAAGCCGCCGAAATCGTAGATCATCTCCGGCGCGGGATCGGTTACGACAACGGGCCCCTCGGTCTCGAAATGCGCCGATACCAGCACGATCGCGTTGGGCTTGCCGGTGATTTCCGCCAGGCCGCGCAGATAATCGCGCGCTTCCGACGGATCGGTCACGATGTTCGGGCCGCCATGGGAAATGAAAATGCTCGGCGCTGCGTTCTGACTCATTGGAATTGCTCCTATGGCCATCACATAGACACGCGCCTGAATTCGCGCGAGGGGCGGTCCATGCTAAGGATTGTTCACAAAACACGAACGGCGGAGACGGGTTCATGGCAAATGCGGATGATCTGCGCAGGCTGGCACTGTCGCTGGATGGCACTAGCGAGGCGCCGCATTTCGACCGCGCCGCCTTCAAGGTCCACCGCATCTATGTGACGCTCGCGCCCGGCGGGATGACGGCCAATTTCAAGTTCGCACTCGACGAGCAGGAACTGAAATGCCTGACGCATCCGGAGGCATTTGCCCCTGTTCCCAACGCCTGGGGAAAGCAGGGATGGACGAGCGCAACGCTAGCGAATCTGGGTTTGGATGAACTCGAGGCGTCGCTGCGCCTCGCCCACGCCCATGCGACGGGGAAAACGAAAAGGCGGCGGTGAGGGTGTCGGTCACTGCCGGCGGGCGGGGCTTCCTGGCCTGCCCGCCCATACCCCCACCCCTGATCCCTCCCCTCAAGGGAGAGGGGAAACCACCCTAACCGTTGACGACAGCCTTCGGTTCGGCCGACCGGTCTTCCTGCAGCAGTTCTGAAACAAGGAATGCAAGTTCCAGTGCCTGACTTGCGTTGAGGCGCGGGTCACAATGGGTGTGGTAACGGTCGGCGAGATCCTCGTCGCTGACGGCGCGCGCACCCCCGGTGCATTCCGTGACGTCCTTGCCGGTCATCTCGAAATGCACGCCGCCGGGATAGGTCCCCTCGGCACGGTGAACCGCGAAGAACTCCTGCACCTCGCGCAGCACGCGGTCGAACGGGCGCGTCTTGTAGCCGCTGACCGAGGTGATGGTGTTGCCGTGCATCGGGTCGCAGGTCCACACGACCTCCCTGCCCTCGCGCTTGACCGCCCGCACAAGTCGCGGCAAGTGCTCGCCGACCTTGCCGGCGCCGAAACGGCCGATCAGCGTCAGCCGGCCCGGCTCGTTTTCGGGGTTGAGGATGTCAATGAGGTTCAGCAGACCGTCATCGGTCAGCGACGGCCCGCATTTGAGGCCGATCGGGTTCTTGATGCCGCGGCAATATTCGACATGGGCGTGGTCCGGCTGGCGCGTGCGGTCGCCAATCCAGATCATGTGGCCGGACGTGGCGTACCAGTCGCCGGAGGTCGAATCGACCCGTGTCATGGCTTCTTCGTAGCCAAGCAGCAGCGCCTCGTGGCTGGTGTAGAAATCCGTCTCGCGCAACTTCGGATGATCGTCCGCCGCAAAGCCGATCGCCCGCATGAAGCGCAGCGTTTCGGTCAGGCGGGTGGCAAGCTGGTGATAGCGCTCCGACTGCGGCGAGTTCTCGACGAAGCCGAGCATCCATTGATGCACATGCTCAAGATTGGCATAGCCGCCCTGCGCAAAGGCGCGCAGCAGGTTCAGCGTCGCGGCCGACTGGCGATAGGCCATGATCTGCCGCTCCGGATCGGGCGTGCGCGCGTCCTCCGTGAATTCAATGCCGTTGATAATATCGCCGCGATACGATGGCAGCGTCACATCGCCCTGCTTCTCGAAATCGGAAGAGCGCGGCTTGGCAAACTGACCGGCGATGCGGCCAATCTTCACAACCGGTTTGGCGGCTGCAAATGTCAGCACCACCGCCATCTGCAGGAACACGCGGAAGAAGTCGCGAATGTTGTCGGCGCCATGCTCGGCGAAGCTTTCCGCGCAATCGCCGCCTTGCAGTACGAACATTTCGCCGCGCGATGCGGCAGCCAGCGATTTCTTGAGCGCCCGCGCCTCACCGGCAAAAACCAGGGGAGGATAGCTCGCCAACTGCTTCTCGACGGCCTTCAGCGCGTCGAGATCGTTGTAATGCGGCACCTGCTGGATCGGTTTCGACCGCCAGGAATCGGGCGTCCACTTCGTCGGCATCGTAAATCCTCACTCACTCAAGAAAATCCCTGCCGGTTCGGCAGGTCGCACATGGCAGAAAAGAAGGCGCGGTTATAGCCGCGACAGCGCGCCATGACCAACAAAAAAACCGATCCGGCCCAACCTCGGGAAATCGTGCGCTGCAGCAGCGGGAAACGTGATCCATGCCTGTTTGACAGCGCTGCGGGTTTTGCGCTTATCGTTGCGGCAATGGAAGAGACACATTTCAAGACTGCCGACGGCTGGGAACTGCCCGCATCCTTGTTTACCAGCCCCGCCGGAAGGGGTCCGGTCGTGCTGATTTCAGGCGCAACGGGGGTACCCCGGCGATTCTACCGCCACTATGCGCAGTTCCTTTGCGATGAAGGCGCGCGTGCGGTCATGACCTACGACTACCGCGGCATGACGGGACGCGTGGCGCAGGGGCAGGCGCGCTCCATGCGCATGTCAGACTGGGCAGTAAAGGATTTTCCCGCAGCGGTGGAGTACCTGACTGCCCGTTATCCTCAGGCAAGCCTGCGAGGTATCGGCCATTCCTTTGGCGGGCAGGCGCTCGGCCTCAGCGGCGTTGCCAACCGCTTCACCCGCTACATGCTGGTTGCCGCAGGGTCCGGCTATCTCGGCCATACGCGCGAATTTGCCAAGCTCACCCGCGCAATGAACCAGGTCGGTTGGCCGATCGCCGCGACCTTGGGCTATCTGCCGCGCTGGGCCGGCTTCGGCGAGCCGATCCCCTATGGCGCGTTCAACCAGTGGCGCAAGTGGTGCAACGACCCGCAATACCTGATTTCTGACGCCTCAATCCCGGAGCGAAGCCGTTTCAGGGACGTACATATCCCAATACTGGCGGTCGGCTTTGAAGACGATCCCTGGGCGACGCGGGAAAGCGTGGAGGCGCTGGCCGGTTGGTATTCGAACGCGGCCATCCGCATTCACTGGTATTCAGGCGAGAACCTGCGCAAGCCGGTCGGGCATCTGGGCTTCTTCCGCCACGACCATCGCGAGACGCTATGGCCGCAGCTCGCCGACTGGCTGCTGCATCCCTGACCGTCAGACGCGCTCGCCACCCTTGAGCCGGTATGACGGCGTATAAAGCGTCACCAGTTCCTCGGCAGCAGAGGGGTGCAAAGCCATGGTCCGGTCGAAGTCGGCCTTGGTGGCGCCCATCTTGATCGCGATCGCCAGCGATTGGATGATTTCGCCGGCATCGGGACCCAGGATGTGAACGCCGACGACACGGTCGTTGGCGGTATCGACGATGATCTTCATGACCATGCGTTCTTCGCTTCCGGAGATGGTCCCCTTCATCGGGCGGAACTTAGTCATGAAGACGGCAACGTCGCTGCAGGCGATTGCGGCCTGCATTTCCGTCATGCCGATCGTGCCGATCTCGGGCTGCGAGAACACCGCCGTAGGGATAAGTTCATGGTCGACCGGCGTCGGCCTGCCCTTGAACTCCGTTTCAATCAGGCACATCGCCTCGTGAATGGCGACCGGCGTGAGCTGCACGCGGTTGGTTACGTCGCCCACCGCCAGGATATGCGCAACATTGCTGCGTGAATATTCATCCACCATAACGGCGCCGTCCATGCCCGTCTCGACGCCCGCTTTCTCTAGGCCGAGGCCGGCGGTGTTAGGCAACCTGCCGATGGCCTGCATCACGAGTTCAGCCTCGATCGTCGCACCGGTGGAGAGCACTACGCGCCGCCGGCCGGCCACTTCCTCGATCTTGTGGATTTTCGTGTGCGTGAGGATGGTGATGCCATTGCGCACCATCTCGTCATGCAGCGCCTTGCGGATGTCGTCGTCGAAGCCGCGAAGGATTTCCTCGCTCCGCTGGACAAGCGTCACTTTCGTTCCAAGGCCCGAAAGAATGCAGGCGAATTCGACGCCGATGTAGCCGGCCCCGTCGATAACGATGCTGTCGGGCTGGCGCTTGAGGTCGAAAATCTCGTTCGAGGTGATGGCAAGTTCCGCACCCTCGATATCGCGCAAATGCCGTGGCGCACCGCCAGTCGCGATCAGGATGCGCTCGGCCGTGACGGTCCGCTCCTGCGCAAGGATCCGAACCGCGTGAGGTCCTTCCAGCACCGCCCGGCTGGCAAAGACCTCCGCCCCGTTGTTCTCCAGCCCTTTGCGGTAGAGGCCTTCGAGGCGCGCGATTTCCTTGTCCTTGGCCGCGATGAATTTCGTCCAGTCGAACGCTGTTGGCCCGACTGTCCAGCCAAAGCCTTCAGCATCCTTGAAATGGTGCGCGAACTCGGAAGCATAGACGAAGAGTTTCTTTGGGACACAGCCCCGAATGACGCAGGTACCGCCGAAGCGGTATTCCTCGGCAACGCCCACGCGCTTGCCGATGCTTGCTGCAACACGGCCCGCCCTTACGCCGCCGGAACCGCCGCCGATCACGAAAAGATCATAGTCGTAGTTCGCCATTCCCGTTCCCCCGGCACAAAAAAGCCCGGCATCGCCGGGCTTGGTTCTATCAGCCTGACCGGCAATTATTGAAGCCCGGCCTCGGCGATTTTCTTGCCGACTTCCTGCGACAGGTCGCGCTGGATGCCGGCTGCCCAAACGCGGGCCGCTTCTTCCATCGAGCGGGCGATCACCGGTGTTTCGCGAATGAGCTTCTGGCCGGCTTCGGTCTTGTAGAACTCGGCAATCTGCTTGAGTTCGTCCGGCGTGAAGATGCGGGCATAGATCCGGGCGATTTCGTCCTCGAGATTTGCGCGCCGCGCCGCGAGCGTCAATGTCGCTTCGTCAACGATTGCGGCAATCTGGTCGGCCGCATCGGGCCGGTTGTTGATCAGCTGCTGCTTGGCCTGTTCGCCGATCCCCGGCAGGATTCCGTCAAGCGAGGCGGTCGATTTGGAGGCAACAACAGCCTCTCTTGCAGCGGCAAGGTGCTCGGGTGAAATTTCCTGCGCATGCGAATTGGCAGGGGGCGCATACCAAATGGCCGCGGCGATCAGCACCGCCGCCAGTTTTCCAAAGATGCGCGTTTCAAATTGCATGTCTTGTCTCCCGTTTTCAGCCCGTTTGCCCGCCGCTTTTGCGGCATCAATTTTTCAAGCGGCCAGTTCCATGACTCCGCCCTCGCCTGCCACGATGGCAAGGCCGGCCATGCCCAGAAACAGGCCGTGCTCAACAACGCCAGGTATTTTCAGGAGCGCCAGCGACAAGGCTTCTGCATCCCGAATACGGCCAAAAGATGCATCGATGAGGAGATGGCCGCCATCGGTCACGAACGGCGTTTCCCCCTGCATGCGTACCGACAAACCACCC
>JBGSJA010000112.1:0-2444 GCA_041742235.1 Salaquimonas sp. | reverse complement strand
GGAATGGAAGCAGAGCCATGCCGACCGCGAGAAGCTGGACGGCCTTTACGAGTGCATCCTTTGCGCCTGCTGCTCCACCTCCTGCCCGTCATACTGGTGGAATTCCGACCGCTATCTCGGCCCGGCGGCGCTGCTGCAGGCCTGGCGCTGGATCGAGGATTCGCGCGACGAGGCGACCGGCGAGCGGCTGGATGCGCTGGAGGATCCGTTCCGGCTCTATCGCTGCCACACGATCATGAACTGCGCGCAATCCTGCCCAAAGGGCCTCAACCCGGCCAAGGCGATCGCCGGCATCAAGAAGAAGATGGTCGAGCGGCGGATGTAGGAGCCGGCGCCCGCCTTTCCTGTCCCGGTCGCGCTTCGCGCTCCGCGCCTCTTGTTCTGTCCCAGTCGCACTACGCGCTCCCCGCCTCTTGCGCCGGCATCAAGAAGAAGATGGTCGAGCGGCGGATGTAGGATCCCCTCCGCTCCTGCTTGAAAAACACCCCTCCCCACAAGAGGGAGGGGTATCGGACCTGTCCCCCCACTTGACCAAAGTCAACGCGTACCGCCAGAGCCTGCCATATTCCTTTCGGGAAACCCGTACAACGAAAGGAACCATCCAATGGCGGCGACAGACTGGAATGAATTCACCGACCAGACCAATGCGCGCATGGGCGCGCTGCGCAAGGCCCTGCCTGCGGTGGCCAAGGAGTTCGGCGGACTGGCGCGCGAGGCGATCGCGCCCGGCGCGCTCGACTCCAAGACCAAGGAACTGATAGCGCTGGCGATCGGCATAACCGCGCGCTGCGACGGCTGCCTCGCCTTTCACGTGAAGGCAGCCTTGAAGTATGGTGCTACGCGGGAAGAAATCGTCGATGCGATCGGCGTTGCGATCTACATGGGCGGGGGACCGTCCATGATCTATGGCGCCGAAGCGTTGTCTGCCTTTGACGCTCTCTCTGCCGGCGCAAGCGCGCGGTAACCGTCAGACAAGTTCGGCGCTCATGCTGACCTCGATCGCGCCGAGCGCGCGCGAGACGGGGCATTCCGCCTTGGCTTTTTCCGCGAGTTCCTGGAATTTCGACTTCGTGATTCCGGGGACATCGGCCTTCAGCGAGAGGGCGGAACCGGTTATCCCCTTGCCAGGGATGAGTTCGACATTCGCTGTCGCCTCGAGTCTTGATGCGGGCGTGCCGTTTTCCGCGAGGAAATGCGAAAGCTGCATGGCGAAGCAGCCGGCATGGGCGGCCGCGATCAACTCCTCGGGATTGGTGCCGCTCTTTCCATCCTCGTCATGGAAACGGGACTTGAAGGAGTAGGCCTGGCCCTTGAACGCTCCTGACTGAACGTCCAGCGTGCCTTTGCCCTCCTGCAGATTGCCTTGCCAGATTGCCGTCGCATGCCTTTTCATCGGTTTCTCCTCGCCATCGCTGCCGGTGTTGCGTGCTGCCGATGCAATTATGGGGCGGTACCGCTTGCGTACAAGCAGAAATCACCGTTGGAACGATGTGCGCGTGTGCCAAGGATCGAATCACGCTATTGTCGGGAAGAGGTCATGATTTGGTGGTTTGACTGGCCTTGTGAAACTTGGCGAGTGGAAAACGTGGTCCCGGTCGGAACCTTGGAGGCTTCATTCGATTGTCAATCAGCGGGGGTAAACGGGCTGGGCGAATCACCCCACCAGACCGCGCGGTTTGCGCCGTATCGCAAGTGCATGAGGAAAACCCGATGAAAATCAGATCGATACTGTTCGTGGGCCGCCGCAACGCGGCTCGCAGCGTAATGGCTGAGACCTGCTTCAACGCGGCCGGAATTCCGGGCTGGCGAGCCTTTTCGGCCGGCTGGCAGACACAAAACGGCATCGATGCACATGCAATACGGGTACTTGCCGCCAATGGATTCGAAACGGACACGCTTTCGTCGAAACCGGTAGCGATTTTCCTGCAGGAAGGCGCGCCCGAAATCGACCTGTGCGTTTTCCTCGACGAGGATCTGCCGCCAGACGTGCAAAATTATCCGGCGGCGCGCGAATCGTGGAAAATTTCCGATCCGTCAAGGGAAGCCGACCAGCGGCCGGCGTACCAAATGGCGCTGGACTTGATCATGGCGCGAATTTCGGCGCTGGTAATATCGGGGAAACTCGCCATGCCGCTTGCAAAGGCAAGTTGAAGCTGCCTTTAGGTAAGCAAGGTTAATTCCCCGTTAACCATTACAATGGAAAATCTCGCCCAAATGTGGGCACATAGTGCGGGTACGGCGGACGCGACCTGTGTATCTGGAGGGCGTGGCATGAAAAATATCCGGCTGGCCGCATTAGTGGCTGTCGGGGCGCTGGCGCTGGCCGTTTTGGGCGGCTGCCAGCGGTCGGTATCCAGCCTCGACACGCGCGGCACGGCCCAGTCACTGCCGCCTGCGCCGGTCGGGGTCGTGGAGGCTACGCCGCTCGATCCGGCTGCGCCTAC
>JBGSJA010000111.1:0-3613 GCA_041742235.1 Salaquimonas sp. | reverse complement strand
AAGGTTACCACAGGGCCGTTCGTTAAGGTTTTTTGCGAATGCATTGCGGAGGAGGCCAGACAGCCGGCCCGACGCGATGATCCTGGCGGGAGGAAAATCCCGTCGCGCCGAAAGGCGCAACAGTGCGGGTTCAAGGAGTATCGAGTATGAAATCGCGTGAAAGCGTGCTTCGCCTGAAGCACTACCAGGTCGAGGACAAGACCAGGCAGCTAACCCAGATCGACCTGATGATTGGCGAGTTCAGCCGCATGGCCGACGAACTCGACAACCAGATCCGGATCGAAGAGCAGAAGTCGGGGATCACCGATCCCACGCACTTTGCCTATCCGACTTTTGCAAAGGCCGCACGGCAGCGCCGCGACAATCTGGCGGGGTCGATCCGCGACCTGAAGGACAAGCGCGAGCATGCAGTCGATGCCCTGGCTGAAGCGGAAGAGCAGCTCAAGAAAGCGCAATTGCTCGAAAGCCGCGATGCTACCGGTGCGGCGGACGCGGCTATCGACCGCCAGATCGAAAGGCGGGCAATGATCGGCTGAAGCCGGTCAGCGCCCCGCCTCGATTTCCCTTTCCAACCGGGCGATGTCGGCCGGCTTGAGGCCCATGTCGGCCAGATCGGCGGCGCTCATTTCGCGTAGCGCCGCCAGCTTGCGCTCGGCCCGGGCACGCTCCCTTTCGGGACGGGTGAATAACGGCATGGCAATATCCTTCCGTTCAACTCCTCCCGATGTGAAACATAAGCAAGATCGTGCGATTGTGCAGTGCAACAATCGCAGGCCAGCCATGCGCGGGCCGATTGTCGACGGCGAATTACTGGAATGCGCAGCCCTGCTTCACGCCCGCCATCTTGAAGATCATTGCCGCCGGGCAGAACCCGGTGAACGCGGACTGGATCATGTTGGCGCCGGCAAATACCGTCAGCCAGACGAAATGCGGCGAGACATAATGCGTCAGCGCCACCGAAAGCAGCACCATGAAGCCGGCAAAGGCGAGGACGGAACGGTCGAGGGTCATGTCGTTTCTCCGTGGTTAAATATGGAAAATCATATATAAGCGATCTCTAATATAATCAAGGGGCGATTGCGGTACAGTGCCGCCAGGTGCACGGCCAGTGTTGCAAGGCCGCGCGCAACTTAACCATCCGTCGTTCGGAGAGGGGGCTCTCGACTCCGGTTTGCATGCCAGCCGGGGTGACGGAGGGCGCGGGTCTTGTGCCCCCCGGATGGTTCACCCCGCCTCCATCGCTTATTGTCTGTGCCAAACCACAAGGTTTTTTGGGCGGGTGGGACACCCCCCTTTCTCCCATTGCGGGGGAGTTGTCAGCGCAACTGGCAGAAGGAGGGCGTTCTCGCACGGCATCCCTTTCCCTTGCGCGGTCTCGCCGCATTGCCGATAAAGGCGGCAAACAGGAGGGCCGCGTGCTCGGCTGGTTCACCTTCATCCTCGTGTGCCAATTGGCGGGCGAACTTTTCGTCACGGCGCTGGCGCTGCCGTTTCCCGGACCGGTGGCGGGCATGGCGCTGCTTTTCCTGTTCCTGTTGGTGCGCGGCGAGGTTCCAGCCACGCTCGGCGCGACGGGTGACGCACTTTTGTCGAACCTGTCGCTGCTGTTCGTGCCGGCGGGCGTCGGCATCATGGCGCATTTTTCGCTGCTTCAGGCCGAGTGGCAGGCGCTTTCGGTGGCGCTGGTCGGATCGACGCTGGCGACCGTGGCCGTTACGGCAGCCCTGATGGTGGCGCTGAAGCGGTGGACCGGCGCGGCGGGGCAGCGCGATGAGTGACGTTCGCCAGCTTTGGGTATACCTTGCGGCAAGCCCGCTGCTGCATCTGACGCTGACGCTCGTTGCCTTTCAGGCGGGGCTGTTCATCTACAGAAAGACCGGCGGCAACCCGCTAGCCAATCCGGTGCTGATCGCGGTGATTGCAATCGTTGCGCTTCTGCTTGCGACCGGCACCGGCTACGCCGCCTATTTCGAAGGCGCGCAGTTTGTCCACTTCCTGCTCGGCCCGGCGACCGTGGCGTTGGCGATACCGCTCTATCGGCAATTTGCCGCGGTGCGCCGCTCGGCAGTGGCGATCCTGGCCTCCATCCTTGGCGGATCGCTGACGGCGGCGGCATCGGCAGTTGCGATCGCCTGGGCTATGGGGGCAAGCCGCGACAGCCTGGTGGCCCTGGCGCCCAAATCGGTGACGGCGCCCGTCGCGATGGCGATCACGCGCGAACTGGGCGGATTGCCGTCGCTGACCGCGGCGCTCGTCATCCTAACCGGCATTACCGGCGCGATGTTGGGTCCAATCCTGCTCAACCGGCTCGGCATCAAGGACTGGCAGGCGAGGGGCCTTGCCATCGGCACGGCGAGCCACGGCATCGGCACGGCGCGGGCGCTGCAGGTGAACGAGGTGGCAGGGGCGTTTTCCGGCCTTGCCATGGGGCTGAATGCGCTGGCGACCGCTATCCTGCTGCCGCTCGTGTGGCGGGCGCTTTCGTGAGCCTCGTCTTGCCCGCCTTGCTGCTTGCTTGCGCCGTTTCGTTCGGCCTCGGGATCACGCTGCCGCTGATACGCTTCGAAAAACTGTGGTTGTTTACGGAGAACCCATCGCTCATCGGCCTGGTGCAGGGGTTGTGGGTCAATGGCGATATCGGCCTTGCGGCGATTGTCGCGCTGTTCTCGCTCGTCTTTCCGCTGCTCAAGTTGTTCACGCTCTTCGAGGCGGCATTTGGTTCCGGGCGGTTTCCGGCCTGGGCCGGCGTGCTTTCAAAATGGTCGATGATGGACGTGCTCGTCGTCGCGATCCTGGTGTTCGGCGCCAAGACCAGCGGTCTGGCGACAGCGGCGTCGCAGCCGGGCATCTGGTTCTATGGATTTTCTGCGGCAGGGGCGGCGTTGGCGGCGGCCATGGTTTCGCGCAATGCGAAAGGGCCACCCCTTTGAGGGCGGCCCTTTTTTTTGAAGTCCTTGGAGATCGCTGGCGCCGATCAGGCGTGGCTGCGATAATCCTGGATGCGGGTGGTGCGCAGGCCGGCAAGGCCGTGTGCATCGATCGAAATCTGCCAGGAGAGGAATTCCTCGACCGTCAGAGTGTAGCGCTCGCAGGCTTCCTCGAGCGAGAGGAGGCCTCCGCGCACGGCCGCGACGACTTCGGCCTTTCGGCGGATCACCCAGCGCCGCGTGGAAGCGGGCGGGAGATCGGCAATCGTCAACGGGCTGCCATCGGGGCCGATGACGTATTTTACGCGCGGTCTTACCTGATCGGTCATACTCACACTCACACAAAAGACCAATGGCGATCACCCTACACAAGCTGCCTTAAAAAACGGCTAAGGGCACGGTTACCAAACGGTAACAGAGGTTAAGCGCCCGCTTGCGGCCCGGCGCTAGGCAGTGGCATCATCTTTCCATGACGATAAAGCAAGTTGACCCAGCGGTCGGGGAAGCGGAGGCGAACGGGCCGGCGCTGTGGCTATCCGCCTTTCCCATCCCGCAACGGCAGGGTCACAAATACGACCGCGGCC
Source organism: Salaquimonas sp. (assembly GCA_041742235.1). Classification (GTDB taxonomy): domain Bacteria; phylum Pseudomonadota; class Alphaproteobacteria; order Rhizobiales; family Rhizobiaceae; genus BOKV01. Next base: position 102 of record JBGSJA010000111.1, on the reverse strand, counting down.
ATGCGCTCGCAATCAGCGGTCCGATGACGCGCACCGGTGCGGCGCGGCTGGCGGCGCAAGCTGCCTTGCGCGCCGGAGCAGGTCTCGTAACGCTTGCCTCGC
>JBGSJA010000110.1:0-7724 GCA_041742235.1 Salaquimonas sp. | reverse complement strand
CCTCGCGCATTCGCATGTGGTGCTCGAAAAGGCGTTCGGACCAAAGGACCATTTCGGCAAGGTCCTGGAAATCGGCGCAGGCTCGGGCCAGCATCCGCTAAGCGTGCGGCACGGCTTCGACGAATACTGGATCACCGATGGAAATGACCGCATGCTCGACCAGGCGCGCGCCCGCCTCGGCAAGGACGCCCGCTTCAAGTACCAGGTCGAGGATGCGCGCACGCTCAGCTTTGCAGATGCAACCTTCGACCGCGTGATCGCCACGCATGTTCTGGAACACATCGTCCATCCGCATGACGTGCTGCGCGAATGGACCCGGCTGGTGAAGCCGGGCGGCACGCTTTCGCTCGTCCTGCCCTGCGATCCGGGCCTTGCCTGGCGGCTCGGCCGCAGCTTCGGCGTGCGCCAGCGGGCGCGCGATGCGGGCCTTGAATATGACTACTGGATGGCCCGCGAGCACGTGAACCCGATCTTCAACCTCGTGACCTTCATCAATTTCTACTACAAGGACGTCAAGGAAAGCTGGTGGCCGCTGCGCCTGCCCTTCCCGGACATCAACCTCATCTACGCCGCGAACATCAAGGTGTGACCGGCGTGCAGAACTACCTGATCATCATTGCCTGCGTGCTGGTCGTGGCCATGGGGCAGTTGATGTTCAAGACCGTTGGAACGCGCCTCGGCAGCCGCGGCTTCGAGGCACTCCTGAGCGACCATGGCACGGCGGTCTTGCTCGTATTCGCGCTCGGCGCCTATGGCATTGCCACGCTCGGCTGGGTGCTGGCGCTGCGCAACGTGCCGCTTTCGACCGCTTACCTTTTCATGTCGGCAAGCTTCATCCTCGTGCCGGTGATGGCGTTCTTCGTGCTGGGCGAACCGGTTTCATCACGCGTGATGATCGGCGGCGCGCTGATCGTCAGCGGCATCCTCGTAGCGGCAACGGCGGGAGCCTAGAGGCCGAGGCCGCCGATGCAGACATATTTGGCGTCGAGGTAATCCTCGATGCCCTGGTGCCCGCCTTCCTTCCCGAGGCCCGACTGCTTGAGGCCGCCAAAGGGCGCCTCCACCGTGGTGATCAGGCCTTCGTTGACGCCGATCAAGCCATATCTCAGCCCTTCCATGACACGGAATGCGCGGCCCAGATCCTGCGTATAGAAATAGGATGCCAGGCCGTAGATCGTGTCGTTAGCGATGGCGATGCCCTCTTCCTCCGTTTCGAACTTGTAGACCGGGGCGACAGGGCCGAAGATTTCTTCCTGCGTGAAGCGCATCTTCTCGCTGGCTCCGGCAATGACCGTCGGTTCGAAGAACGAGCCGCCCAGTTCGTGCCGCTTGCCGCCGGTAACAACCTTGCCACCCTTGCCGACGGCATCGGCGATCATTTCCTCGACCGACTTGACCGCGCGCTCGTCGATGAGCGGGCCCTGCTGCACGCCTTCCTCCAGGCCGTTGCCGACCTTCAGCTTCGCGGTTTCCTCGGCAAGGCGCGCAACGAAACGGTCGTGTATGCCCGCCTGCACAATGAAGCGGTTGGTGCAAACGCAGGTCTGTCCGGAATTGCGGAACTTGGCGACCATCGCGCCATTGACCGCACGTTCAAGGTCGGCATCGTCGAACACCAGGAACGGCGCATTGCCGCCGAGTTCCATCGAAACCTTCTTCACGGTGCCGGCCGATTCGCGGATGAGCTGCTTGCCGATCTCGGTGGAACCGGTGAAGGTGATCTTGCGCACCAGCGGGTTAGACGTGATCTCCGCGCCGATCTCCGACGCTGACCCGGTCACGATGTTGACAACGCCGGCGGGAATGCCCGCCTGCTCGCACAAAACGCCCCAGGCAAGGCCCGAATAAGGCGTCTGGGAAGCGGGCTTCACCACGACGGTGCAACCGGCGGCAATCGCCGGGCCGATCTTGCGGGCGAGCATCGAGGAAGGAAAATTCCACGGCGTGATGGCGGCAACGACGCCAACCGGCTCCTTCGTCACCATGATGCGGCGGTCGGCCCAGGGCGAAGGCACGAGGTCGCCATAGGTGCGGCGCGCCTCTTCCGCGAACCACTGGACATAGGCGGCAGACATTCCGACTTCGCCGCGCGCCTCGGCCAGCGACTTGCCCTGTTCCATCGAAAGCAGCACTGCAAGGGCTTCCTGGTTGTCGGTGATCGCGTCGGCGAGCCGGCGAAGCATCTTCGAACGGTCAAGCGCGCTGATCTTGCGAAAGGTGGCGAATGCCTTGTGCGCGGCTTCGATCGCGCGGGCGGTTTCGGCCTTGCCGGATTTGGGGACCGTGCCGATGGACTTGCCGGTCGCCGGATTGTTGACGTCGAGCGTCGCGCCGGAATCGGCTGGCACCCACTCGCCGGCAATCAGGTTCAGTTCGCGCTTGAACGCATCTGACTTGGCAAGCATGGCAGTCTCCTCGATTGTTCTGGCTCTTCACGCCTTGTTTGCGCGGGTTTCTAGCAAGAAGTTGACGCCCGCGCGACCGCATTTCCCAAAATTTGCAAAGCGTGGGCCGTGGACAAGGTTCCGACTTCGTTTGACCCGCGCGCCGCGATGGCGACAATACGCCGCTTCAATCCGGGATTCGCCGTGGCCGTCATCCGCCTGCCAGAACATGTCGTCAACCGCATCGCCGCGGGCGAGGTGATCGAGCGCCCGGCGAGCGTGGTGAAGGAACTCGTCGAGAACGCCATCGACGCCGGCGCCACCCGCGTCGACATCGTGACCGCCAATGGCGGCAAGAACCTCATCCGGGTAAGCGACAACGGTTCGGGCATGGGCCGGAACGACTTGACGCTGGCGGTGGAGCGGCACTGCACCTCGAAACTTGCCGATGACCTGCTCGACATTCGCACGCTGGGCTTTCGGGGCGAAGCACTGCCTTCCATCGGGGCCGTTTCGCGCCTGACAGTGACAAGCCGCGACGCATCCGATCCGCAAGCGGGCGCATGGTCTGTCAATGTCTCCGGCGGCCGCCTGACCGGACCCCGGCCAGCGGCGTTGTCGCAAGGCACGGTGGTGGAAGTCGAGGACCTGTTCTACGCGACGCCCGCGCGGCTCAAATTCTTGAAGTCGGACCGGGCCGAGACGGCGGCAATATCCGAGGTGGTCAAGCGCATCGCCATCGCCTTCCCGAATATCCGCTTTTCGCTATCGGGCGCCGACCGCAGCCCGCTCGACCTGCCGCCTTCGGATCTGAACGGGCGGCTGGCGCAAATTCTTGGCGATGAATTTGTCGAAAGCGCGCTGACGATGGATGCGGCGCGCGAGGGCATCCGCCTGACCGGTCTTGCCGGATTGCCCGCCTACAACCGCGGCAATGCACTGGCGCAATATTTTTTCGTCAACGGCAGGCCGGTGCGCGACAAGTTGTTGGGCGGCGCCTTGCGGGCTGCCTATGCCGATGTGCTGGCGCGCGACCGGCATCCGGTTGCGGCCCTCTTCATCGACCTCGAACCGCATCAGGTCGACGTGAACGTACATCCGGCCAAGGCGGACGTGCGGTTTCGCGACGCGGCGCTGGTTCGCGGCCTTGTCGTTGGCGCCTTGCGTCAGGCGATCGCCTCGGCCACCGGCATGGCGTCGCGCGAGCGCGGTTCCGCATTGGCAGTCGCATTCTCGGCAGGCGTGCGTTCCGGGCGTGCCGATGCCCCGCATGACTGGCGGCAGTCGCCTTACGCCCCCGTTGCCGCCCAACCCGGATTTGCCGAGGCGCAGGCGGTTTTCGACGCCGCCCTGCCATCCGGCAATGTCACGCAAGCGCCGCAGGAATTGCCGTCAAGCCATCCGCTGGGGGCCGCGCGCGCGCAGCTTCACCGCAACTACATCATTTCACAGACACAAGACGGCCTCGTCATCGTCGACCAGCATGCTGCGCATGAGCGGATCGTCTACGAGGCGCTGAAGGCCGGGCTTGAAAAGGGCGTCGCCGCGCAATTGCTGCTGATCCCGGAAATCGTCGATCTGCCGCAGGACGACGCCGCCCGCCTGCTGGACCGCGCCGAAGAGTTCCGCAGGCTCGGGCTTTCCTTCGAGGGTTTCGGCCCCGGCGCGGTTGCCGTGCGCGAGACGCCCGCAATGCTCGGCGAGGTGGACGTGCAGGCGCTGTTGCGCGACCTGGCGGATGAACTGGCCGAATGGGACCGCGCGGATGGCCTTGAGGCGCGGCTTGCCGCGGTTGCGTCGCGCATGGCCTGCCATGGTTCGGTGCGCTCCGGCCGCATCCTCAAGCCGGAAGAAATGAATGCGCTTTTGCGCCAGATCGAGAGAACGCCCAATTCCGGCGTGTGCAATCACGGCCGTCCCACCTTCATCGAATTGAAGCTGAAGGACATCGAGCGGCTTTTCGGGCGTTGACCCGGGACCGCCAAGGCAATAATCAAACACCGCGACAACAGCGGGCAGGCATTGGAAGATGAACCGTTACGAAGGCCCCGGTTCGGGCGAAGCGCGGGTGCGATATCTCGACGGTGATTTCCAGGTGATATCGCCGGGGAGTTTCGTGCGTTGCGCCGTCACCGGCAGGGCCATCCCGCTTGATGAATTGAAGTACTGGAGCGTTGCGCGGCAAGAAGCTTATGCCGATGCGCAAGTTTCCTTCGAGCGCGAAACGGGCGCCGCACGATAGGATTCAGGTGCGCGCGCCGCGCTTCAACCGGCGCGTCTCGGCATTTCGAAGCGTAGCCTCGATCACCATGTCCGGCGTTCTCGCATCCTCGAACGCCATCTCGATTTCCATCACCCTGGTCATCTGTGCCAGTTCGCCAACCGCCCCCCGGCCGTCTTTCAGCCGGACCATGTCCTTGGCCGTGGTTACCGGAACGGCTTTCGTCGCCACTGCATAGTCGATGATGTCGCGCGCTTCCTCTTCCGAATAGACGTGGTGGTCAGGAAAGGAGCGGGCCGAAAGCAGGCTGGCGCCGGTGGAGACGAGGCTCTCGAAGAGCTTGCCCGGATCGGCAATGCCGGCGAAGGCGATGCACAAGACGCCCTTCCACCTGGCGCGGTCCTTCACCACCGTGCGGGCCATGTACAGCGGCTTGCCCCTTCGCGCCGTCTCGCGGATGATCTTGTCGGCGCCGGGCGCATTGCCGACGACGAGGACCGCGCTCGCCAGCGCCAATTGCTCTCGAAGCGGTGCGCGCAGCGGGCCTGACGGCATGGTCCAGCCATTGCCGATGCCGCGCTTGGCATCGACGACGACCAGCGAAAAATCCTTGGCAAGCCCCGGGTTCTGGAAACCGTCATCCATGATGGCGAAATTGCAGCCGCTCGCGGCAAGCAGATTTGCCCCGGCCCCGCGGTCGGCGCTGACGACAGTCACCGCCTCGCGTGCAAGCAGCAGCGGTTCGTCGCCTGTATCGGCGGCGTGATGGCGGTTGGGATCGACAACGGTCGGGGAGGTCAAGCGCCCGCCATAGCCTCGGGTAAGAAACCCCGGCGCCAGGCCCTTGCGGCGCGCCGCCCTGGCAAACGCGATTGCCGTGGGTGTCTTTCCCGCGCCGCCCACGATGAGATTGCCGATGCAAAGGACAGGAATGTCGACCGACGCGCGCGGCGTGGAGGCCATCCTTCGGGCAGCGCCGTACCCCCAGAGCGCGGCGAGGGGCGAAAGCAGCCAAGCCAAGGGCCCCGGCGCCTTCCACCAGAACGGCGGGGCTTCTTCCAACGCCATTGCCTAAAGTCCTTCGAGGTCGCGCTTCACCGTAAGCGGGAACACGTAAGCATCCAGAACCTCGACGGTGCGGTCAAGCGCGCCTCGCATGTCGGCAAGCACCTGACCGGCTGCTTCCACCATTTTCGCGCGCTCCTGTGGATTGAGAAGCAGATATTCGACATTTGCCGCCAGCATTTCCTCGTCGCGCACCAGCCGTGCCGCCCCAGCGGCCAGCAAATTGGCGTAGCTGTCGCGGAAATTGTGGACTGCCTTGCCCGAAAGGAGGGCGACGCCGATCGAGGCGGGCTCCAGCGGATTTTGTCCGCCCTTGGCAACCAGGCTGCGGCCCATGAACGCCACCTGCGCAAGCCGCAGGTAAAGGCCCATTTCGCCGATCGTGTCGCCGACATAGACCTGCGTGGAGTTGGATATCTCCTGCCCGATGCTGCGCCTAGCCGCAACAAGCCCGCCCTGGCGGGCTAGCCCGGCGACCTCTGTACCACGTTCGGGATGGCGCGGAACGATGATGGTCAGAAGGTCAGGCAACCGGGCGGCCAGCATCTTGTGGACATTGATGGCGATCTGCTCCTCCCCGGCATGGGTGCTTGCCGCGATCCATGCCGGCCGGCCATTGATGGCGGACTGAAAAGCGGCCAGTTCGCGGGCGTCGTAGGGAAGGCCGGGCGTATCGACCTTGAGGTTTCCCGAAACCGTCACCGGTCGTGCGCCAAGTTGGCGGAAACGCTCGGCATCGGTTTCCGACTGCGCAATCACATGCGAGACGTTTTCGAAAAGCGCCAGCGCCAGCGCGGGCGCCTGCGACCACCTCGCAAAGGACCGGTCGGACATGCGGGCGTTGACCAGTACCTGCGGAATGCGCCGCGCGCCCATTTCCATGACAGTTGCCGGCCAGATCTCCGACTCGGTGAATACCGCAAGATCCGGCTTCCAGTGGTCGAGGAACCGGCACACGGCACGTTCAAGGTCGAGCGGTACATATTGGTGGAACGTGTTGCGCGGCAGGCGGTCGCGCACCAACTCCGCCGAGGTGACCGTGCCGGTGGTCATGATCGAGCGGATGCCCTGTCCGGCGATGCGTTCGATCAGCGGCATCACCGCCATCGATTCGCCGACGCTGGCGGCATGGAACCACACGAGCGGCCCGGGCGGGCGCTCGGCGCTCGCATAGCCATAGCGCTCGTAGCGCCGCAAGCGGTCTTCCTTGCCGCGGTTGGCGCGTACGCGCAGGAACGGCCCCATGAAGGGGTATATTGCCCTGCCCACCAGCCGGTAGGTCGACAATGTCAGCCGGGCCCAGCGTCCGTTCACGCCGCGAAAACGCGCCGAACCGGTCATTTTTCGGGATTTCCCGTCAATTCATAGGCGCGCGCGGTGGCGCGGTCCATTTCCGCCTGCAATGCGAGGCGCCCGGCTTCCAGCGCCGCTTCGTCCGCATCGGCTGCGATCATGACCGGCTCTCCCATGACTATCGCCGAACGGCCGAACGGCAGGTTGAACGTCGTGCGATCCCAGGCGCCCTTGACGACCTTGCGCCGGCTGGAGGCGACCGCGAGCGGGATGATGGGCCTTCCCGAGCGCTTTGCAAGCGCAATGATGCCCTGTCCGGCCCGCCTTGGCGTGCCCTTTGGGATGTCGGCGGTCTGCATCACGCTTTCGCCACTCTCCAACGCCCGGAGCATCTCGAGAAAGCCAGAAATGCCGCCCTTCTGCAAAGCCTGGCTGCGGTCGCGTCCGCCGGACGCACGGATGGCCTTGGCGCCGAAGGCTTGCGCGATGCGAGCGGTGATCTCGCCGTCGAGGCTGCGCGATATCATGACCGATCCCTTGATCCCGACAGGAATGACCGGCAGCAATATGTGCTGGCCGTGCCAGACAGATGCTATCACCGGCAAATGCGGCGCCACCTGGTCCAGCGCGTCGGCCGGTTCCACGACCCATTTGTTGGTGTGGAATGTCAGCTTCAGATATTGGACAGCCAGGAACGCGGCGAAGGGCGCGAACCAGCGGCTGCCGGACAGCAAACGTCCGGGCCGGCGCACCCATTGCGG
>JBGSJA010000109.1:0-2900 GCA_041742235.1 Salaquimonas sp. | reverse complement strand
TGGTCGAGGCAGGCCGCCATGACGCCGATGCAGCCGCCGGAAAGCACCACGCGCTCATAGTCGAGGCCCGACATCAGCACGTTGACGCCCTTGCCTTCCTCGCCCAGCACATTCTCGAACGGCACTTCGCAATCCTCGAAGATCAGTTCGCCCGTGTTGGAGCCGCGCATGCCCATCTTGTGGAAGGGCTTGGAGGTGGAAAAACCCTTGAACTGCCGCTCGATGATGAAGGCGGTGATGCCGCGAGCGCCGGCGTCGGGGTCCGTCTTGGCGTAGACAACCAGCGTGTCGGCGTCCGGGCCGTTGGTGATCCAGTATTTTGTTCCATTGAGGCGATAATGGTCGTTGCGCTTTTCCGCCCGCAGCTTCATCGACACGACGTCGGAACCCGCCCCGGCCTCAGACATCGCCAGCGCGCCGACATGCTCGCCGGAGACGAGGCCCGGCAGGTATTTCCGTTTCTGCTCCTGCGTGCCGTTCAGCCGGATCTGGTTGACGCAAAGGTTCGAATGCGCGCCGTATGAAAGGCCGACCGAAGCCGAGGCGCGGCCTACCTCCTCCACCGCCACGGTATGGGCGAGATACCCCATGCCCGCGCCGCCATACTCTTCTTCAACCGTGACGCCGAGAATGCCGAGTTCGCCCATCTCCTTCCAAAGATGCATTGGAAACTCGTTGGTCCGGTCGATCTCGCCCGCAATCGGCGCGAGGCGTTCCTGCGCCCAGCGGTGCACCGTCTCGCGCAACGCCTCGATATCCTCACCCAAAGCGAAATTCATGCTGGCTGTGAACATGCCTGCCTCCTTGTCCCGTTCCATGATCAACCGGCAACGGCCCCAAAGGCAAGCCGAACTTGCCGCAATCGCATCCGGCCTCTATGAGGGGCCGGGCAACATGCGGGAATGGAGCACTTGGCATCAAGCATCACTATAAGGCGGCCGGACGACTGGCACCTGCACCTGCGCGACGAGGCCATGCTGCGCGGTGTCGTGCAGCATTCCGCGCAGCATTTTGGCCGCGCGATCATCATGCCCAATCTCGTGCCGCCTGTCGTAACGGGTGCCGATGCCGCCGCCTATCGCGAGCGGATCATGGCCGCGTTGCCCGAAGGCTCCGTATTCAAGCCGCTGATGACGCTGTACCTGACGGAAGCCACCGATCCGGATGACATCGCCAATTCATATGAAAACGGCATTGCCAGTGCGGTGAAGCTCTATCCCGCAGGCGCCACCACCAATTCGGCAAGTGGCGTTCGCGACATCGAAAAGGCGATGCCGGTGCTGGAGCGCATGGCGCAGATCGGCATGCCGCTGCTCATCCATGGCGAGGTGACGGACAGCGCGGTCGACATTTTCGACCGCGAGGCGGTGTTCATCGAGAAGGTGCTCGAGCCGCTGCGCCAGCGCCTGCCTGAACTGAAGATCACCATGGAACATGTGACGACGCGCGAAGGCGTCGACTATGTGCGGGCGGCGAAGGCGAACCTTTCAGCCACGCTGACGGTACATCACCTCATCATCAACCGTAACGCCATCCTCGCCGGCGGCATCCGGCCGCATTATTATTGCCTGCCGGTGGCGAAGCGGGAGAGCCACCGTCTGGCCCTGCGCGAAGCGGCGGTATCGGGCGACCCGCGCTTTTACCTCGGCACCGATTCGGCGCCCCATGCCGATCCGCTGAAGGAGGCGGCTTGCGGCTGCGCCGGCTGCTTCACCGCGCCCAACGCGCTTGCCTGCCTTGCGCATGTGTTCGAGGAGGAGGGGGCGCTGGACAGGTTGGAAGGCTTCGCCTCGCTGCACGGCCCGGCATGGCACGGAATGCCGGCGAACGAGGAGCGCATCACGCTGTCGCGCCGCGACCGGCCGGTGATCTATCCGGCGAAGGTCGAGACCGGCGCCGGGCCGGTGACCGTTTTCGATCCGATGTTTCCGATCCACTGGGAAGTCCAAGCATGAGCCGCATTGTCTATGTGAATGGCGAGTACCTGTCCGAGGAAGAGGCGAAGATTTCCGTATTCGACCGCGGTTTCCTCTTTGCCGACGGCGTCTACGAGGTCAGCTCCGTGCTTGACGGAAAACTGGTCGACAACGCGGCGCACCTTGTCCGGCTGGCGCGTTCGCTCGACGAACTCAAGATGGAATCGCCGCTGCCGCCGCTAGAGATAGAGGCCGTGCAGAACGAGATGATCGCCCGCAACAATCTCGTCGAGGGCGCGCTCTATCTGCAAGTCTCGCGCGGGGCGGCGGACCGCGACTTCTCGATCCCCAAGGACGTGCGCCCGTCCCTGGTGATGTTCACGCAGGCCAAGAAGCTGGCCGACAATCCGGCAGCGCAAAAGGGCTGGTCGGTGATCCTTGTCGAGGACATCCGCTGGAAGCGCCGCGATATCAAGACCGTGCAGCTGCTTGCGCCGTCGCTGGCCAAGCAGGCCGCGCTCGATGCCGGTGCGGACGACGCCTGGATGGTGGAAGACGGTGTCGTGACCGAGGGCCCCACCAACAATGCCTGGATCGTCCAGGGCGGCAAGCGGATCACGCGGCATTTGTCGCCGGAGATCCTGCACGGTATTACCCGCCGGGCGGTGATGCGCCTTGCGGCCGAGGATGGCCTTGCCGTGGAGGAGCGCGCCTTCACCCCGCAGGAAGCCATGGAGGCCGACGAGGCCTTCGTCACCAGCGCCACCTCCTTCGTGATGCCGGTGGTGCGGATCGACGGCAAGCATGTCGGCAACGGCAATCCCGGCAGCGTGACGGCGCGGCTGCGCCAACTCTACATCGAGGAAGCACGCCGCGGATAAGCCGATTGCGTGCCGCTTTTGGGCGCATCGCCGGCGCGCCGGACAACTAGGGTGGGCGAAAGCTCCGGAGGCACGCGATGTTCCTTTCCGTTTTCGACCTCTA
>JBGSJA010000108.1:0-6481 GCA_041742235.1 Salaquimonas sp. | reverse complement strand
CCGAAGGCGCGCGCTTGACCATTCATTTCGCCGATGCCAACGCGGCGCTCCCCGCCCTGCAATTCGAGGCGGATGCCTGGTATCTCGACGGCTTTGCGCCATCGCGCAATCCGCAGATGTGGGGCGGTGAATTGTTGAAGTCGGTATTTGAGCACACTCGCCCGGGCGGCACCTTCGCGACCTACACTTGTGCGGGCTGGGTCCGCAGAAATCTTGTGGCCGCGGGATTTGAAGTCGAGAAGCTGCCGGGCTTTGCGGGCAAGCGCGAAATGCTGCGAGGCCGCAAACCCTAGCCTTTCAGCATTGCGGGGATGCAGATTTCCTCTTCGTCGCCGATGTGGCGGATGAACAGCGCATCGAGCCGACGGGCCGCCGGCAACAGCGCATCGGCGCCGGTCAGCCATGCATCGCGCTTTTGCCGGTCCGATCCCGCCGGCATGACCGCAAATCCGTCGACTGCCGCCTCCAGTCCGTCCAGCACCTCGGCAAGCACCTTGTGATCGCTGTCGAGCAGTTCCAGCGGATGCTGCAATTGCGGAAAAGCCTTCAGGAACACCGGGAAGAAATAATCGTCCTCGATATGGTGATGGCCATGCGCGTGATGGATGAGCCGCTTGCCAAGCGACTTGATCTGCGGCGCAATCTGCGCCAATCGACCGGCATCATTTTCCTCGATCGCCTGTTGCGCCCATGCCGCCAGCGTAGCCGAAGCTGAAAGCAGGCCTTCGTGGATTTGCGTCCAGAATTCCGGCTCTCCCTTGAAGCCCGGCGTTAACGCCCACCGCTCGCGTGGCAGTTCGAACATGGATCTGCGCAGCACCGGCGAAAGGCAGGTCCGCTGTTCGACATGGTTTTCCGGCGCAGAATAGATGAATGGCGTGCTCATGCCGCGCACTTAGGGTCCCTGCACCGAAAGTGCAACGCAAAAAGACTAATGCGATTGACCCGCCGTGCCCGGCTTGACCTGCGTGATCACCGGCGTCATCTCGGCCAAAACTTCCGGCGCAAGATGGCACTTGGAATAGTCACCCGGCGCGATCTCGCGCAGCTCCGGCACCGTCGTCTCGCACAGATTGCCCGGCACGCGATGCTTCCACCGGCATCGGGTCTGGAACGGGCAACCCGGCGGCGGATTGATGGCCGAGGGAATGTCGCCTTCCAGAACGATATGCTGCTTGACGATGGACGTGTCGGCAATCGGCACCGCCGATAGCAGCGCCTCGGTATAAGGGTGATAGGGCGGCGTGAACACCGCCTCCGTCGGGCCGCTTTCGACGACATGGCCCAGATACATGACCACGACGCGATCAGCGAGATAACGCACGATCGACAAATCGTGGCTGATGAACAGCATGGTCGTGCGCCGTTCGCGCTGGATGTCCATCAGCAGTTCGGTGACGGCCGCCTGAACTGAAACGTCGAGCGCCGAAACGGGTTCGTCAGCCACCACCACTTCCGGATTTCCGGCAAAGGCGCGGGCAATGCCGATGCGCTGCTTCTGCCCGCCGGAAAGCTGGCGCGGCATTCGCCGCTCGAATTCGCGCGGCAGTTTCACAAGGTCGAGAAGTTCGAGCATGCGTGCCCGGCGTTCCTGATCGGTCTTGCCGACGCCGAACTTTTCAAGCACCCGCACGATCTGGTCGCCTACCCGCATAGAAGGGTTTAGCGTGTCGAACGGGTTCTGGAATACCATCTGGATGGAGCGGAGCGTTTTCTTGTCGCGCTGCGTCGTCTCGGTCTCGCCGATTTCCTTGCCTGACAGCTTCACATGACCTGAAGTTTTGGTCTCGAGGCCGAGCAGAACCTTGGCAAGCGTCGATTTTCCGCAGCCGGACTCGCCCACCAGCGCAACCGTTTCGGCTTCGCGCGCCACGATGGTGACGTCCTCGTTCGCCTTGACCGTCCGCACATCGCCGCCCCCGAAAATGGCGTTGGCGCTGAGGCGGTAATATTTTTTCATGTCGCCGATATCGAGGACGACATCACCCGGCGCCGTCTTGCCGGGCCGCGCCTTGACCTTCGGCGGCGCGCTCCAGTCGATCTCCTCGATCCGCACGCAGCGCGAAGCATGCGCCGCCTCGCCGCGCACCGAGATCATCGGAATTTCCCCGGCGTTGCAGAGCCCCTCGCGGAAATAGTCGCAGCGCGGTCCGAAGTTGCAGCCGCGCGGGCGTTCATGCGGCAGCGGAAGCTGGCCCGGAATGGCGATCAGCGGGCGGCTGGTCTTGTCCGCGCCGGGCAGCGGGATTGAGCGGAACAGGCCCTGCGTGTAGGGGTGGCGCATGCGGTCGAACACGTCGCGGATCGACCCGGTCTCCACCGCTTCGCCCGAATACATTACGGTGATGCGGTTGCACACTTCCAGCACCAGCCCGAGATTGTGGCTGATGAACAGCATCGACGTGCCGAAGCGCTTGCCGAGATCCTTCACCAGTTCGACGATGCCCGCTTCCACCGTCACGTCGAGCGCGGTTGTCGGCTCGTCCAGGATCAGCAGCTTTGGCTGCGAAAGCAGCGCCATTGCAATGACGATGCGCTGCTGCTGGCCACCGGAAATCTGGTGCGGATAGGCCTTCATGATTCGCCGCGGGTCTGGCAGGCGCACTGCCTCCAGCATCTCGATCGAGCGGCGCTCCGCCTCTTCCTTGCTGACCTTGTCGTGGATCAGCGGAACTTCCATCAACTGCTCGCCGATCTTCATCGCCGGATTGAGGCTCGCCATAGGCTCCTGGTAGATCATGGCGATGTCGTTGCCGCGGATTTCCCGCAGGCGCTCCTCGCTCATCGTCGCCATGTCTTCGCCGAGGAACTTGATCGATCCGGCGGTGATGCGCCCGGTCTTGCCGAGATAGCGCATCACGCCCAGCGCAACGGTGGATTTGCCGCAGCCCGACTCGCCGACCAGTCCCATGGCGTCGCCCGGCATGACCGTGCAGGAAAAGTCCATCACCGCCGGGATTTCACCGTGCCGCGTGAAGAACGAGATGTTCAGGTTTTCGATCTGCAGAACCGGGGTCTGGTCGGATGCCATGGCCTCAATCCTTCAATGATTCTTCACGTAGCGCGTCGGCCAGCAGATTGAGGCCGAGCACCAGCGACATCAGCGCGATTGCCGGGGAAACGCCCTGCCAGCTGAAAAGCCGCAACTGCGCTATCCGCGAGCCGTCCTTGATTGCCGTGCCCCAATCGGGACTTTCCGACCCCATGCCGAGGCCGAAGAAGCCGAGCGTGCCGAGCAGGATGGTCGTGTAGCCGATGCGCAGGCACGCATCCACGATCAGCGGCCCGCGCGCATTGGGCAATATTTCCCACAGCATGATGTACCACGGTGCCTCGCCGCGGGTTTGCGCGGCCGAAACATAGTCGCGCGTCATGATGTCGAGCGTCAGGCCGCGCACGATGCGAAAGACGCCCGGGCTTGAGGCAAAGACGACTGCGACGAAGATGTTGAGCTCGTTCGGCTCGATCGAAACGATGCCGAACGGATCTGCATCGAATACCAGCCCCGAATAGATCCACGCGCCTAGTCCCAAGGTAACCGCGATGTAGATCCATGCCCGCTCCGGGCGAGCGCTGAATTTCGTCCAGAACAGCGTGACAAAAAAGATGATCGGAAACAGGAAAAAGAACCCGGCCATGGCGTAGGGGATCGGCGTCTCCATGATGCCCGGCGTGACCAGCAGGTAGAACAGCAGGATCACAGGGAAGGCCAGTACCAGATTGGCGAGGAATGAAAGCACGCTGTCGGTCCGGCCGCCGAAATAGCCGGCAGGCAGGCCCAGCGTGACGCCGACGATGAAGGCAATCAGCGTTGCCGCCGGCGCAATCGTCAAAACGATGCGCGCGCCATAGACCAGCCGGCTGAAAACATCGCGCGCCAGTTGGTCGCCGCCCAGCAGGAACACCATTCCGTTCTCGGGATTGATGGCCCCGGGCACTGCGTTCTTCATGATCGCGACCTGCACGCGCGGATCGAGCACAGCCACTGAATCGGCAAAGATCGCGGTGAACAGCCAGAAGCCGCAAATGAATACCCCGGTCAGGCCGACACCCGATCCCAGGATCTGGCCGAAAATTCCAAGATGCTTTCGCAACGCGAAACTTGCCGCGAACATGATTGCAAGCGCCAGCCAGACGGGCCAGAACCTGACGATTATTCCGGTAACGATTGCCCAGAACCCGACTGTTTCCATGAATCAACTTACCCGGATGCGAGGATTGAGCAATGCGTAGCCGATGTCGGAAATGAGCTGTGTCGCCAGTACCAGCGCCACCGATATGAGGCCGCAGGCGAGCACGAGATCGATGTCGTTGTTGGAGGCAGCAGCCACGAGCAGATAGCCGAAGCCCTTGTAATTGAACATGGTTTCAACGACGACCACGCCGGTCAACAGCCACGGGAACTGCAGCATGATCACGGTGAAGGGAGCAATCAAGGCGTTGCGCAAGGCGTGCCTGATGACGACCGTTCGAAAACTCAGGCCCTTGAGCCGCGCCGTGCGAATGTACTGCGCCGTCATCACCTCTGCCATGGAGGCGCGCGTCATTCGCGCGATGTAGCCGATGCCGTAAATCGCCATCGTCATCACCGGCAAGGTGAAATTGTAGAAGCTGATTCCCTGCGTGTTGGCCGTTGCCGCCGAACCGTTCAGCACACCGAGCCAGGTGGCGAAGATCGCCGTGAACAAGACGCCCGACACATATTCCGGAGTTGCGGTCGTGGCGATCGAGGCGACGGAGAGCGTGCGGTCGGTTCGCGACCCCTCGCGCATGCCGGCAAATACGCCAATCAGCAGCGAGACCGGCACCATCACCAGCATCACCCAGAACATCAGTATGCCAGTCGCTCGCAGCGATTCCGGCAGCTTGCTGGCGACGGTCGTCCGGAACGCGGTGGAGCAGCCGAAATCGCCTTGCAAGACACCCGAATACGTCGGCACTGTCGGTTCGTTGCAATAGCGGAAGCGCGGAACGAACTCGCCGGTGGTGGGGTCCTTGACCGGCTGTTTTGGTGCGAGTCCTATCCAGCGCGCGTAGCGTATGACGTAGTTGTCGCGATAGCCGTTCCGCTGGAGCCATTTTTCGAGGTCTGCATCGGAAGCGCGCGATTCGGTCTGGAAAATCGCCAACTTGCGCAGGTTCGGCTCAAGGTTGACGAACATGAACACGACAAAGCTCAGGCAGAGCATCGTCAGCAGCATGACGCCGAGGCGCCGCAAGATGAACCTGACCATTCGGCCTCCCCACGAAAGACAGCCAGCCCCTCCCCGCTTTGTGATTTATTGTCGGGGCCGGATGTCCCTGAAGCTGCGCGCAAAGGCGCATCGGAACCGGCAAGGGGGAGAGTCGCCCTCTCCCCCTTCCGTGTTTCTTACTTGTCGAGCCAGACCGTGTTCAGGTGCACTTCGAACGTCTGGTGCATGCCAAGGTTCTTGACATATTCCGCATGGTGACGGTGCAGCTTGCGCCAGAACGGCTGGATGATGATTCCGGAATCTTGCAGGATCATCTCGATGTCCTTCATCAGTTCCCGGCGCTTGTCGGCGTCGGCAACCGCGAGGGCCGCATTCAGCTTCGTGTCGAAGTCGGGGTTGGAATAGGCCGCCTCGTTCCACGCTTCCCCGGTGCGATACGCAAGGGCTAGCACCTGCACGCCGAGCGGACGCATGTTCCACTCGGTCGTCGACCAGGGATATTTCAGCCAGTCGTTCCAGAAGGACGATCCCGGAATCACGGTACGCTTCACCTTGAAGCCGGCTTCACGGCATTGCGCCGCGATGACGTCGCCCGGGTTCTTCACATATTCGGCCTCGTAGGAGATGAGGTCGAATTCCGTGTCCATCTGGCCGGCTTCGGTCATCAGGGCCTTGGCCTTCTCGAGGTCGCGGCTGATCTTCGGCAGCTCGAAATACTCGGGATGGATCGGGCAGACGTGATGGTTTTCGCCCACCGTGCCATCGTCATTGTAGCCGAGCTTCAGTACCGTTGCATTGTCCACCGCCAACGCAAGGGCCTGACGAACGCGCTGGTCGTCAAAGGGCTTGTTGGCAACGTTGGTGCGCAACACGATGGTGGAGGCGGAGACGACCTGCTCGTCAACGAGGCCCATGGAGTTGAGCAGTTCGACGGTCTCGCCCACGGTCTGGTAGTTCGAGTCGATTTCGCCCGATTCCAGCGCCGAAACGATGGCGTTCGCGTCCGCGTAGTCGATGAACTCGACGCCGTCGAGCATGAAATCGCCACCCCAATAGGTGAAGCCCTCGCGGCGCTTCAAGATCGCCGACTTGCCGACGTCGTACGAAACGACTTCAAACGGCCCGGTGCCCGGCATTTTCAGCGGGTCGGGGTTCTTGTCGAAATCGCGGTGCACGATCAGCGCCGGATAGTCGGCAAAGCCCGCGATGATGGTGATGTCGGACTGAGTGGTCTTCAGCTTGACCGTGTAATCGTCAACCTTGGTGACTGCGCCATCGGCCAGTTT
>JBGSJA010000107.1:0-11385 GCA_041742235.1 Salaquimonas sp. | reverse complement strand
ACGTCGAGCATGAACTGCGCCAGCGCGCGCTCCATCCGCGCCAGCCCGCCCTTGAGCACCGTGAAGCGGGCGCCCGACATCCTGGCCGCCGCCTCGAAATCCATCAGCCCAAGGGCTTCGCCGATCTCGAAATGTTCCTTCGGCTTGAAAGGGAATTGGCGCGGAGTTCCGACCCGCCTGATTTCGACATTTCCGTGCTCGTCCATGCCGAACGGCACCTCGTCGAGCGGCAGATTCGGGATGCCCGAAAGCACGAGCCGCAATAGCGCCTCGGCTTCGCGTTCCGCCGCTTCCATCGCCCCCATCTGGTCCTTGAGACTGGCCACCTGCGCCTTCAGCGCCTCGGCCGTTTCCCTGTCGCCCCGCGCCATGGCAGCGCCGATTTCCCTGGAGGCGGCATTGCGCACGGTCTGCGCCTCCTGCACCTTGGAAATGTGCATCCGGCGGACTTCGTCGAGTTCGATCAGTTCCGACGCCTTCGGCGCAAGGCCTCGCCGGGCAAGCCCCTCGTCAAACTTTTGAGGGTTCTCGCGTATCCACTTTATGTCGAACATTTGGCTTTCCGGTGATGCGAAATTGAAGGCTTTGCAGCCTCCCTTTCGCTCAGGAAGCCGCCACGCTGCGCTCTTCGGACTGCGAGGTCTTTTCCGCCGCCTGGCGCAGTTCTTCCCTGCGCTTCTCGATCCGGCGCGAAGCGATGATCGATATCTCGTAGAGCAGCATCGCCGGTATCGCAAGGCCGATCTGGCTGAGCGGATCGGGCGGCGTCAGCACCGCCGCGACGATGAAGGCGATGACGATTGCGTAGCGGCGCTTGGTGACAAGCGTTTCGACTGTGATGATGTTCGCGCGCACCAGCAGCGTGAGGATCACGGGGAGCTGGAAGACGATGCCGAACGCAAAGATGAGGGCCATGATCAGCCCCAGATACTCACTCACCCGCGGCAGCAGTTCGATTGCCGCCTGCCCGTCGCCGCCCGTTTGCTGCATTCCCAGGAAGAAATGCATCACCAGCGGAAACAGCAGGAAATAGACAAGGCATGCGCCGATAAAGAACAGCACCGGCGTCGCAATGAGATATGGCAGGAAGGCACTGCGTTCGTTGCGGTAAAGACCGGGCGCGACGAACCTGTAGAGCTGCGTCGCGATAACGGGGAATGCGAAGAAGATCGCCGCGAAGAAAGCCACCTTGATCTGGACGATGAAGAATTCTTGCGGCGCCGTGAAAATGAGCTTCAGGTTCACGTCCGAACCCGCTGCGCGTTCATATGGCCGGACCAGAAAATCGAAGATCTCGCTGGCAAAATAGAAGGCGATCACGAAGAACACGACGATCGCGACAACTGAATAGAACAAGCGTCGGCGCAATTCGATCAGGTGCTCGATCAGCGGGGCGCTCGAGGCTTCGATATCGTCGTTCTTGCTCATGCTTTCTTACCCGGCTTCGAAGCCTTGGCCGCCGTCTTCTGCGCTGCGGGTCTTGCCTTCCCGGCAGTCGCCGGAGTGCCTTTCCTTGCAGGCTTGGCTGCGGCCGGCTTCTTGGCGGTAACAACGGCCGGCGCCTCCGCAGTCGCGGCTTCAAGCTTTGGCATGACCGGCGGCGGCAAAGGGTCGAGCACGCCCGCGGGAGTGGGCGGCGGCGGAGCAATACCGGCATTGGCGTCTGCGCCGATGCTGTTGACTTCCTTGTTGACCTTGCCCTGGAAATCCAGCGCGGCCTTTCGGGCGTCTTCCAGCGGCTGGAAAGGCGCCTTCATGGTCTTCTTGACCTCGTCCAGTTCGGCCTCGCGAATGGCCTCGTCGAACTGCTTCTGGAAGTCGCCGGCCATCTTGCGCAACTGGCCAACGGTCTTGCCCATGGTTCGAAGCAAACCGGGAAGCTCCTTCGGCCCGACCACGAGAATCGTCACGCAGGCAACGACCGCAAGTTCCGACCAGCCAATGTCGAACAATTCAGTACCCTTCCAATGCCAGAAAGAACCCGGCGACTGCCATCAGGAGCCGCCAATGGCCGGGGCTTATACCGCCGACTTGTCTTTCTTTGCGACTGTTTCGGAAGCGCTCTGCTCGATGGTCTTTGATGCGACCTCTTCGTCATCATCCTTCAAGCCTTTCTTGAAGGAATTGATGCCCTTGGCAACGTCGCCCATCAGCTCGGAAATCTTGCCGCGTCCAAACAGCAGCAAGACAACCACCAGCACGATGATCCAGTGCCAAAGCGAAAACGAACCCATGTTACTCTCCTCGAAATGTTTGCGCGAGCGCCTGAAAATACCTTAGCCGCTCAACATGGTTGTCCGCAAGCGACACACTGATCCAACGCGATCAAACCCATTATATGGTATTCGGCTGCGCCGGTTTCACGCATTTGCCTCACAAATGCGGAAAAAACATTGCCGCGCCATCCGTGACCCTTGCGCACACGTCGCGGACCGCAGGCGGCAGCGCCCCGGCGCGAACGCGTGCCCGCACAGGCTCTTCGCAGCCTTCCAGGAACAACTCCACGATCTCGGCCACCCCGACAAAGCGGCGCTGCGTGATGCGCGCATTGGCGCTTGGCAGGCCCGATCCGCGCAGATCGCCGGGCAGTTCAACCGAAATGTCGGAAAGGCGGACACAGATATCGACCTTGTCGCCATCGGCGAATCCTGCCGCCGGCAAGGCGCCGAGCGGCGTATCGGCCAAGCCGCCCGAGACTCTCGCGACGAAAATGTTGAGTTCGGAAAAGAATCGCGCGGCAAACATGTCTGCCGGGCGGTAGTAGAGCGCCTCGCCCGTTCCCGCCTGCACAAGCCTGCCTTCGCGCAGCAATGCAATCTGGTCGCCTACGCGCAGCGCCTCCTCGGGATCGTGCGTCACGATCACTGTCGTGGCTCGCATGTCGCGCAACAGGCCGATAGTTTCTTCCCGGACACTGTCGCGCAGGCGTGCATCGAGACCGGAGAATGGTTCGTCCATCAGCAAAATGCCGGGCCGCGGCGCCAGCGCACGGGCGAGCGCGACGCGCTGCTGTTCGCCCCCCGAAAGCTGCTGCGGATACATCGCCGCATGGCTCTCCATGCCCACACGCGCCAGCATGCGCATCGCAGCCTGGTCAGCCAGCCCCCGCTCCACGCCCTTGAGACCGAAGCGGACATTCTCAAGAATGCTCAGATGCGGGAACAGCGCATAGTCCTGGAAAACCAGTCCGACGCCGCGATGTTCCGGCTGGACATGGATGCTGCCTTCGGAAACCACCTTCTCGTTTATGCGCACCCGTCCCGACGACTGCATCTCGATGCCGGCGGCGATCCGTAACAGCGTCGTCTTGCCCGAGCCGGATGGCCCCAGAAGGCACAGCGTCTCGCCCGGTTCCGCGCGGATCGAAACGTCATCCAGTACCTTTGCGCCGTCGAAATCATGGCTGACATGCTCGAAAGCAAGGCTCGCCGCGATCGACACACCCGCAGTGTTGCGCGGACCCCAACGTTCGTTGCGCAGGGCGGATTGCTGGTTTTCAGGCCGGACGTTCATGCCGCCTCTTTAAACCAGGATGCCGGCAATGTCAGTCTTTCAGTTGTCCTGGCTGTCGCCGCCGGGCGCAAGCAGGCCGAGTTCCTCCAGATCCGCTGGCGTCAGCGGATCCTCGTCATCTGTCATCTCGTCGAGATCGCCAGGAGAGGGAATGCGGAATCCCTGCGGCAGTTGCGACTGCAGCAGCCCGGCGCCCTTGAGTTCGTCCAGGCCGGGAAGATCGCGGATCTCCTCCAGCCCGAAATGATCGAGGAATGCGTCCGTGGTGCCATAAGTCACAGGCCTGCCGGGTGTCCTGCGGCGGCCGCGCATGCGTACCCAGCCGGTTTCCATAAGCACATCCAGCGTACCCTTCGAAGTCGCGACGCCGCGGATTTCCTCGATCTCGGCGCGGGTTACCGGCTGGTGGTAGGCAATGATCGCCAGTGTCTCCAGCGCCGCCCGGGACAGCTTCTTCGTCTCGACAGCTTCGCGCTGGAGCAGGAAGCCCAGATCGTCGGCGGTGCGAAAGGCCCAGTTTCCGCCGATCCGCTGAAGGTTGATGCCACGCCCGGCGTATTCCTGCTGCAATTCGTGCAAGACGAGTTCGATGTCGGCGCCTTCGGGCAGGCGCGATTGCAGCGCGCGTTCCGACACCGGCTCGGCGGAAGCGAACAGGATCGCCTCGGCCATGCGCATGATTTCGCGGCGCGAACGATCGTTGGCGGCGCCTGCCTCATTGCCGCCCGGCAGGTCGTCGCCAGCATCGAAAAGCGGGTTCTCGTCCCCTTCCCCATCGCCCATGGCAAAAGGACCAGGTCCCGCGCCGGGCGCAGTGAACGGGATAATCTTTGCCTTGCCGGTGTCAGCCATCGCCATTTTCCGCCAGTTTTCCGGCATGCCTAGCCGTTTCCGCGCCTTTTTGCACCAGCCGAAGGCTCCTTGCGCAGGTAAAGCGGTGCATAAGCCTTTTCCTGCCGCATCGAGAGCACGCCTTCGCGCACCAGTTCCAATGCCGCGGCGAAGGAACTGGCCATCGCGGTGCTCTTCATTCGCCCCTGTGGCATGTACGAAATGAGAAAAGCATCCAGCGGCGCCCAGTCATCGAGCCCGCCGGTGAAACGCATGAGGATGTCGCGCGCATCCTGCAGCGACCAAACCGTACGCCGCGCGATGGTGACCTGCGAGACAATGCTCTTCTGCCTTTGCGCCGCGTAGGCCGTGAGAAGATCGTAAAGCGTTGCCGAATACTCCGAACGCTTTTCGACAATCACCGCCTCGGGTTGGCCGCGCGCAAAGAAGTCGCGGCCCAGCCGGTTCCGGTTTGACAACCGCGAAGCCGCCTCGCGCATGGCTTCGAGCCGCTGCAGGCGGAACGCCAGATGCGCCGCCATTTCCCCGCCCGACAGTCCCGTATCCGTGTTTTCCGGTTCAGGGATCAGCAAACGCGACTTGAGATAGGCAAGCCACGCGGCCATTACGAGGTAATCGGCGGCCAATTCAATCCGCAGTTTGCGAACCTCCTCGATGAAGGCAAGGTACTGCTCGGCCAGCGCAAGGATGGAAATGCGCGCAAGGTCGACCTTTTGCCGCCGCGCAAGTTCGAGCAGCAAGTCGAGCGGACCCTCGAAGCCCTCGACATCGACCTTGAAATCGGGATCGCTGGAAGTGCGTTCTGTCGGCACGTCCCATTCGCCCGCGGCTACGGGCGCGAAGAGGCGTTGCCCTCCGTCATTCCTGCGTATGCCGCTTGCACTCACTTCATTCCTCGCATTCTTCAGGCGACGGCCAAGGCCAGTCCTTCAAATTCCTTGCGCAGGGCAACCTCGTCGGCCGGTTCGGGTTTCCTGAGCCAGTTCATGGCCGCACGCGCCCGGCGCGCCGCTTCCCCGTCGAGTTCGGGACAGGCCGACGCGATTTCCCGCATCTCTTCCATCACTCCGTTGCAATGAAGCACGACATCGCAGCCGGCGGCAAAGGCGGAATGCGTCCGATGGGCGAAATCCCCAGAAAGCGCCTGCATCGACAGGTCATCGCTCATGAGCAGGCCGTCAAAACCGATCCAGCCGCGGATGATCCGGCCGATCAAGATCGGCGAGTTCGTCGCCGGGTTTTCCGGATCGAGCGCTGAATAGACCACATGCGCCGTCATCGCCATCGGCATGCCCGAAAGCTGCATGAACGGATAGAAATCCGTGCAAGCGAGTACGCATGGACTGGTATCGACCACCGGCAGTTCCTTGTGGCTGTCGGCGAACGCCCTTCCATGGCCGGGAATGTGCTTGATGATCGGCAGAACGCCGCCTGCCAGCAGGCCGTCGCATGCCGCGCGCGCGATCGTTGCAACCTCGTAGGGCTGGTATGAATAAGCGCGGTCGCCGATCACGTCATGGGCGCCCTCGACCGGCACGTCGAGCACTGGCAAGCAATCGACATTGACGCCAACCTTTGCGAGATCGAGCGCGATCAGGCGCGATTGGAGGAAAGCGGCGCGCAGGCCTGCTTCCGCATTGCGGTGATATATCTGCCCGAGCACCCGCCCCGGCGGGTAGGAAGGCCAATGCGGTGGCCGCAATCGCGCCACGCGCCCGCCTTCCTGGTCGATGAGGATCGGGACGTCTGGCCGCCCGCTCAGCGCCCGCAACTCATCGGTCAGCGAAAGGAGTTGGGCCGGCTCCTCGACATTGCGCGCAACCAAGATGTACCCCCACGGCGGATTGTCCTTGAAGAACACCAGGTCCTCGGCGGTAAGCGACTTGCCGTATACACCTGCAATTAATGCCTTGATTCGCATTCCCGATTATTACCAGTTTGCGACGGACGTGACATGGGCTGGCCCAGTGAAGGCCGGTTTTCCAACGGCAATGAAAAACGGCGGCTCGCTGCGCGTGCCGCCGTTCAGACGTCGATTGCCTGTCAGCGGGTGATGAAGCAGCTTCCTCCGGCCGACTTCAGTTCCTCGCAAAGTCCGACGGCTTCGTCCTTGGTCTGGGTCGGAACGCGGACCCGGTAGAATACGCCCTTGCCCTCGACTTCAGCCTTCTGGATCGCCAGCGGCTTGCCATCGAGTACGGCCGGAAACTTCTGCTTGAGGTTCTGGAATGTCGACTGCGCATCTTCCGCGCTGCGCTGGGATGCGAGCTGAACGGCCCATTCGCCACTTGCCACGGGCGTTGCCGGAGCCTGCGCCGATGCGACGGAAGCATTTACCGGCTCGGCCGTTACCGCAGCCACGGTTTCGGCGACCTCCGCAACGGGCTTGACAGCCGCATCGACGGCTGAAGCGGCAGCGTCCGTACCGCTTTGCGCAAGCGCGCTCACATTGCTGGATGCCGTCTCTACCGATGCAACGGTTTCCGCCGCCGGCGCCGGGGCGACGGTACCATCAGGCTTGATCAGCATGGTCTTGACCCTGCGCGGCGCAAGCGCCGCCGGTTTTGCCGACACGTCCTCGGGCATTGGCGTCAACCGGACCTCTGCCTTGGTTTCCGCACCCGGTTCAATTGCGGCCACCTCGCCGCCGGCCTCGGGCGACATTGACGATTCAGACCCGGCTTTCGGCGTTTCTTCCGCCACGCGAGCGATTTCCATCGGCTCCTCGGCCGCGCTGACCAGCTTTTCCTGGCTTCCGCCATCCGGGCTCGCGCCCGCAACCTTGTTGTAGACGTCCTGGTTCTGGTTCTGGATCTCGACCCCGCCCGGATTTTCGGGCTTGACCTTCACCGGACCTGTATCGGCCTTCACCACCACGGGTTCACCCGATGCCACGGCGCCGCCTCCGCTCATGAAGCTCATGGCCAGGGCGCCGCCGCCGATCACGATTGCAAACCCAAGCGCGGCTGCCGCAAACTTCATGCCTCGGGTAAATCGCATGGCGGGAAGCGCAAGGCGGCGGCCCGATTGGGTTTCCTCGCCGTCTGCCGGATCAAGCGGATAATCCTGGTCCCAAGTTTCGGGAACATCCTCATAGGCCTGCTGAACGGCGGCCTGCTGAACGGCGGCCTGCTGGACGACCGGTTCGTGCCGGGCCCTGGTGGTGGTCACCGGCCCAGGCTTGCGCCCCTCAAGCGCACGTGACACGCCCAGATCGAGCTCCTCGGCGAATGCGGCTGCGAACTGGTCTTCAAGCGCACGCTCGCTCGCAGCACCGCGTCTTTGTGTTGTAGCCTGCGCGGGAGCTGGCGCGCGAGCGGGTGCGGCGGCAACGGGCGCTGCTATCTCCATTTCCCGCAATTCGGCCTCGAATGCGGATCCAAAATCGAGCGATTCTATTGCGTCGTAACTTGACTCTATCGGCTCGGACTCTACCAGCTCGGCATGCGCTTCATCGAAAGCCGTATCCACGCTGAAATTTGCACCCGGCGCCGATGGCCTTGTTTGCGGCTCTTCAAAAATGGCGGCGAACTCGTCGAACTCGAATGCTGCGGCCGGGTCGCCTGCGGCCACCGCCGCACGCATTTCGATTTCGTCTTTGCGCGGTGTAATCGCGTTGGATTCCTGCGGTTCTGCCTGCTGAACCCTCGCCGGCGCCGT
The DNA here is from genome assembly GCA_041742235.1 of Salaquimonas sp. Classification (GTDB taxonomy): domain Bacteria; phylum Pseudomonadota; class Alphaproteobacteria; order Rhizobiales; family Rhizobiaceae; genus BOKV01. The sequence continues at coordinate 3,360 of JBGSJA010000107.1, read as the reverse complement.
TACCGGCTTTTCAGCGACGGGCGCGTCATCGAACGACAATTCGGCAAGAAGCTGGTCCTCAAGCGAGGGAGCAGGCGCAGGGCGCTCGGGCTGCACGGCGCGCTGAGGTGCCGCCTTGGTCATTGCAGGCGACGGGGGCGGCGATGCCGGGGCCTTGGCTTCCTCGAAGCCGAGTTCCGCCATCAGCGCGTCTTCAAGGTCGAAGGATGGAGTTTCCACCCTTGCCGGCGCAGCGGGACTTGCCGTCCGCTGGTATTGCCGGTCAAAGCTGCTTGTCGCCGGCTTGCGGGCCGCAGCCTCTTGCCCCGACACGATGCGAGCCAGTTCCGCCAGCGGATCTTCGTCTCGTACGTCCGAAGAATATGCGCGGGCCAGATTGTTCTGATCGGTCATAACGCTTCTGCCTGTCCTGAAATCGTGATGCCCCCGCCGGAATGATCACCGCCGATTGAGCCCAAACCCCCCTTTGCGCGCAGAATCCGTCAGGATTTTGTCCGGATCACCGCATTTCGTCCGGGGCGCTGGCCCCGATTATGGCCAATCCGAGGGCGAGAACGGCGGACAGCCCGCGCAGCAAAGCCAGCCTGGTCAATGTCATATTGGCATTTTCTTGGTTAACGAAACGTAATTGCGGCATCTCCTTGCCGCGGTTCCAGTGCTGGTGCAATTCGGATGCAAGTTGGTGCAGGTAAAACGCCAAGCGGTGCGGCTCGTCTGCCCGCGCCGCCTGCTCCACGATTCGCGGAAACTCCGCCATGCGGGCAATCAGCGCCAGCTCACCCTCGTCCGTCAGCAGCGACAAGTCCGCCGCCTTGAGCGCCGGGTCCGAAAGGTCCATGCGCTTAATCTCGCTCGCGGCCTGCCGGAAAACGGACTTGCAGCGCGCATGCGCGTACTGGACATAAAATACCGGGTTGTCCTTCGACTGCTCCGTAACCTTGGCGAAGTCAAAATCGAGCGGCGCCTCCGCCTTGCGATAAAGCATCATGAAGCGAACCGCGTCGCGGCCCACTTCCTCGACCACTTCGCGCAGCGTGACGAAATCGCCGGAACGCTTCGACATGCGGACCGGTTCGCCATTACGGTAAAGCTTGACGAGCTGGCATAGCAGCACATCGAGCTCGGCATCATCTCCCGCGACAGCCTTTGCAACCGCCTTCAGCCGCTTGACATATCCGCCATGGTCGGCCCCGAGCACATAGACCATGCGCTTGTAGCCGCGAACATACTTGTCGCGGAAATAGGCGACGTCAGCCGCGAAATAGGTGTAGGCGCCGTCGGATTTGACGAGCGGGCGATCCATGTCGTCGCCGACATCGGTCGAACGGAACAATGTCTGCTCGCGATCCTCCCAATCGGCAGGAACCTCGCCTTTCGGCGGCGGCAGCCGTCCATCATAGACGAAGCCGCGCTCGCGCATTGCCTTGAGCATCCGGTCGATCTCTGAAACGCCGCCGTGTTTTTCGTGCAGCGTGCGCTCGGAAAAAAACACGTCATGCTTGACGCCGAGCAGCGCCAGATCCTCGCGGATCATCGCCATCATCGCTTCGACGGAACGCTCGCGCAGGATCGCCAGACGCAGGGCCTCGTCCATGGTCTTCAGGCTGTCGCCAAACTCGGCCGCCAGTTGCTTGCCGAGCGGCAGGAGATAATCGCCCGGGTAAAGCCCTGCCGGTATTTCGCCAATGCTCTCGCCCAACGCCTCGCGGTAGCGCAGGAACACCGAGTTCGCCAGCACGTCGATCTGGGCGCCCGCGTCGTTGATGACATATTCGCGCGTGACATCGTAGCCGGCAAAGTCGAGCAGGTTAGCCAACGCATCGCCAACCACCGCGCCGCGGCAGTGACCGACATGCATGGGCCCGGTCGGATTGGCAGAAACATATTCGACATTGACCTTCATGCCATTGCCGACAAGGCCACGACCGTAATTGTCGCCCGACGCCAGTATGACGCCCAGATGCGCCGGCCAGAAACCGGCGGCGGCACGAATGTTGATGAATCCCGGCCCGGCAATCTCGGCGGAGGCGACGTCCGGGTCGGCTTTCAACGCACCGGCAATTGCGCCCGCAAGTTCGCGCGGCGGTTTTCCCGCCTGCTTTGCTAGCACCATCGCGGCATTGGTAGCGAAATCGCCATGGGCCGGATCGCGTGGCGGTTCCACCGACAGGGCCGAAAGATCGAACGCAGCGCCGCCTGAAAAATCAGCACTTTGGACAATGTTTTTTATCTTGTTTTCGAAGTGCTGGAAAACGTTCATGGCTGCTCGCGGGTGCACGGCCCTTGCCGTCCTGGTCTGCTGGTGGCGGGCGGGGTTTTCGCCTATCGCAGTTCAGGAGTGGCGTCAAACAGTCGTTGGTGCTCGGATACAGCGTAGCGGTCGGTCATTCCGGCGATGAAATCGGCCACCAGCCGGGCCCGCTTCTCCTCCGCCAGCCGCCCCGCCGCATCCCGCCAGTCCATGCCCCATTCGTTCGGCATTTGCGCATCGCCGCTGACGTAAGCATGATAGAGGTCGCGGACGATGAGCTGTGCGTTTTCGCGAATGCGCATGACCGACGGCGCCCGGTACATGTGGGCATAGAGGAACTGCTTGATCGCCCTCTCCGCCTCCGCCATCGGCGCGCTGAACGCGACCATGGGCCGCCCGGCGTTGCGGACATCGGCTGCGGAACGCGGCGCGAGTTCGCCCAGCCCGATATGCGCTTGTGCGATCACGTCCTCTACCATTGCGGTGATCTGGCGGCGCACGAGTTCGTGCGTTGTGCGCACCGAATCGAGCGCCGGGTATCGCTCGCGCACCAGCCGCAGCAGGTCACCGACGAGCGGAAGCTCCTCAAGGGTGTCAAGGTCGAAAAGCCCTGCCCTCAACCCGTCGTCAAGGTCATGGGCGTTGTAGGCGATATCGTCGGCAATGGCCGCGCACTGTGCCTCGATCGACGAGTGCCGCGATAGATCGAGATCGAATAGCGCGTTGAACTCGGCAATCGGCTTTGGCAGCGGCCGCTTCAAGCCTTCGCCATCCGGCCTGGTCAGCGGGCCGTTGTGCTTGACGAGGCCCTCCAGCGTCTCCCAAGAGAGGTTGAGGCCGTCGAATTCGGCATAGCGGCGCTCCAGCTTGGTGACGATCCGCAGCGATTGGGCATTGTGGTCGAACCCGCCAAATTCGGCGGTCAGCTCGTCCAGCGCATCCTCGCCGGTGTGGCCGAAAGGTGTGTGGCCGAAATCATGCGACAGCGCGAGCGCCTCGGCAAGGTCTTCGTCACAGCGCAGGGCCCGCGCCAGCGAGCGGGCAATCTGCGCGACCTCGATGGAATGGGTGAGCCGGGTACGATAGTGATCGCCTTCGTGATAGACGAA
>JBGSJA010000106.1:0-3311 GCA_041742235.1 Salaquimonas sp. | reverse complement strand
GCCCACGCCGACCCGCCGAAAATCGACAGCCAGTTGTTGGGCGGCGTGCCGTCGGGTTTCGGGTCGGCCCAGACATACCAGTCGGCCTTGGGATTGTCGCGGCTGGCGCGGCTCTGCGCGAACCACTCATGCTTGTCGGACGTGTGCGAAATGACCTGGTCGATCATGACCTTGAGGCCGAGGCGGTGCGCCTCGGCGACCAGCGCATCGAAATCGGCGAGCGTGCCGAACATCGGATCGACCGCCTTGTAGTTTGAAACGTCATAGCCGAAATCGAGCATGGGCGAGGCAAAGAAGGGCGATATCCAGATCGCGTCCACGCCCAGCGAGGCGATGTAGGGCAGGCGCATGGTGATGCCCGGCAGGTCGCCGATTCCGTCGCCATTGGTGTCCTGGAAGGAGCGCGGATAGATCTGGTAGATCACCGCGCCGCGCCACCAGTCCTTGTCCGCCGTTTCGGGCGCGGGCGAAATCGAAAACTCGGCATTCATGGGCTTTTCAGCCTCCCTTGACGGAGCCGGCCAGGAGGCCGCGCACCAGATAGCGTTGCAATGTGAAGAAGACCGCGAGCGGTACGACGATGGTGATGAAGGCGGAAGCCGTGAGGATTTCCCAGTTGCCGCCGCGCGAGCCCAGAAGGTTGACGAGCTTGCCTGTCAGGACCAGTTCGTCCTTCTGCGGCCCCAGGAAGACGAGCGCGACGAGCAGGTCGTTCCAGACCCACAGGAACTGGAAGATCGCGAAGGATGCGAGCGCGGGGAAGGAAAGCGGCAGCACGATCTTGCGGAAGATGTCGAAGTCGGATGCGCCGTCCACCCGCGCCGATTCGATGATTTCCTGCGGCAGGCCGGCAATGTAATTGCGCAACAGGTAGATCGCGAGCGGCAGGCCGAAGCCGGTATGGGCGAGCCAGATGCCGACATAGCCCTTCGCGGGGAAACCGAATTGCTGGGCGATGCCGTTGTACATCGTCAACAGCGGAATGAGCGAAAGCTGCAACGGCACCACCAGCAAGCCCACCACCATCGCGATGATCAGCGCGCGCCCGGGAAATTTCATCCAGGCAAGCGCATAGGCGGCGAAGGCTGCGATCAGGATCGGGATCACCGTCGCGGGAATGGTCACAGTCAGCGAATTGAGGAACGACCTGCCGATGCCTTCGGACCGCAACACTTCGCGGTAATTATCGAGCGTGAAACGCGGCGGCACCGCCGAGGTAAAGAAGATGCGCTCGCCGCGCGATCCTTCCATGCGCACCGGCGAGGAGATCGCGTAGCGGCCGTCCTCGCTTACTGTCAGCGTCTTGCCCTCGCCCATGTCGGCGGTGTCGCCCGCCTTGAAGGCTCCGGGCTGTTGAACGCGAAAGCCGAATGCGGTCACCTTGCCACTTTGCGTGAGGTTCCCTTCGATGACGAATCGCCCGTCCTTTCCAACCTGCGTTTCCGGGCTGCCGGCACGGCCCGTCAGGTTCTGGCTCGAGGTGGTCAGGGCCGTCCACCAACCGGAGACGGCAAGCTGGTCCTTGTCGCGCAGCGACGAGATCAGCAGGCCGGCGGTGGGCAGCGTCCACAAGGCGACGAGCAACAGCACGCTCAGATGCACGGCCCAGGTGAGTGCGGAACGGCGTCCGGCGACCGAGCCCATCGTCAGCGCCCCTTCATTTCAGCCGCGGCGCGGCGGATGTTCCAGACCATGATCGGCGTCACCAGCAGCATGATGACCATGGCGATCGCCGCGCCCCTGCCGAAGTCGAAACCGCGGAACATCCAGTCATACATGTAGTTGGCCAGCACCTGCGTGTTCCACTGGCCGTTGGTCATCGCGAAGACGATGTCGAATACCTTGAGCACAAGGATCGTGATCGTGGTCCACACGACTGCGATGGTTCCGGCGATCTGCGGCACCATGATGCGGAAGAAGATCTGGAAGCCGTTCGCCCCGTCGATGATGGCGGCCTCGATCGTCTCCTCGGGAATGCCGCGCAAGGCGGCGGAGAGGATGACCATGGCAAAGCCGGTCTGGATCCAGATGAGGATCGCCATCAGGAAGAAGTTGTTCCAGAAGGGCACCGTGATCCATGCCTGCGGCTCGAAGCCGAGGAAAGTGACAAAGGCATTGAGGATGCCGATCTGCTGCTCGCCCGCCGCGCGGTAGTCGTAGACGAATTTCCAGATAACGGAAGCGCCGACGAATGAGATCGCCATCGGCATGAAGATGAGGCTCTTGGCGATGTTGCCCCACCAGATGCGATCGGTAAGGACGGCGGCGACAAGGCCGAAAAAGGTGGCAAGGGCCGGCACAACCAAAAGCCAGAGGAAATTGTTGAACATCGACTCGCGAAAGCCGCTGTCGACGGCTAGCCATTGGTAGTTGGAAAGGCCGGCGAAGGTCTCGCCATCGCGGCCATGGAACGAAAGCCGCAGCGTTTCAAAGACTGGATAGACGAGGTAGATGCCGAGTGCCAGAAGGGCTGGCCCGAGGAAGAGCCAGGGCCGGATCGCGGTGGCGATGCGCTGGTTGCGGACTGCCCGCGCATCCTCGCCGTCGCGAAATGGAAACATGCGGTCAAGCAGCCAGTTGCTGCCCCAGAAGTAGATGAAGGCCGCGCCGACGCCTATGGCGATCGCGATAAGGGCAGTCACGACCTGTTCGAGCATGGCGGCAGCCTCCCAGATTGCGCCGCGGGGGTTTACCCGCGGCGCTGTTACCGGCCTTCAAGGACAGGCTTACTTGATCGCGTCCCACGCCTTCTGAATGTCGGCTGAGACTTCGGCCGCCGGCTTGCCGCCCGAATAGTCCACCATGCCCTTCCAGAATGCGCCCGCGCCGATCGCACCCGGCATCAGGTCGGAACCGTCGAAGCGGAACGTGGTGGCGTTCAGCAGGATTTCGCCCTGCTTCTTCAATGGGCCGTTGGCATAGGCTTCGGTGTTCACAGTCTTGAGCGGCGTCAGGAAACCGGACTGCGCCATCCACACTTCATGGGCGATCGGCGTCTTCAGCCAGTCGATGAAGGCGCGGGCGGCAGGGCCGTCCTTGGTGATCATCGCCAGTGTGCCTGCGCCAAGCACCGGCTTGCCGAGATCCTTGCCGGCATAGGCCGGAAAGTAGAAGAAGTCTGCGTCCTCGCCCAGCTTCGTGCCTTCGGGGAAGAAGGACGGGATGAACGATGCCTGGCGGTGCATGTAGCACTTGGGCGGGGAGGCGAAGAGGCCCTTGGGGCTGTCGCGGAAGTCTGTCGAGGAAACCGCTGCGGCGCCGCCATCGACAAACTTGTCGTTGCGGGCGAATGCGCCGAATTCCTCGATGGC
>JBGSJA010000105.1:0-2220 GCA_041742235.1 Salaquimonas sp. | reverse complement strand
CGAGAAATTTCATGATCTTCCCTTTCGACTGGTCTCGATGATCTATGATAGCGCTATTTTCTCCGTGAGACCTACGCGACAATCTGGAACGTCTGCTTTTGGACGACAGGGACAATGGCCTTGGCGACCGAAATGGGGCGCAAAACCGACCGTCAGTTTCGGGGCCGGGAGCGGCCTGTCTGGTTGTGGGTGCGAACTCGAAGAAGCGGTCCTCTGGGGCCGATAGGATTGAAATGCAAACTGCTCCCGCCAAAGCGAAGGCGACGTGCCGACCTAGCGGCAGAATGCATCGGAGAAAGTGCTTTGCGTGAAGCATGCCAGGGCGGATGAAATCTCGCCCATCGTGAGTGTTGTCAGCTCCAGCAACTCGCGCGCCACAGCAAAGCTGACCTCGTCGCGGATGTACTAGAAAATCAGGTCCTCATAGGTGAGATGTCGGCGCAATTTACTCCGGTGCATCTTGAGCCGTGATGCTGTCATCGAAGGATCTCCTGCCAACAGCAGTCCACGTAATATCCGCTTCACCTGAACAGGGAGTGTGACGTCAAGGCGTCCACACGAACTTGGGTTGGGATTTGTCCGCTCCATCGTCGAAACGCCCGTGTGAAAGTGCTGTGATGGCTGAACGAAAGCGCATCGGCGATTTCACCCACCGGCAGTTTCGTCATCTGTAGCAACTCCTTTGCGACTGCATGGCGTACCTTGTCGCGAATATGCTGGAAGGTGGCACCTTCCGCGGCAAGCTTGCGCCGCAGCACGCGCGCATTCATTCCCAACGCGACGGAGATATCCTGCATGTTCCCGCGGTTCTGCAGAAGCATGGAACGCAACAATCGCCTTACGCGCGAACTGACCGGTTGACCGGCAGAACGCTTTTGCCAGACGATTTCCAGAAGTTCCTTTTGCTTCCCGGGATCCGCAGTGACAACGGGCAAATCCAGCATGCTTTTCGAATACACCAATGCCGCATGGCGTTGGTTGAAATGTACCGGCGCCTTGAACACCGCTTCATAATGCCGTCGGTCTGCAGAATTGTCGTGGCACATCAGCACCTCCACCGGATGCGCCGCCCCGCCGGTGATATCAGACACAACTTTAAAAGCCACCGCCAGGCTCAAGTCGTAGGCGTACCGGTTGCTGCCTCCGTTGTGCTGATGGGCACCGTATCCGAGCAAATAATCCTTGCCCTGCGGCATCAGGTACACCACCGCTCCGCTCGAATTGAACGGCTGCAGGCCGATGAATTCATTGAGCGCATCGCCCAGCACAGGAATGGCTGACATGACTTGACCGGCGAAGCCAAGGATGTTGGCGTCCATGCGCGAGCCCAATACCAGCCCGATGTGCGGACATGCAGTCAATTCAGCGGCGCGCGCGAGGATGGCTACCGCCTGGTGGTACGGTATGAACCCATCCTCATCGCTGATTTCGTTCGCTACGGTCGATCGTTCGTCAAACAGAAGCCCTGGATCGAAACCGAATTCCTCGACCAGTCGAGGCAGCTTGGCGAGTGGCCCCACCCTTTGCAGGGGACAAAAAGGTTCGTCGGGCACTCGCAAAAGTCCTTCAAAGCTAAGCAGCCGCGCGTCCGATCGTATAATATACGACATCTTGCCTGCGCAGAAGTCTCAGGTGCGGCGCTCGGAAATTTTTTTGGTGCGGGAGTAAAACATGAAGCTTTTCAACTGGCTGCTCATCGCTTGCACATTTTTTTGGCAACCTGCATTCGCGCAGGTAGTCCAGGGTGAACTAGGCTCACCGTCGGCGACGACCACGATCGACGGCCGCCAACTTCCACCCCCGGCACCGTCATTTGGCGGAGTGATCAGGGACGGCGCCCTGCAGTCGAAGCCCTGGTGGGCGCCGCGGGTGGTACCGCCCGCAAACGCGCCCAATGTTCTTCTCGTCATCACCGACGATTCCGGTTTTGGCGTTCCGAGCACGTTCGGCGGCGTCATCCCCACCCCGACGCTCGACCGCATCGCCAATGAAGGACTGCGCTACAACAACATTCATTCGACCGCGCTGTGCTCGCCGACCCGCGCCGCGCTGATCACCGGCCGGAACCATCACTCGGTGGGTTTCGGCGTCATTTCGGAGCAGTCGACCGGCTACCCGGGCTACAACAGCATCATCGGCGAGGACAAGGCCACCGTCGGGCGCATCCTGCTCGACAATGGCTATGCCACCTCCTGGTTCGGCAAGAACCACAACACGCCG
>JBGSJA010000104.1:0-1723 GCA_041742235.1 Salaquimonas sp. | reverse complement strand
TGGTGGCGGGTCACCTATCTCGACGGCGCCCAACGTCCGCTATTTGCCACGGGCACCGAAATTCACCTTCCCGCAGGCAGCGAAGCGGCGTTTTCGCTGGTCAGCCCCGACGTGATCCATTCGTTCTGGATACTCTCGCTGGGTGGCAAGCTGGACATGATTCCGGGCCGCACGAACTCCCTCATCATCCGGCCTGAACGCCCGGGCGTCTATCGCGGCCAGTGCGCCGAGTTCTGCGGCGCGCAACATGCGCTGATGTCATTGATCGCGGTCGTGGAGACGCCCGAGGACTACGCGGCCTGGTTCGAAACCCAAATGCAGCCTGCGCGCGAGCCACAAACCGCGGAACAGCAACTGGGCATGCAGCTCTTCGGCGAAAACGGCTGCGGGGCTTGCCACGCGATCCGCGGGACCGAATGGAACGGCATGGTCGGTCCGGATCTCACGCATGTGGGGAGCCGCAAGACGCTCGGGGCCGCGACCTTCCCCAACAACAGGGGAACGCTCGCAGGGTGGATCTCATCCGCACAGCATCTCAAGCCCGGCAACAAGATGCCCTCGTTCGACCGCCTCACGGGCGTGGAGCTGCGCGCTCTGGCGGCCTATCTCGAGGCTCTGAAATGAAGTTTCCCAACGAGACGCCGCGCCCGCCGGGCGAACTTGAGGAACTGCAGCGCATCTGGAAGCCGCCGCGCGGCTTCGCCCTCATCAGCGCGGTCAACAATACCTATGTCGGCGCCTACTACGTCGGCACGGCGCTGCTGTTCTTCATCTTCGCCGGCATCCTCGCGCTGATCATGCGCACGCAACTCGCCGTGCCGGAGAACGACCTCGTCGGGCACGCGGTCTACAACCAGCTTTTCACGGTCCACGGCACCACGATGATGTTCCTGTTCGCCGTTCCTGGGGTTGAGGCGATGGGCGTGTTGCTGCTGCCCAACATGATCGCGGCGCGGGACCTGCCGTTTCCCAGGCTCTCCGCCTATGCGTTCTGGGCATATTTCGTGGGCGGACTTGTCTTCTTCTCAAGCATCTTCTTCGGCGCCGCGCCCGATGGCGGCTGGTTCATGTATCCGCCACTGACGAGCTACAAATTTTCGCCGGCAATCAATGCGGACTTCTGGCTGCTCGGCATCGGCTTCATCGAGATATCGGCGATCGCCGGAGCGATCGAGATCGTCGTTGGCATCCTGCGCACCCGCGCGCCGGGAATGACGCTTGGCCGCATGCCGGTCTACGCCTGGTCGATGCTGGTCTTCGCGGCGATGATCATCTTTGCGTTTCCTGCGGTGATTGCCTGTACCCTGTTGCTGGAACTGGAACGCGCGTTCGGCTGGCCCTTCTTCATTCCCGAGCAGGGCGGCGACCCGCTGTTGTGGCAGCATCTTTTCTGGTTCTTCGGGCACCCTGAGGTCTACATCATTTTCCTTCCAGGAGCCGGCATGGTGTCGATGATCGTGCCGACCATCGCAAGGCGGCCGCTGGTTGCCTACGAACTTGTCGTGGTGGCGCTGGTCGCCACGGGCTTCCTGAGCTTCGGGCTGTGGGTGCACCACATGTTCACGACCGGCCTGCCGGCCATGTCGCTCGGCTTCTTCTCGGCCGCCAGCATGGCCGTGGCGATTCCGAGCGGCATCCAGGTCTTCGCGTGGATCGCAACACTGGCTGCCGGCAAGCCACGCATCAATGTCCCGGCGCTTTTCATCTTCGGCTTCTTCTTCAT
>JBGSJA010000103.1:0-5274 GCA_041742235.1 Salaquimonas sp. | reverse complement strand
CGCAGCTTCCGCCGCAGGCGCCGCTGCTTCGGCTGCCGGCTGTTCAGCCGCGGGCGCTGCCGCCGCCGCAGGATCGGGGAGTGCAACCGGCGCCGCCGACTGTGTGTTCATCCATGCGATGATGTCGGCGCGGTCCTTGACGTCCTTGAGGCCGGCAAATCCCATCGCGGTTCCGGGAACGTGCTTCTTCGGGTTCCAAAGGAAGCCGTTGAGTTCCTCGAAATCCCAGTTCTTGCCCACGCCATATTCCTTGAGCGCCGCCGAATAGCCGAAGCCTTCATGCGAGGCGATGGCCCGCCCTACCACACCGTAGAGGTTTGGGCCGACCTTGTTCGCACCGCCTGAGTCTATGGTGTGGCATGCCGCGCATTTCTTGAACTCGCCCTCGCCGGCGGCTGTGTCGGCCGAAGCCAGCAGCGGCGCGACGGGGTCGAAGGCCGGGCCGGCAGGCTCGCCGCCTTCCGCCGCTCCGCCTTCGGATTCGGCTGCCGCGATCACGAAACCGGGCGTTTCCGGCGCCTCGGCGTGAAACAGCGTCTCGGCGATCAGGCTCGTGCCGAATATCAGGAACACCGTTCCCAGCACGGCCATCGCAATCTTGTTGAACTGAAACGAATCCATTGGTTCCGATCCCCTCGCGCGGATGCCTGTGAATGCCGCGCCCGCCTTGATCGCGCCGGACAGAAGGGATCTGGCGGCAGGCAGCCGCCCAAGGCAGCGCGAACTAGTGTTTGCGGTTGCGTTACAACGACTGTATGGGTTGATCAAGTGAGACTTTTTGACACCGGACGTCGTTCTGGGCCGAAAAAGCCGCGCTTTTCACATCCGGCGCACGTTTGAAATGCCAGTCATGACAGTTCCGCATGCCGCCGGCGCGGCAGACATTCTCGTGCTTATCCCCGCCCGCATGGCCTCGACCCGCCTTCCCGGCAAGCCGCTGGCGGACATCGCCGGCACACCCATGATCGTTCAGGTCATGCGCCGTGCCCGCGAGGCGGAGATCGGGCGTGTCGTCGTCGCCACCGACAGCGAAGCGGTGAAGCAGGCCGTGGAGGCGCATGGCGGCGAGGCGGTGATGACAAGCGCGGACCACGAGTCCGGCTCCGACCGCATCTTCGAGGCGGCGCAAAAGATCGATCCGCAAGGCCGGTGCCGCTTCATCGTCAATGTGCAGGGCGATCTGCCGACCATCGAGGGCGGCGTTATCGCGCAAAGCCTCGCCCCGCTGCTCGACGGCCCCGCCGACATCGCGACGCTCGCTTCCGTGATCCATGACGAGGGCGAGCGCACCAACCCAAACGTCGTCAAGGTCGTCGGCAGCGAGATTGCGCCCGGGCGGCTGCGCGCGCTCTATTTCACGAGGGCGACCGCGCCTTGGGGCGAGGGGGATCTGCTGCATCACATCGGGCTCTATGCCTACCGGCGCGAGGCGCTGGCGCGTTTCGTAGCGCTGCCGCCGTCGCCGCTCGAAATTCGCGAGCGGCTGGAGCAGTTGCGCGCGCTGGAAGCGGGGATGCGCATCGATGTAAGCATCGTCGACACGGTACCCCTGGGCGTCGATACGCCCTCAGACCTTGAGAAGGCGCGCGCGATGCTCGCCGCATCGGAGAAGACCGCATGACTTCGGGAATGAACAGGATCGCCTTCCAGGGAGAGCCGGGGGCGAATTCGGACACCGCCTGCCGCAACATGTATCCGGACATGGAACCGCTGCCTTGCCCGACTTTCGAGGACGCTTTCAACGCGGTCGAAAGCGGCAAGGCCCGCCTTGCCATGATCCCGATCGAGAACACCATCGCCGGGCGAGTCGCCGACATTCATCACCTGCTGCCGGTCTCGCCGCTGCACATCATTGGCGAGTATTTCCTGCCGATCCGCTTCCAACTGATGGCGCTGAAGGGCGTGAAGCTGGAGGAAATCCGTAACGTGCTTTCGCATATCCATGCGCTCGGCCAGTGCCGCAAGATCATCCGCAAGCACAAGTGGAAGCCTGTCGTGGCTGGCGATACCGCCGGGGCGGCCCGCATGGTGGCCGAGGAGGGTGAGCGGTCGAACGCGGCCCTGGCGCCGCGCCTCGCAGCCGAGCTCTACGGTCTCGACATCCTCAAGGAAAATGTCGAGGACCAGGAAAACAACGTCACCCGCTTCATCGTGCTCTCCAAGGAAAAGCAATGGGCAGCGCAGGACGATGCCCGGCTGCTGATGACAACCTTCGTCTTTCGCGTGCGCAACATTCCGGCGGCGCTCTACAAGGCGATGGGCGGCTTCGCCACCAATGGCGTCAACATGACCAAGCTGGAAAGCTACCAGCTTGGCGGCAAGTTCTACGCCACCCAGTTCTACGCCGATATCGAGGGGCACCCGGACGATGCGCCGGTAAAGCGGGCGCTCGAGGAACTGGCCTATTTCTCGCGCGACATGCGCATCGTCGGGGTTTATCCGGCCCACGCTTTCCGCGAGGCGGAACGCGAAAAGATCGATCAGGCTGAGTAGTCAGCCTTCTGCCCAGTACCGTATCAGGAAGGATGCGATGGCTTTCGAGGGCGGGCACTTGACGCCTTCGGGATGTTCCTCGCGCAGCATCAGGCGCACCTCGTCGCGGGTGAACCAGCGGCAATCCTCCAATTCGCTGCCGTCGAAGGCGATTTCGTCCGTCATCGCCTCGCAATGGCAGCCGATCATCAGCGAATGCGGGAATGGCCAGGGCTGGCTGGCATGGTAGCGCACGCGCCCGATGCGGATGCCGCTTTCCTCGAATGTCTCGCGCCTTACGGCATCCTCGATGGTTTCGCCGGGCTCGATGAAGCCGGCCAGCGTCGAATACCAGCCAGGCGGAAAATGCGGGCTGCGGCCAAGCAGGGCTTTGTCGGCGCGCACCGCCAGCATGATCGCCACGGGATCGGTGCGCGGAAACACCTGCGAGCCGCAGGCGCAATCGCGCCGGTAGCCGCCATTGATGGCGGTGGTCGCCTCGCCGCATTTGCCGCAGAAGCGGTTCATGCCGTGCCAGTGTAGAAGACTGCCGGCCTGCGCGATTGCGCCCGCTTCCTCATCCGTGACGGCGGAGGAATAGAGCAGCGAGCGGAAGTCATAAAGACGCAGCGGCTCGGCCGGTTCGCCCTCAATTTCAACCCTTGCGGCAATGCGCGGGCCGGCATCGTCCGCCCCGAGCAGGATCGCGGAAGCCTCGTCAAAAGCGAAACGGCGCGCCTCCCCTGAGGAAAACGTCGCCGTCGGCCGGTCATCCTTGCGCACCAGCGCCTTAGCGCCGCAAAACAGGTGAAACCGGGCATAAGGATCGGCGAGCGCCTTGTTGAGGGTTTGCCCGTCGCGGTTCTCGCTGTCGCGCACCAGCCGGTTTTGTGAGAAGCCCGTGAGCGCGCTTGGCTCGGGGAAGGGGCCGTCGAACAATTCTTTCATGCCTTGCTTTCCATGGGAAAAAGATGCGGGGCAAGACGTTCACGGAGCGCCGCCGCATCCTGCGATGTGTATGGCTGGCGGGTTCCGAACCCCCATACGGGGCCGGGCCAGTTCGGATCGCCTTCGTTGCGGGCGACTATGTGAACATGCAATTGCCGCACGATGTTGCCCAGCGCGCCGGTGTTGATCTTCAGCGCGCCGGTCGCCGCTTTCAGCGCCTTGGCGGCGAGGGCAATCTCGTCTGCCAGCATCGACCGGTCGGCGGGCGCAAGTTCGTGCAGTTCCACCGCGTCCGCCCGCATGGGCACAAGCAGCAGCCAGGGCCAGCGGCAATCGTTCATGAGCCGCACCTGACACAAGCCGAATGTGCCGAGCGGCAGGCTGTCTGCCTCAAGCCTTGGATCGAGCATGAACATGTGGCGGTCCCGAATCTGAATGGCGAAAGCTTGCATATCGGCGCGGAAAAGACGATATCTGCCCGCGGAAGGTTGGTGGCGGACGGATTCCTCGCCAACCGGGTCAGGTCCGGAAGGAAGCAGCCCCAACGAGTTCTGTCCGGGTCGCCTTAAGCCAGCCTTCCACCCTTACCCGCGATTTCGCCAGTGCCCGTCCGTGGACGGTATTCGCGCCGCAAAAAGCGTCTATAGTGCGCCCATGACCGAACCCGACCACAGCAAGCCGGCGCCCTATCGCGTACTGGCGCGCAAGTACCGGCCGCAGAATTTCGACGACCTGATCGGCCAGGAGCCGATGGTTCGCACGCTGACCAATGCCTTCCGCACCGGGCGTATTGCGCAGGCCTACATGCTGACCGGCGTGCGCGGCGTCGGCAAGACGACCACCGCACGCATTCTTGCCCGCGCCCTCAACTACAAGCGCGACGGCATCGACCAGCCGACCATCGACGTGCGCGAGGAGGGCGAGCATTGCCGCGCCATCATGGAGGGGCGCCATGTCGACGTCATCGAGATGGACGCAGCATCGCATACCGGCATCGACAACATGCGCGACATCCTCGAATCCGTGCGCTATGCGCCCGCGATCGCGCGCTACAAGGTCTACATCATCGACGAAGTGCACCAGCTTTCCAGCCATTCATTCAATGCGCTGCTGAAAACGCTCGAAGAGCCGCCGCCGCACCTGAAGTTCGTTTTCGCCACCACCGAAATCCGCAAGTTGCCGGTCACGGTGCTGTCGCGCTGCCAGCGTTTCGATTTGCGCCGCATCGACGCCGGTACGCTGACGGCGCACCTGAAAAAGATTGCCGCTTTCGAAGCGGTTGAGGTCGAGGACGAGGCTGCCGCGCTGGTGGCCCGCGCGGCTGAAGGATCGGTGCGCGATGCGCTGTCGATCTTCGACCAGGCAATCGCGCATTCGGCCGGCAAGGTGGAGGCGGGAAGCGTTCGCGCCATGCTGGGCCTTGCCGACCGGGGGCGGGTAATCGACCTCTTCGAGCATGTCATGGGCGGCGACATTGCCGCCGCGCTCGGCGAGATGAAGGACCAGTACGACATCGGCGCCAGCCCCTCAGTCGTGCTCACCGACCTTGCCGATTTCATTCATTTCGTAACCCGGCTCAAATATGTCCCGGAGGCTGTCGAGGACGCCTCCCTCACGGAGACCGAGCGCCGGCGCGGAGTGGAGTTTGCCGGCAAACTTTCCGTTCGCTCGCTTGGCCGGGCATGGCAGATCCTCATCAAGGGCATTGCCGAGGTCGAAGGCAGCGAGCGGCCGCTTGCCGCAGCCGACATGGTGTTGGTGCGCCTCACGCATGCGGCAAACCTGCCTTTGCCCGATGAACTGGTGCGCAGCCTGACGGCGGGCGGTGAGGCGACCGGCGCTCGTACCGGCGCC
>JBGSJA010000102.1:0-14203 GCA_041742235.1 Salaquimonas sp. | reverse complement strand
CGCAAACGACAGCGCTTGGCAAAGCGCGTATTCATTCGTGAATTTTGCGACATTACAGCCGCCGGGCAGACGAAGGCAAATGCAGCGGACCGTTCTGAAAATCTCTTGCCCAGATCAGTACCGCCGTTTATGCGCCATGATCTGGGATATCGATTGACGCATGGCCTTAGTCGATCTTCGGTCCAACGAAATTCCGCCATGAGCGTGACATCTATGTCAGGAAACCTGCGGCCGCGTGTTCGCAACATGCCGGCAACCTGTCTTGACCACCAATTCATAACAATACCGGAGAAAAATGATGAAGCCCCACAAGATTATCGCGGCGACGGCGCTCCTTGCGGCGATGGGAGTGCTTGCCGATGGCGGAACACGCGCATTGGCGCAATCATCCGGCGCGCCGGAACGGACCCCGGTAATCCGCGTCACGGGCGAAGGTACGGCAAAGGTGGTGCCTGACATGGCGATCCTGACGCTGGGAGTAGTGCGGCAGGCGGGAACGGCGCGGGAAGCACTCGATGCGCACACGCAGGTCATGCGCAATTTGGGCGACGCCATGCGCGCGGCCGGCATCAAGCCGGAAGACATGCAGACGGCGAACTTCCAGATCGCACCGCAATTCAACTATCCCCAACCGAAAGCAAATGGCGAGCAGGACCCGCCGAAGATCGTCGGCTACCAGGTATCGAGCCAGCTTGTCGTGCGCATTCGCGACGTGGGTACGATTGGCAAGGTTCTGGATGAGGCGGTGACGCTTGGCGTCAATTCCGATGGCGGGATCGAGTTTACCAATGATGACCCGCAGCCCAGAATTGCCGAAGCCCGCGGCGCCGCGATGAAGGATGCGATCGCTCGCGCCACGACATTGGCGGATGCAGCCGGGGCCGCTCTTGGCCCGATCGTCGAGATCACGGAGACCGGCCACGCGCGCCCCATGCCCATGGCGCGGGGCAAGGTCTTGATGGACGCAGCCTCCTCACCGGTTCCGGTCGAAGCGGGCGAAAACACATACACAGTGTCGGTCCATGTGGTCTTCGAACTGAAGCAGGAGAAGTAGCCAGGCGAAGCGGACGGAAATGGGCGCGGCGAAGGCTTGAAGCGCCGGACGCTCAGGCGCTTTCCTTAAGGTAAGCGGAAGCTGTTCCGGGGCGACCATACTTCATGTCGATCTCATCGACGAACCGCATGGCCGCTGTCATCCGCTGCATGTATCTCAGCCTTGGGGAATTGCGTCCCACTTCCAGATGGGGATTACCCGAACCGAGCCTTGCGACCCAGCCTGCTTGCGGGTTGAAGAGGCCATGGCTTTGCGATCGCGCAAGCGGCTTCACGTCCCACGGATCGGTCTTCAAGATTTTTCCTGGCCCCTGGATGCCGAGACGCACCAGCAATTCCACCTTGTCGCGCCGGGCGTAGGGAACCGCGGCATCAAAGCGTTCCTCGGCAGTTCGCCCGAAGATGAGTTGTGGCTCCTCCTTCGCTCTTGACTGCAGATCTTTGCCAAATACCTCGTCATTCCTGGCAAGTCGGGCCATCGGGACGGCATGATAGTCGAACATCTGGTTGCAGAGGACACTTCGCGCCAATTCCGCCCATCCATTCGCCGTCAAGAAGCAATTGCCGTCCCATGGCATGACCCAGTCCGCCAGCAGGCGCGCTTCGTCCAAGGCCAGGTTTCGAGCCGCATTGACGTTCATGATGTAAAGCATTTTCGGCCGGTAGAATGCCATCAGCGCGCGCATTTGCGCTTCGCGGTCCAACGCCTTGTAGGAATCGCTTCTGATGAAGTCGGCCGAAACCAGCGCGTCTTCGTTTGAGATGCGCGAATAATCCTTGGCTACGAAGGGTATCGTGATCACCCGCCGTCCGGCATCTTCAAGCATGGCGGAAAGACGGCGCTCCACCTTCTCGTCGACGATACGGTTGAGGATCCAGATCTTCTCGCAGTTGTCGAATTCGATTTCGTTTTCGAGGATGAACCGCGTATTCTCCACCGATTGTTCCGTATCATGCCGCCCGGTGAGATTGTTTCCGACGATCCGCACCAGTGCAAACCGTTCGCCTAGCGTCCGTCTGTTTGACAATCGATGCAAGGTCCGCGCCGTCGCAACATCGATCGCGTGCCACGCTTGTGCCCCGGAACGGGAAAAGGCGCGAAATAGTCGTGTACCCCTGCCATTCCATGGACCCGCGGCCTGTTTGGCCTCTGGCGGACCGGCTCTTGTCAGTTCCACGGCGCTGCATCTTCAATGCTGTTTGATGCACCACCGGTACGGCTGAACCCGCAATGCGGTACCGACCGCAATCCGCGGAAAATCCGGACCTGCCATGGCGCTGTCCCGCCGGCCACGGCCAAACATTTGATATTCCCGCCCACCCCAAAGCCCCGCTCACCATCAA
Source organism: Salaquimonas sp. (assembly GCA_041742235.1). GTDB lineage: Bacteria > Pseudomonadota > Alphaproteobacteria > Rhizobiales > Rhizobiaceae > BOKV01. Next base: position 11,806 of record JBGSJA010000102.1, on the reverse strand, counting down.
TCGAATTGCCGCCAAAACCACAGAAGGCCGGCGGCTTTGGAGATTTATAGTGTAATTTGGCAAGTTCAAAATATTTTTAGGTGCAAATTGTCTATTTTGTTGTATTTAATACTTATCTTCATTTCATTTTTATAATGCTGTGCGATATTATACAGTATTGATACCCACAATGACTGATGCTGAAGTTGTATAAAGCCTTTCCGTGCGGCGCCATTGGATTTGACGCAAGGACCTGCCGTCATTGTATTGAAAAACAGGCAGCCAGGATCAGTTCCACGAATTGCGCCGCTGGTGCCATGCCCAGGCGGTGCGGACGATCTCGTCGAGATCGCCGATCTGCGGCCGCCATCCAAGCAGACTTGCCGCAAGGCTCGCATCGCTGATCAGCGCCGCCGGGTCTCCTTCGCGGGCGGGGCCGTAGCGGACGGGAATGTCCGTCCCGGTCACACGAACTGCCGCATCGATTACCTCGCGAACCGAATGGCCCTGCCCGTTGCCCAGATTGATGGCGCATGACTGCATCCCGCCTTCGAGGGCGGCCAGCGCCTTCACATGCGCATCGGCAAGGTCGGCGACATGGATATAGTCGCGAAGGCATGTACCGTCGGGCGTATCGTGGTCCGTGCCGAACACGGTGATGCTTTCGCGCCTGCCGGATGCGGCGTCCAGGACCAGCGGAATGAGATGGGTTTCCGGATCGTGGTCCTCGCCGATCTCGTTGTCGGGATCGGCGCCCGCCGCATTGAAATAGCGAAGGGCAATCCAGTTCAGTCCATGCGCCGCGCCAAAATCGGAAAGCATCTGCTCCACCATAAGCTTCGACATGCCGTACGGATTGATCGGATGCTGGGGGGTCGTTTCGACGATCGGCAGTGCCTGCGGAACGCCATAGGTCGCGCAGGTGCTGGAGAAGATCAGGCGGTCGATGCCGTGGTCCCGCATCGCCTCCATCAACGCCAGGCTGCCGCCGACATTGTTGCGGTAAAATTTGCCGGGGTCGCTCACTGACTCGCCCACATAGGTATAGGCGGCAAAATGCATAACCGCCTCGGGCCGATGTTCCTCGATCACTGCAGCAAGCCGCGCGCGATCCGCAAGGTCGCCTGTCTCGAGCGGTCCCCACTTCACCGCCCATTCATGGCCGAAAACAAGATTGTCGAAGGTGACTGGCACATACATATCCCGCCCGCGCCAGCGCCTTGCACGCATGCGAGCCGATATAGCCCGCGCCGCCCGTCACGAGGACACGCCTTCTCCCTCCTGCAGATTCCCACATCAAGGCCCTCACGAATGAACTGAACTAATGTTCAATATCTTTCACCGTGAGATTTGTTCCCTGTGTTGCCTGTCAGACTCTGACCGGGAAGTGCGTGAAGCATCAAGGAGTGCGAGGCCAAGGCGCAGAAGCTGCCTTGGCGTTGAACCAGCCCCGTCAGTCCGGCGCGCCACTGTCACCGCTCGTGATTTTTCCTTCACGTATTGTGGTTTATGAAACATAATGACATTGCGTCATGCGACGATGCTTGTGTGTGTCCATGGGGGGCAGAAACGATGAAGCCAGTGACCAAGCAGCGCAGCCGTCTTGCAAATCCCGTCTTCTGGGGCGTGGTCGCGACTGTCTTGAGCCTGCTTTATTATGCGTTCGTGATCTCAATGAAGACGCCGCTTGCGTGCTACATAACTGCGCCTTGCCCGGCGGACATGAACGTTTTTCTGGGTGCGTTGCCACGCAATGGCGAATTGCTGGTGTCAATGCTGGTTGCCCTGTCGCTGATGTGGATTGCCATCGCCATCTTCAACCAGTCGCGAGCGTTCGGGGTTCAGCGCGAAGAACTCGCCGCAATGAACCGGGAATTCACCAAGTTGCGCGAGGTGCTGGATTATCAAAGTACCGCGGCGGTCAATCATTCCATGGCGGCAGTCGAGCAGGCGAAAGTGCTGAAGGCGGAGCACGACATCGTACGCAACTCCAAGGCGAACGAGGTGGTCAATGAGTTGATCGAGCTACTTGTCAGCAAGTTCTCGGTCGCCAGCGACCGTTTCCATTACGACCAGCCGAATGCCCATCACCGGCCGTTCATGCTGTATAATGAAGGTGACTTCGCCCGGTTGACCGACCCGATACTGAAATCTGCGTTTCTCTCAAGCGAGATCGAAAGCCGGATCGAGGTTTTCAGCGAGATCTGCAAGCAGCAGCGCCCAGTCAGGATCTCCGAACTGCCGCCATTCCTTTCGGACATGACATTCCTTCACGACTTCAAGAACCGCATCAAGGCGGCAAGCATCAACCTCGACGAATCCGGGAAGATCAGGACGGAGCGCAGCCGCATACGCCAGCTCGTTGAATCCTGCATCGCCCTCGGTGAGATGCTCTCAGACTTTCAGGCGGAAGAGCGGCGGGAAAGTGAAAAACCCGTTCCGGAACAGGCAGTTGCCTGAACCGAGCCGCTAAACGAAAAGATCCACCTTCTCGAATTTTCGCACATCGACAAGGCCGATATCGGAAATTCGCAGTTCGGGGATGACCACAAGCGCCAATAGCGAGTGCTGCATGTAGGCGTTGTTGAGCGTGCATCCCATTTCGCGCATTGCGGCCACCATCCTGTCTGCCTTCGCCGCTACCATCTCGGCCGGTTCGTCCGACATGAGCCCGGCAATCGGCAGTTCGACCAGCGCAATCTCCTCGCCCTTGTGGAACACCACCACGCCTCCGCCAATCTCGCGCAACCGGTTAGCCGCTTTCGCCATGTCCTTGCGATTGGTGCCGACGACGATCATTTGGTGGCTGTCATGCGCCACCGTGGCGGCGATCGCGCATTTCTTCTTGTAGCCAAAGCCGGAAACGAAGCCGTTCACCACTTCGCCGGTGGCCCGGTGGCGTTCAACCAGCGCGATCTGGCAGACATCCCGCTTGCGGTCCATTTGCACCACATTGTCGCTGACCTCGAGTTCGCGGGTCAGCGCCTTGGTCGGCGCCTGGTTCTCGATGACCCCGATCACCCGCGCCTTCACCTTGTTCTTGCCCTTGGGCGCCGGAATCTGGAAGTCCTCGGCTGTAAGGTCGCGCTTCATGTTGACCGTGCCGCGCGCCTTTGCCGGATAGTCGAATGACGGCATGCTTGCCTTGAGCTTGCCGTCCTGCGCCATCAGTTCGCCGCGGGCATAGACGGCGTCGATCGCCAGTTCGACCAGGTTGGTCACGATCAGGAAATCGGCTCGCCGGCCGGGCGTGATGGAACCCAGCTCGCGGCCAAGCCCAAAATGTTCGGCGGTATTGATCGTCGCCATCTGGATCGCGGTGACAGGCTTGAGACCCTGCGCGATCGCATGGCGCACGACACGGTTCATATGTCCTTCATGCACCAGCGTACCGGAATGACAGTCGTCCGTGCAAAGGATGAAGTTGCGTGAATCAAGTCCCATTTCGGTGATTGCACGCACCTGTTCGGCAACGTCGTACCAGGCCGAGCCAAGCCGCAGCATCGCCTTCATGCCTTGGCGTACGCGCGCCACCGCATCGATTACCCGTGTGCCCTCGTGATCGTCCGATGGCCCACCAGCGACATAGGCGTGAAAATCCGGGCCGAGTTCCGGCGAGGCGTAATGCCCGCCTACGGTCTTGCCCGCCGCCATGGTCTCGGCAATTTCGCCCATCATCTTGGCGTCGCCTGCCGCAACGCCTGGAAAATTCATCACCTCGCCGAGGCCGATGATGTTGGGCCAGGCCATGGCCGCACGCACATCTTTCGGGCCGAGTTCCGCGCCGGAATGCTCGAGGCCGGGCGCGGACGGCACGCAGGAAGGCATCTGGATGAAAACGTTCACGGGCAGCCCCGCCGCCTCGTCATGCATCAGCCGTACGCCTTCGAGCCCCAGGACATTGGCGATCTCGTGCGGGTCGGCAAACATGCTGGTGGTGCCATGCGGAATGACGGCGCGCGCAAACTCGGTGACGGTGAGCATGCCGCTTTCCACATGCATGTGCCCGTCGCACAGCCCCGGAACCAGATAGCGGCCTGCGGCATCCACCACACGGGTGTCCGGGCCGATCGTATGGCGCGCATCAGGGCCGCAATAGGCAAAACGCCCCGCGGATATGGCGATGTCGGTTGCCGGCACGATCTCGCCCGAATGAACATTGACCCAGCGCCCGCGCCGCACGACGAGGTCGGCATGCGCCCTTCCCGCCGCCACGTCCACCAGCTTCGCCGCGCTTTCCTGCCAGCTTTTCAATTCGGCCATATCTCGACTGCCCCCTAGTTGGTTTGTCCGCCGGGCGGGCGGAACACCCACCGGCCCTGCGCCTCGGCGCCATATTCGGCCGCATTGGTTGTCATCGGCACATATTCCAGCTTCGCCCATAGGTCAGCCAGGTCGTCATAATGCGGCGACAGGAAATGCCCGCTCTGCCCGGTTGAAGTGACGAAGCGCGACGTGTCCGGAGCGCCAAGATCGTACCATGCGCGGTAGGCGGAAGCATGAACGTTGCGATAGGGCTCGCTTTCGGAAAAGTCGGTTCGACCGCGCAGCAGCGTGTAGGAATCCCCCGCGCTTGGCCTCTCGACGGTAAAGAAGCGTGCCAGCGGCGCGACGGAGGAGAACGGCCGGTGCTCGCCGAACGCGACATGGGCCTTGCCCCAGTGCCACGCCTTCCAGTCCTCGCCCTGGCTTTCGCCGATCTCGCGCAACGCCGTGTCAAGCGCACTGGCAAGAATGATGCCGCAAGTCTCGCTTTGCGTGGTTTCGCGATTGTCGCACCAGTCGCGAGCCCCCGCCTCGGTCAATGCCGCGATCACCGGCTGCAGATGGCCCTTGGCGAAACGCGTGTAGTCCGGTCCCAAATCGTCGGAAAAGATCGCAATCTGCGCGTGCCGCCACCATGCCGTCACGATAAGCGGCTCTGGCCTTTCCGGCGCCATGATGGCATCCCAGTTCTTCAACGCCGCAATAAGTTCGCCATCCTGTCCGGCGCCTGCGGCAAGCTGCGCCAGCGCCTCGCGGCGAAACTGGTCCAGCGCCGGCGAATAATTGTCGGCCTGGATCGCCGCCATCGTTTCGGGCGAATGTTTCTCGTTGCGACCGATCACCAGTTCTTCGACCCGAGTCTGCCGGTACTGCTCGTCCCAGTCGAAGGTGATGTGCCCGGCATAACTCTCCGGCATCCAGTCGCCATTTGCCGTGGCGACCGCCCCCTGCGGCGGGTTGTCGATGCGGGGTAATTCCTCGAACGACATCCACCCCTTCCAGTCATACTGCTCCAGCCAGCCGGGTACGGGCGCACGTCCCATGATCATGTTGGATGGATCGCGAACCGGGACGCGCGCAGGCGCAATCAGCGCAATCGCGCCGGCCGAGTCCGCCATAACGATCGACTGCATCGGCGCTACCATCAGCCGCGCCGCTTCCATCGCTTCGCCGACTGTCGTGGCAAGGTTGAGCCGCATCGCCGCGTCCACAGTCGTATCGTCCCTGGCAAGGGAAACCCACGAAAGCGCAGCGACATGGTTGGCGGGCAGGATTTGCGATATGCCGCGGTATCCGTCCGGCAGAACCGGCCCGTGCCGCGTCTTGCGGCGGGTCATCGTTACCGGATCGCCGCCTGAAACGGCTATGCTGATCTCCTCCGTCTCGAAACTGCGCCAACCGTCCGCAACCGCATATTGCGAGGCATCGTCGGGCTTTACCCGTTCAATGAAAACATCCTGGCCGTCGAGATTGGTGGTCGTCAGGCCCCAGGCGAAGGACCCGGTCCTGCCTGCCAGCACCAGCGGCGTGCCCGGCAGGCTGGCGCCGATCACGTCATGCCTGCCGCCATTGTGATTGAACTGCAAGTGGGCGAGATAGAATACGGTTGGGGCGGTCAGGCCCAGATGCGGATCGTTGGCCAGCAACGGCTTTCCCGAAACCGTTCGCGATCCAGCGACGACCCAGTTGTTGGAGGCGGTTATCCCGATCGGCCATGCAAGGCCATTTACCGCATGAATGTCGCCGTCGCTGGTTCCGGCATCCGCAACCGGCCGCCCGGTGGCAGGCCAACCGTAAAGCGCGCGCAAATCAGGCAGCGGCGGCGGGGTGTCGCGCGGGCCGTAAGGCAACAGGTCGTCGATCTCGGCAGGGCTGAAGCCACGCGCCGCCAGTGCAAGACGCCGGATCTCCTCGTCCATGTTCGAGTCCAGCGTCAGCGCCATGACCTTGATCATTGCCACGCTTTGCCATGGCTCCCAAGGCTGTGCATCCTTGCCCAGGATCAGGAACTCGGGCGGCAGACGCGACCCCATCAAGGACGTTTTGCGCGAGAGCCACTGGTTGACGCCCGATGCATAGGCAGCCAGCAAATCTTTCGCCTCGGGTGACAGCGCCTCGTAGGAAGCCTTCGCCGATCCGGCGAGATCGACCGTCCGCAGGAATTCATCGGTACTCACCGTTGCGCTGCCGAAGAGTTCGGACAACCGGCCATCGGCTACATGTCGCAGCACGTGCATCTGCCAGAACCGGTCCTGCGCATGGGCATATCCCAGCGCCCTAGCTGCATCGTTGTGCGTTTCCGCGACAATGTGCGGTACGCCATGCTTGTCCCGCACCATTTCGACTTCGCCGGAAAGGTTGGCCAGTTCGGCCGATCCGGAAGCTGACGGTATGGTGGATGCGACGATGCCATAGATCGCCGCCGCCGCCAGCAAAGCCAAAACAACGGCTGCCAGAATTCCCCGCAAAAGCCATTTAGCCAGCACGCGCATTCGCTCCCCCCGTTCCATCGGTATCGGATGACTTTGGCAGCACGCGGCCCTGTCAGGCAAGGGCCTGGATCCACGGAAACCGCGGGACCTGCAAATGTCTGTTCACTTGCTGAATCTAGAGAAGAAGCAAAATATTATTTAAAATACTGGCCGATAACGTTAATCGGTACAAAAGTGTAGCCCTGAATTATAAACTCTTGCGGAATGAATTTTTAATGTTGAACATCCCGTTAATCGCAATCCGGTCTATTGACTGACAGGATTTCGATTGAACGTCCACACAAGGGAGTTCATCGCAATGAAGGTTGACCTCGAACGCGTAATCGACGGCATGGTGGGATTGGTTTATTCCCGCACCGCCCTGGCAACTTTACTGGTCTGGGTTGTCGCCGGCGCCATGTGGTGGCAGGCCCTCGCCTGAAAAACCGGCAAGCCGCGCGGCGGCGGCTTGTTCTGTTTTTGTTCAGCGTGTTTTTTCAGACATTTGGTAAGAACAAAACAGGATCGTTCCTTGATGAAAAAGGGGAGCAATGCAACGCACCGCTCCCCAATTCTTCCGGTTGTTTTCAGGTCCCTGGCTGGCCGTCAGCGCTTGATGCGCATTTCCGAGATCTGGGCCGCAATGTCATCCATAGCCTGGGCCAGTTCGGTCGTTCCCACATCATAGTAGAACCTTCCGGCGGCATAGACGTCTTCGCCGTCGGCATCCTTTGCCGATCCGCCGCATGATTCCAGCAGCTTCTTCACCGACGAGCCGCTCGACACGTCGAACGCGATCGAGAAGACCGTGATGCCGGCAGCCTTGGCGTTTTCGCAAGTCTGCAGGGTGTGCACGTTCATCTTCGATTCCCAGGTGGTAGGCGTGGTATTTGTGTAGAGTGCCGGCCGGTCAGCCTTTTCGAGGCCTTCGTCAATTCGCCCGTGCTTGCCGTATCCCCAGGCGCCGTAGGTGCTCTCGTTCGGCGTCGAAGACGTGCTGTACGTATTGTTGCCGTCCGTCAGCACGATAATGTACTTGCGGTTGTCGATATCGTCATAGACGCGGCCGCCTGTGAATGGCAGGCTCGCGCTCAGTGTGCGCCAGCCCCAGGCAACGCCTTCCTGCACATTGGTATTGCCATTGGCGACGAGGTTGTCGATGGCAGTCATGATGGTTGCCTTGTCGGTGGTCAGCGGCGTCAGCGGCGGCGTAGTGCAGCTGATATTCGGGCTGCGGGAACTCGCCATGCTCACATAATTGTTCTGGTACCGCCATATCCAGTCCTGCCGGACATTCTGGTTCGACTGCCTGTCCGCGGTGGTCGAGGCAAAGATCTTGTTGTCCTTCTTGCGGTAGTCGTACGTGTAGTCGTTGGGATAGTTGTAGCTGTCGGTGTTGTTCACCCAACTGCTGCCGCTTTTGGTGACGTATTTCGCGGACGGCTCGCTCGGTGCAAACATCGGCACGAACAGCGCATCGAGACCGTCGCCGGAAGTTGCGGCCTGCGCCTGCTCGAACGTGACACCGTTGACCGTCTGCACGGTGTCGAGCGTGCTGTGCGGCCATGGACGCATCTCGACGCAACCGCTCCATTGCGTGCCCAGCATTTCATGGATGTCATGCCGGGTCTTCCACTCCCATGCGCCGCCGCTGATCTGTTCGCGGACGGTCTTGTGGGTACCCCTGTCGGTGATTTCGACGGTGGCATTGGTAGGCTTGATATAGGTCGACCAATCGAGATTCTCGTGATGGATCGGCGCCCAGCCGTTGAGATCCATCCACGGCTCGCCCGCATTGGCGTTTCCAATGTTCACCGATGCAGCGAAAGGCACGACCGAAAAGCTGATCGGATTGGGCTTGTTCGACGTGGTCGCCGCCGCAAAGATCTTGTCCACCATGCTGCGTGAAGCTTCCTTCAGACGCGTGATCTTGCTGTTGGACGCCATCGAGCCCGAATTGTCGACGACGAGCGCAACTTCGACGGTCAGGTTGCCCATGGCGACTTCCGAAGCGATCTGTGACACGATCGTCTCATGGCCGACGACCTTCGCGATCAACGTGTCATAGGTCAGGGTGGCGCTCAGGGCGACCGCCTTTTCTTCGCGCCAGACTCCGTCCTGGTCCTGCTTGGCGACGGTAGTGAAACCTGACGTCAGAACGACATCTTGCGGCAGCACTTCGGAGGGCAGGTTGGCGTGGAAGAAGTCGCTGGCATAGACATCCATCAATGCCTTTTCCTGCGCCTCCGTATCGGCTGCGAAGTTTCCTGCTGCGTATTCCTTGGAAGTGGCTAGCGCGGCTGCGTCAAGGCTGCTTTGGACGAAGCTCTTTTGTTTCGACAAATTGGAGTAGTCGACAGCCAAGGCGACGGTTCCAAGAACAGGCACGACCATCAACGAAAAGGTGATTGCGTACGTGCCGGCGGTATCTTTCAAGAAGCGGCGAAAAAGCGCCGGAACCATGTTGGACAGCATGGGTATTCTCCCGGGGGGTCTAAACATTCGTCACGGGAAACTAAGTGCGATCTCCTGACGCGGAGTCGCCGCCAATGTGTGCAATTTATTAAACTGTGATTTATATCCGACTTTAATGGGCCGAAATAGCAAGCGGTCCGGCCATAAAACCGATGCAAGCGGCTGAAATATAAAGAATTCCACCGCGGTTAGCATTCCGGTAACCAAACCCGCCTTTCGAGTCTGATTTTTCGCAGAATGCACTGCGTATTGGCAAAGCCCGTTCAAATTGCGAGACGTCGGACTGGCAGGTCTCTTGTCAAACCAACCCGCGCGCCAACAGGTTTCGCATCGATTTCCCAATACCGAAGGTCCACGGTGCACATTCGTTGGACAGACGCACGGTGTTGGTCAGGCGGCCGAGAGTTGAAGGTCATCGACGGCGCATTCGTCCCTTTACGCTCGAAAAGGGAGAAGCTGCCGGCATTTCATGCATTCGTCCGGACAATTCGTGGCGGCGCAGGTCAACCGCGCAGCAACGCCTCGAAATGGGCAATTGTCGGCTTGAGGCCCTCGGCCAGCGGCACCTTCGGCTGCCAGTCGAGCGCCTCCCTGGCAAGGGTGATGTCGGGCCGGCGCTGCCTGGGATCATCGGCCGGCAGCGGCTTGTGCACCAGTTTCGAGCCCGAGCCGGTGAGGCTAAGTATGTTCTGCGCGAGTTCGATCATGGTGAACTCGACCGGATTGCCGAGATTGACCGGGCCGGTGAACGATGGATCGGTATCCATCAGGCGCAGGAAACCCTCGATCAGGTCATCGACATAGCAGAAGGAGCGGGTCTGCGCGCCATCGCCATAAAGCGTGATGTCCTCGCCGGCCAGCGCCTGCGTGATAAAGTTCGACACCACGCGGCCGTCGCGCGGATGCATGCGCGGGCCATAAGTGTTGAAGATGCGCGCGACCTTGATTTCCAGCCCGTGCTGTCGGCGGTAGTCGAAGAACAGCGTCTCGGCACAGCGCTTGCCCTCGTCATAGCATGAGCGCGGCCCGATCGGATTGACGTTGCCCCAGTAGTCCTCGGTCTGCGGATGCACCGCCGGATCGCCGTAAACCTCGCTGGTCGAGGCCTGGAAGATCTTGCATTTCAGCCGCTTGGCAAGGCCCAGCATGTTGATCGCGCCATGCACCGAGGTCTTGGTCGTCTGCACCGGGTCGTGCTGGTAATGCACCGGCGAGGCCGGACAGGCGAGGTTGTAGATCTCGTCGACCTCGACATAGAGCGGGAAGCAGACATCGTGGCGCTGGAACTCGAAGCGCGGATGGTTGTGCAGGTGATCAACATTGCGCTTGGTGCCGGTGAAGAGGTTGTCGACGCACAGCACCTCATGGCCCTGCGCCAGCAAACGGTCGATGAGGTGCGAGCCGAGGAACCCGGCGCCGCCGGTGACGAGGATCCGTTTGCGGCTGTCATAAAGGCGGGCCATCTGTTCAGTCTGTTCTTGGTTCAGGAGTTTCGATGCGGTTGTAGCTGTCTTCAAGCCGGATGATGTCGTCCTCGCCTAGATAGTCCCCGGTCTGGACCTCGATCAGCACGACCGGAACTTCGCCGCGATTGGCGAGCCGGTGGACCGAACCAAGCGGCACATAGACCGATTGGTTCGGCTGCAAGATCGTTACCTTGCCGTCGATCGTGACTTCCGCCTCGCCCTGCACCACAACCCAGTGCTCGGAGCGGTGGCGGTGCTTCTGCAGCGACAGCACACCGCCGGGTTTGACCGTGATGCGCTTGACCTGATAGCCCACATCCATGTCGAGGCGCTCGTAGTTTCCCCAGGGGCGGAAGATCTGCCAGGCTTCCGTCGCTTCGGCCAGTCCGGCCTGCTGCAAGGACTTCACGAGTTCCTTGACGCGCTCCGCGCTGGATTTGCCGGCGACGAGCACTGCGTCGGCCGTCGAGACTACAACGAGGTCGTCGACGCCCAGCAGCGTGGTCAGCCGCCGTTCGGAATGGACAAGATTGTTCGACCCTGCCTCGATAACGGCATTGCCGATCACCGCATTGCCGCCGGCGTCGCGCGCCGCGATATCCAGTACCGCATCCCAGCTTCCGACGTCCGACCAGGCGTAGGAAACCGGCAGGACAGCCGCCTTGCCGGTATGTTCCATGACGGCGTGGTCCACAGAGATCGACGGCGCCTCGCCGAACACCGCGTCGAGCCTGACGAAATCAAGATCACGGCGCGCCGCCGACACCGCCTTTTCAACCGCAGCCAGAATCCTTGGCTGCAACCGCTGAAGTTCCGCGATGAAGCTTGCGGCGCGAAACAGGAAGTTGCCGCTGTTCCACAAATAGCCCTGCGAGACATAGGTGGCGGCAAGGTCGTGCGAAGGTTTTTCCACGAAAGCCTCCACCTTGAACGTGGCCTCCAGCTTGCCCCCCGGCCGGATATAACCGTAGCCGGTGGCCGGGCGGTCCGGCTGGATGCCGAAGGTCACGAGCCGGCCTGCCCTTGCATCGCCGCTCGCAAGGGCCACGGCTGCGGAAAACTCGCCCGCATCGGGAATGTGGTGGTCCGCGGCGAGCACCAGCACGACCGCCTCGCCGTCGCGCTGCAGCGCCCGCAGGCACCCGGCAG
>JBGSJA010000101.1:0-16751 GCA_041742235.1 Salaquimonas sp. | reverse complement strand
GATGACGAGATCGCGGCCACTGTGGCCGCCCTCAAGGGCCCCGCGGTTGCCGCGCGCCTCGCGAGCGAGCGGGAACGCATATCGCCGGCCATGCGCCAGATGATGGTCAAGGGCTGCTATCTCGTGATGATGAGCGACCTCTCCCAGTCGCGCAAGGAACTCGGCAAGGTTCACGAGATCGGAAGGGCGCTCGGCTTTTCGGCGCGCGAAATCGACGACCAGATCGCCATGGCCGGAGTTTGACAATGACGGCGTGGTCGCGAGAGGCGCTGCAAAGCCCCACGGGAGCGGTGCTCAATTTTCATTGGCGGGAGCCTGCCAAGCCGCCGCGTGCGATCATCCAGGTCAATCATGGCATGGCGGAGCATGCGGCCCGCTACGCCCGCTTCGCCGACTACCTGGCGTCACGCGGCTACGCAACCATTGCCCACGACCATCGCGGCCATGGCCATACCAAGGCGCCCGACGCGCCGCTTGGCGTATTCGCGGCCAACAACGGCATGGCCAAGGTTCTGGACGATGTGAGCGCGGTTATGGCGCAGGCGCGCACGCGTTCGCCCGGAACCCCGCTGGTGATGTTCGGTCACTCCATGGGGACAATCATCGCGTTGCATCATGCGCATGAAAATCCCGGCATGAGCGATGCAGCGGCATTTTGGAACACGAGCTTCGATACGCCATTCCTGCTCAACGTGCTTGTCGCGGTCCTGAAGACGGAGCGCTTCCTCAAGGGGTCCGACGTGCCGAGCAGCTTCGCGGTGAAGGCGACCTTCGAGGCGTGGAACAAGGAATTCGCGCCGAACCGTACCGCCTTCGACTGGCTTTCGCGCGACAGTGGCGAAGTGGACAGATACGTCGCCGATCCGCTTTGCGGCTTTCCGGTTTCGGTCGGGCTGTGGCTCGACGTGATCGCAAGCATCCGCGCCTCGGCCGACAACGCCCGGATCGCACGCATCCCGAAATCCCTGCCCGTCAACATCGTTGCGGGCGCGATGGACCCCTCAAGCTTGAAGGGCGAGGCGATGCTTCGCCTGGCTGCCCGGCTTAAGGCAGCCGGGGTGAGTGATGTGTCGGCGAAGGTCTATCCGCAGACACGGCATGAATGCCTCAACGAGGTGAACCGGGACGCGGTGATGGCCGAGTTCGCCGATTGGCTGGATAGCCGTTTCCTTGCGCGCTGAGGCCGGAAACCCTCCATTTACCAAGCATGCCGATTCACGTTTTGCTAACGCTAAACTATTCATTTTTCGGCAATTTTGAGCCGAATTGCCGAGCGAATTGCGAAGAAACTTAATGTATCTGCGCTAGCCTGATCCCAATAACCAGAAGAAATCTGGACAGGGATCAGGGCTTTTGAACACCAAGGTTTTCATCATGGCAGGATTGGCCGTCGCGTTTGGCGCGGTCTCCTATTTTGCCGGGAATTCCTGGCTCGACAGTCAGGCCCAGGCGCGCCTCAGCGAGATCGAAAGCACGAAACCGACGGTGGAAATGGCGAGTGTCGTCGTTGCCGCAGCGCAGGTTCGCTTCGGAGAACAGCTTACCGCCGAGAACCTCAAGGAAGTGCCGTGGCCGGCCGATGCCGTGCCCGGGGGCGCGTTCAGGAAGATCAACGAAATCACCGAGAAGGGCGAGCGCAAGGCGATCAAGACGATCGAGCCCGGCGAACCTGTCCTGGCGGTAAAGATCACGGGCGAAAACGGCCGCGCCGGCCTTTCCGGCATCATTTCCGAAGGCATGCGGGCAGTCACCATCCCCGTTGACCTGGTCAACGGCGTGGGCGGCTTCGTCATGCCCGGCGACCGGGTGGACATCGTGCTCACCCGCCGCGACCAGGAGAACGGCAACCAGGAAGCCAAGATCATCCTTGAAAACGTGAAGGTTCTTTCAATCGACCAGGACGCGGACCGCACCAACGAGTCTGCCCGTGTCGCCAAGTCGGTTACGCTGGAAACCAACGCACCGGGCGCACAGAAGCTGGCGCTGGCCAATTCGGTCGGCCAGCTATCGCTGCTGCTGCGCAGCGCCGGAGACGAGGACAAATCCGGCACCTCGACCTTTTCGGCAGACGTCTTCGACGATGCCAAGCCGGAAAACGCCGCGAAGCCGGTGGACGACAATCTCTTCGGCTTCCTGAACGCAAAACCTAAAAAGCAATACGCGACCATCTCGGTCGTGAAACGTGAACAGGTGGTCCAGCACACGGTACCCGCGACCGGTGCGGATGGGAAAACAACCAGCGGGCAATAACAACAACAACCTGGGAGAGGCCGGAAGGGACGCCGGTCTTGCGGGGATGAAAACAGGAAGTGCAACGAACGGAAAGGCGGGACTCCTTTCCAGGCTGGCGGCAACAGCCGCATTGGGAGCCATGATCGCAATCGGGGCCGGATTTGAGTCCCGGCCCGCATACGCCGACGAGAACGGCGTCGTGCAACTGAACACCAGCGGAACCCAGGTCGTGCGGGTCGCGCAAGGCAAGCCGCGCACCATGCGCGCCGACCAGGTGTTCAACGAAATCGTCGTCGGCGATCCCGACGTCGCAGTGGTCACGCCGCTTACCGACCGCACCTTCTATGTCGTCGGCAGCAAGGCAGGCTCCACCGGCGTTGCGCTCTACAACGAGGCGCGCGAACTGGTCGGCATGCTGGACATCGAGGTCGGACCGGACGCAACCGAAATCAACCGCACCCTCAATGCCGCCCTGAACGACGGCGGCGTCAAGGCATCCACCGCGAATGGCCGCGTAATCATCTCGGGCAAGGCGAAGAGCCCCTCCGCTGCCGCCAAGGCTCGCGAGATCGCCAAGCGCTTCGACGAGGATCCGATCGATTCGACTTCGGTAGCGCCGTCGACGCAGGTGACGCTGGAAGTGCGCTTCATCGAGGCTTCGCGCCGCCACAACAAGGAACTGGGCGTCAGCCTCTTCGCCAACAAGCAGGGCGGCAACTTCACGATGGCCGACAACGGCCTCATCGCCAATCCGCTTTACCAGCCGCTCGGAAACGGCGCAGGCGGCATCGGCGTGATCAACTCGCTCGTCTCGGGCGTCCTGCCCTTCGGCCAGGTGCTCGGCCGGCTGCTCGACCACGGCATGCAGGTTGATGCCCTGGTGCAGGCGCTCGAACAGCGCGGCATCGCGCGCCGCCTTGCCGAGCCGAACCTCACGGCACTTTCCGGCGACACGGCAAGCTTTCTTGCCGGCGGCGAGTTTCCGTTCCCGGTGTCTTCCGCCGATGGCCAGGTCACCGTCGAGTTCAAGAAGTTCGGCGTCGGTCTCGATTTCACGCCGACCGTTCTCGACAATGGCGTCATCAACTTGAGGATCGCGCCGGAAGTCAGCCAGATCGACCCGAACTCTTCGGTGAAGTTCAACGACACGGAAATACCGGGCCTGATCGTGCGCCGCGCCAACACCACTGTGGAACTGCGCGACGGGCAGAGCTTCGTCCTTGCGGGCCTCATCCAGACCGCCGGAAACTACGACGTGCGCAAGTTCCCGTGGCTGGGCGACCTGCCGATCCTCGGGGCGCTGTTCCGTTCCTCATCCTTCCGCAAGCAGGAAACCGACCTCGTCATCATCGTGACGCCACGCCTTGTCCGCCCGCTTGCACCGGGCGCGGAAATTGCGACGCCGCTCGATGGCGGGACGGCGCCCAACGATGTCGACCTGTTCGTCAACGGCCGCACGGAAATGAACCGGGCCAACCTGCGCAAGGTCGCCGACAGCCGGGCAGGCATACTGCGCACCGGCCACATCATCGATTTCTGAGCGAACATGCAGCGCAAGCGCCGGCAAGGAGACGCGAAATGAACCGTTATTCGAGGATCGTCCTGGCAATCGCCTTGCCGGCATCTCTGGCCGGCTGCGAGTATACCGCGCGCCAGGACACCATCGCACCGTGGGCAGGCAATGCGGTGGCGCAAAACCAGGCGCTGCAGACAATTGATCCGTGGCCGCGCCACGCCTACGACACCAATATCGCCAGCAACGGCGAACGGCAGGCTGGCGCGTATCGCAAATACGCGACTGCCAACAAGAACCAGGACGCGAAGTCACAGGTCACGCCGCCCCAGCTCGTCGTGCCGGAACAGCAGTGATCGCGCAGGCGGCATCGGGGAAAAACAAATGGCGGCAAGCACGGAAAAGTCGAAGCGCAAACTGGGAATGGTGTCGGACGATGCCGCCTTCATTGCCATGGCCAAGGGAGCGATCGCGGCAGGTGACGCCCAGGATTTCATCGTATTCCAGAAGAACATCAAGGATATCGGCGCGGAAGTTCGCGAAGCCTCCTTCGATGCGCTGATCCTCGACATCGATGCCGGCAGTGTCGCCGACTTCGAGCAGCTTCAGAAACTGAAGCGGATGGTGGGACCGGCTTGCGCCGTGGTTGTCGTGACCTCCAATTTCTCGCCGGCGGCGGCGCGCATTCTCATCCAGCTCAAGGTCTCGGATTTTCTCGTGAAGCCGCTGCAGACATCCGATCTCGTGCGGGCCTGCAACAATGCCATGAAGATGCCGGGCGAGGACCATCAGGTCGAGCCGCAGTTCCTGGCGTTCATGCCGGCCTCGGGCGGTGTCGGCAACACGGTCATGACGCTGGAGACGGCCCATATCCTGAACCGCTACGGCAGGAAGTTCGGCCACACGACCTGCGTCGTCGACCTCAATTTCCAGCATGGATCGTGCGCCGAATACCTCGACATCGAACCGCGCTTCGACATCACCGAGATCGAGAACTCGCCCGAGCGGCTGGACCGGCAATTGCTGGACGTGATGCTGTCGAAGCACGCGAGCGGACTGTCGGTCATCGCCGCGCCGAACCAGCCGAGCGAGATGCGCACCTTCAAGGCGGCGCTGGTTGTGCGCCTGCTCGATCTCGTTTCAGCCTATTTCGACTATGTCGTGATCGACCTGCCGCGCATCTGGTTTCCCTGGACGGAAACGGTGATCCTGGGTTCCAACCGGCTGTTCATCGTCTCCGACATGACAGTGCCTTCCATCCGTCACGGACGCCGCCTGATCGAGGCGGTCCAGGAGAAGACCGGGGCACAGGTCAACGCCAAGGTGCTCGTCAATCGCATGGACTGGCGCGCGAATGCCGCGGGGCTCAACGCCAAGGACGTCGAGGAGGCCTTGGGCCAGTCCTTTGCCGGCGGCATCCCGAACAACTACCGCCTGGTGCGCGACGCGGTCGATCGCGGCGTGCCGCTCGTCGATGTCGATCCGGCAAACAATGTCACGGAGCACCTCAAGCGGATCATCATCAGCGATGCGTCGGAGACGGAAGCAGTCAAGGAGCATCGCGGCGGCGGCTTCTGGAACGGGATGAAGCTTTTCTCTCGAAAGGCTGGCTGATCGTGCGCAACCGCTTTTCGACGCTGCATTCAGGCCATTTCGAAGACGAGATTTTCGCGCCGGCGCCCGCGAAGAGTTCCAGCGTCGAGGAGGCGCCGACCGCTGCCGCCGCTTCGCAGCAACAGCCGGCCCAGCAGCCCGCGGCACTACCCCAGCCTTCCGCATCGCTGGGAAAGATCATCGAAGCGAAGGTCGCGCTGCACCGCCGCATGATCGAGGAATTCAATCTCGTGGCGCTCGAAAAGCTGCCGCGCGATGCGCTGGTGAACGAAATCCGCAAATATGTGGTCGACTACGTCACGAAGGAGCGCCTTGCGCTCAACAATGCCGAGCTCGAGGAGTTCGTCGGAACCATCGTCGACGAAATGACGGGACTGGGGCCGCTCGAGCCCTTGATGCGCAATCCCGAGATCTCCGACATCCTGATCAACGGACACAAGAACTGTTACGCCGAAATCAAGGGCGTGCTGCAGCCCGTCGTCATTCCGTTCAAAGACGAGGCGCATCTCCTGCGCGTCGTCAACAAGATCGTGGCCGCGGTCGGGCGGCGGATCGATGAATCCAACCCGATGTGCGACGCGCGCATGGCGGACGGCTCGCGTTTCAACGCCGCAATCCGGCCCATCGCCATCGATGGCCCCCTGGTTTCGATCCGCAAATTCTCCAAGAACAAATTGTCGCTGGAACGCCTGGTGGATTTCGGAGCGCTCGCCCCTCAAATGGCCGAGGTTCTTCGCCATGCAGTCGCGGCCCGCATGACGACCATCATCTCTGGCGGCACCGGCACCGGCAAGACCACGATGCTAAATGCGCTGTCGGCTTTCATCAGCGACAAGGAGCGCGTCATTACCATCGAGGACGCGGCGGAACTTGCCTTGCAGATACCGCATGTGGGCCGCATGGAAACGCGTCCGGCCTCCAACGAGGGAACGGGCGAAGTGCGCCAACGCGATCTCGTGAAGAACGCGCTGCGCATGCGGCCGGACCGGGTAATCCTGGGAGAGTGCCGCGGCGAGGAAGCATTCGACATGCTGCAAGCCATGAACACCGGCCATGAAGGCTCGATGGCGACGATTCACGCCAACACGCCGCGCGATGCGATTTCGCGCCTCGAGCAGATGCTGGGCATGACCGGAATGCCGATGACCGTCTCCTCGATCCGAAGCCAGATCTCGAGCGCGATCCATCTCATCGTGCAGTTAACGCGCCTTTCCGACGGCAAGCGCAAGATCACTTCCATAACCGAGGTTACCGGCATGGAGGGCGATATCGTCCAGATGCAGGAGATTTTCCGCTTCAGGCGGACCGGCATGGGCCCGAACAACGAGGTCCTGGGCCATTTCGAGGCAACCGGCGTGCGTCCGCGTTTCCTCGAGCATCTGGTCGCGATGGGCATCAAGCTTCCGTCGGCGATATTCGAACCCGGGATCGAGCTCAAATGAGTTTCGAACTCGAGGCTGTACATGTCTTCTATGTTTCGCTGGTCGTCTCGGCCGTGCTTCTCGTCGAGGCCGGATACTTGCTGCTGGCGCCAGACGACTCGGCGCGCAAGGACATCAACCGGCGGATGACAGCCAGCGGCAAGAAGAAGATCAGCCAGAAGGACATCCTCGTCCAATTGCGCAAGGAGCGCGGCCTCGACGCAAACGGCAATTTCGTCCTGCCGTTGAAATGGTTGAACGAACTGGTCGTACAGGCAGGCATTACGGTCGGCATGCCGCGTGTGATGATGATATGGGGCGGCTTTTTTGCCCTTTCGACCCTTGTGATCCTGTTCATGTCCGGCTCGCCGGGAGCAGCGCTTCTGGCTGCGCCGCTGACCGGTTTCGTGCTGCCCTGGTTCTACCTTGTGCGGCGGCGGGCCAAGAAGATGACGCTGTTCGGCAAACAACTGCCCGAAGCGGTCGATCTCATCACCCGATCGCTGAAAGCCGGACATCCCGTTCCGGTGGCCATAGCGATGGTCGCCAGAGAGATGCCAGACCCGATCGGCTCCGAATTCGGCATGGTTGCCGATGAGGTAACATTCGGCTCGGACCTTGTTTCCGCGCTGACCAACATGCATTCGCGGGTTGGCCATCCGGACCTTCCATTGCTGGTTTCGTCTGTTTCGATCCAATCCGCCACCGGAGGCAATCTGCGCGAGATCCTCGACGGCCTTTCCAAGGTGGTGCGGGACCGCCTCAAGATGAAAGCCAAGATCCGCGCCATATCGGCCGAGGGTCGCATATCGGCGATATTTCTCTCGGCAATGCCGGTGATCCTGTTTGCCGTGCTTCTGACGCTGATGCCGGACTATTACAGCGGCGTGTGGGAATACCGCGAAACCTGGTGGGGCTTCGCCGGCCTGATCTTCTGGCTCGTGGCGGGTAACGCCATGATCATGAAGATGGTCAGCTTCAAGGTATGACCATGGAAGCAATCCTGCATTCTTTCGATCCGGTCGCATTCGGCGCAGCCCTCGCCGGCCTGTTGCTGTTTGGCCTGATGTATTTCTTCATGCAGGGACATGACAAGAACCGGGCCCGATCGGAAGTCCGCAAGCGGCTCGACATCAGCCAGCAGGCGCGCAAGGCGCCCGAGGGGGAGGCCGCAGGGCAGGCCGCGCCCAGATCCGCGGCGCGCAAGATCGCCAGGCGCACCAATGATTTCTACTCCGCAAACGATCCCAAGAATCTCCGCAAGATCCAGATGCGGCTCATTCAGGCGGGCTTTCTCAGCGAGAATGCACTCGGTATTTTCCTTGCATTGCGCGTGGTGATGGCGGCCATTTTCATCATGTTCGCAATCGTTGCCGTTGTCCTGCTCGACATGTCTGCAACCAACAAGCTGGGCCTGCTCCTGGGCGCAGCATCGCTTGGATATTTCCTGCCGAACATCGTGCTGCAGCGGCGCATCAACAAGCTGCAGCAGGAAAATCGCGGCGGCTTTCCCGATGTCCTCGACCTGATGATCGTTGCTGCCGAAGCCGGCCTGACGCTTGAGGCATCGATCGACCGCATCGCACGCGAAATCGAGAAGACCTACCCCACCTTGTCGCAGCAATTGTCACTCGCCGCGATCGAAATTCGCGCCGGGCGCCCGCTCGACCAGGCGCTGCGTGCTTTCGGCGAGCGCCTGGGCATCGACGAGGTGCAGGGATTCGCAACGATGATCCAGCAGTCCAAGGAACTGGGAACGTCGGTTTCCGACGCGCTGCGGGTCTACAGCGAGGAGATGCGCCACAAGCGCATGATGGCTGCCGAGGAGCGCGCCTACGCGCTACCGGCGAAGCTATCCGTGCCAGTCACCGCTTTCATCCTTCCCGTTGTCATCGGCATCGCGGTCCTGCCGACCGTCGTCCGCCTGATGAACCAGTAGAATTTTAGCAGCCCCCTTTACCTTGCCTTAGGCATGGCGGCAAATCGGTCTTGCTGTTGCAAAGTCCCGTTAAGCGCGCGGCGCTAGTATCGCAGGCAATAACAACAAGAAAAGCATGGGGTCTGCAATGAAACGCGCAATCTGCGCCATTGTGTTCGTGGCAATTTCGGGGATTGCCCTTACCGGCTGCAACACTACCGCCATCTCGACGCATGGCGATGCGGGGGTCTCCAATCCTTCAACTCTCGCAAGTCTTGGCGTCGACAGCCATGGCGAAGTCATCGGCGCCTCTTGGCCAAGCATTCCCGCTTCCAACCAGGCCAGCATCAAGGGCGACAGCGCCCGCCCGTTTCTCGAACGTGCCCGCGAGGACTTTCGCGGCGACAATTTCGGCAATGCCGAGCGGAATTTCCGCAAGGCGGTCGAAATCAAGCCGGACAGCTATGAGGCCTGGGCGGGGCTGGCCGCGAGCTATGACCAGATCGGCCGCTTCGACCTCGCCGATCGCGCCTACGACCAGCTGCTGAAGCTGAAGAAGAATGACGCGCGCATCATGAACAACCGCGGCTATTCCTATCTTCTGCGCGGCGACTATGCCAAGGCGCAGTCCTGGTTCGACAAGGCGCAAGCCAGGGAACCCGGACTTGAGGAGGTGGAAGGCAATCTGCACCTTCTCGCACAAGTCCGCGATAGCTGATCGACAACGCACGACCGGGTAACCGAAGGGCGCTGCGGGCAACTGCAGCGCCCGTTTCAATTGTGGTCCACTGTATTCACAGCCGGTGGATAACCCGTCCTTGCACGCTGAACGGATTGGCGCAAATCTAACCTTCATGAGGTTCGGAACGGCCCGATAGCCAAAGGGCAGGCGAAGAACGACAAACTCATACCGTGCCGCAGCAGTCGGCGACCAGCGCGCAACAGGTCGCAGGCAGCACCGGAGGCGGAAGGCACACGGTTGGTGGAAAGCACGGAAGCGAACGCGCAACCCACCTCCGATGAGACGGTGAACGGCGGACAAACCGTTCGATCGATCTGGTGACCAGGGCGCCTGGCGAAAGTCAGGTCCGAAATTGCCGGGAAAGGCTGTTGGAAGCGATTGCAGCGCAGACGGTGTTGAAAGACTCAGCCGGCGCGCGAACGGGACCTTCGGTACTTAATCGGAAAAGCCTGCATCCGGTTCCCGCGGCGTGGCGGATGAAAATCCTGCCAGGTTGCACGGTCCGGAAAGCAGGCGGAACCGAACGGGGAGGCGCTGGCGCAAGTCAGCGTCTTTCTGTTTTTGGCGCGGTTCTTCCATTCGAATGGCTGCCGTCTGGCGCTACCGCACAACCACCACATGGTACGTGATGCAGGTTTCACCGACGCAAGCGGTGAGCACCGGGCGCTCTCCCCCGACCGGAACGATTGCCGCGGCGCCCTGCCCCTTTACATGCACCAATTCATGTCGTCGCACCTCGCCCTTTTGCCTGATGGCGAGAGTGCCGCAATCTGCATTGCAAATTGAAGCAACCGGAAGCAGCGCCCTGTCCGTGAAGGTCACGATCTTCCGCGGCCAGTGGCTTTCGCCGCCCGGCAGTACCGCAGGCACCGACGCCGAAAATTCAAGGGACTGGGCGAATGCATTGCCTGTTCCCCCCTGAAGAGACGCAATTGCCAGCATGCTGGCGAAGGCGGACATGCGATATTCAACTGAGCCAACGCGTGTAGTCATGCCGGTTACATGGCAAATTCCGTGCCAAGGCGCGTGTAGCCGGATCCTCTTTCACGCCATGAGCGAAACATTGCGAAAGTGTTAATGCAAGATCCTGATTTTCTTGAAAAATATGAAGCAAACTGTCTGATATTATACAACTTTACCGATCATAAACCTATCTTGCTACCGGAACTTTAAGTCCCGGCAGCTATACCTTTTCGGGACGGTCAGGGGGGGTTGGCACGGCGCAAGACAGAAGCGCACGGCCTGCAGAAAACACCTGTTGCGTCACAAAAAAAGAAACGTAGAGGCTAACAGGAGCTAGTCATGAAGAAGTTCGTCAAACTCGCAGTTGTCGCGTCGATCGCTTTCGTTCCGGCCCAGGCATTCGCCGCAACCGGAAACGTCCAGTTCAACGCCACTGTAACGCATACCTGCACGATCACCGTCAACTCTGCCGGTACGCTTGGCGTCAGCACGGATTTCGGCACGTTGTCGTCGCTCCAGGCTGGCGGCGCAGCCGGTTCGGCCACGATCGCAGCCTCGGGCAGCGGCTTCGACGTCAGCGTCGATGCACCGAACCTGTCGAAGCCGGCGGCCGACACTACCTCGGAAGCCCTGTCCGCATCGTACATCACGACCGGCGCAACCACCGTGTCGGGCGCACACACCGACGCGGCCAACGACCTGAACAACGGCACGACCAACGTTTCGGTCCACATGGCCGCAGTCAAGTCCGGCTCGGATGTGTTCGCGGCAGGCACCTATACCGGCACCGTCGTACTGCGCTGCGAATAAACCCAAAACCAGGAAAGGCACAGACACGACATGAATTCGATTTCTACAAAAACTCTTGCGATGACTTCGTTTCTTGGCTGCGCCTTTGCTCTCGCGCTGCTGCCCTCACAGGCAGCAGCGCAGGCAATGTCGCCGATGCGCGGGGAAGTGAAGAGCTTTTCTGACTCCTTTGCATTGCGGGTGTTTCCTGCAAATCCCTACGAGCATCGCATCCGTGTCGAGGTGAAGGTCTACGACCAGAACTTCAACGAGGTAGCTGCGATGGTCTCGCCCGCGAACTTCACTCTGGCCGGCCGCAATTCACGACCGGTGAGCGTGATCGTTCCATTCGAATCCGGCCAGGCGACCCGCAAGGTTCGCGTCTGCACCGAATCCATTCCGTTCCCTGGCCAAAAGCAAACAACAA
The DNA here is from genome assembly GCA_041742235.1 of Salaquimonas sp. Lineage (GTDB taxonomy): Bacteria > Pseudomonadota > Alphaproteobacteria > Rhizobiales > Rhizobiaceae > BOKV01. Next base: position 5,132 of record JBGSJA010000101.1, on the reverse strand, counting down.
CAATCAAGGCTCAGATATGTGGCAAGTTCCTGGGAGAACGCGTGCAGTAGCAGCCTTCCTTTTCGCTGCCACGCTGCTTGCGGGCGCACAAGCCGCCGCGCAGGATAACTACATCAACCAGAACATATCCGGCTTCAACCTGCCGGGCGTGACGCTGTCGCAGGGTCACGACGAGGTTCGCGCGGCGGACGGCACGACGTGCCGTTCGGCCGTCGGCGGCTCGGGCGCCTACATGGATGTCGGCGTTATCGGCAATCCCGAACAGGATGCTGCCGGCAATTCCAGCATGTCCGCCTATGGCCGCATCGTCGTGCCGCTGGGCAAGTTGCCCAAGCGTGTCGATTGCAGCAGGCTCTACGATCTGGAAGTCACCAGGCTCGAACTGGAACTCAAGCTGGCGCAGATGGGCCTTGGCCGGGGCATTTCCCCCGAAACCGAAGCAGATGGGGACGATGCAGCCTCCGGATTGGCCGGGGAAGTCCCTGCCGCCGCAAAGCCCGAAGATGCAGCCTTTGAACAAGCCGCAACGGCGGCCGCCCCCGCTGAACCAGCACAACAGCAACCGGCCAAGCCGGTCAAGGTTGCACAGGCCGAAACAAAGCCGGCGGGTTGGGAGGACGAAGGCTGGTCCACGGACGGGCTGAAAAAATGAACCCGCTTTCGACGCGGCGCCGGACTTTTGAGGTATTTCGCGACCTCGCCGCGACGGCAGTCCTTTGCTGGGCCGGTCTTCCCGGATCCGCGGTCGTGGCGCAGGAAAGCCCCGACAATGCAGCAGAAACGGCGGCCGTCGAAGAGCAGATGGAGAATGAGGAAGCCGTCAAGGAATTGATCAAGGAACTTTCGAGGTCGCGGTCGGCAAAGGGTGGCAACCAGTTCTGCGCCGTCATTGTCGGCAGTGACGGCCAGCTTGCAGCATCTCCGGAGGCAAACGAGCTCAGTTCAGTCAGCTACGGCGGCCGGGCCGGACAGGCAGACGTCGTGGCCTCGAACAGTTCCTACACACTATCCGTCGACGTGCCGCTCGGATTTTCGCTCGCCCCCCTCGGCGCAAATGATTCGCTCGTCATGAAGGCATCCTACTCCGGTTTTGGCGCAACCGGATTTTCTGCGACCCCAGGAAATATCCCCATTCGGCTGAATCAGGGATCGACCACTGTCTTGGTCAATCTCGTGGCCACCAAGTTAACAAGCTTGTTTCCGGCGGGGCAGTACCGCGCGGAAATCGTCCTGAGGTGCGAATGATGATGAACTTCTCAAAAAAGACTGCATTAGCGGTGATCGTGACTTCGGCTGCGGTGTGGCCGGCGACTTCAAAGGCCGCCCAGGACAACGTCCAGTTCTGGGGCAACATCACAACCAACAATCCTTGCGTCGTGATACTGGGACGGCAAGGCCAACTGGGCGTGAGCCCCGACCTGCGGCAGCTGAGTTCGAAGATTGCCGGCGGGATGTCGGGCGTCGCGGATATCTATTCGCTGATTGGATACCAGATTTCCGTCGATGGCCCCTCATTCTTCATGACGGCGCCGGGCGGCGGCAACACCGGCGCCGCCTTTACCACCACCTATTCGGGTTCAAACATTTTCAGGGGCGTCACATTCCCCGAACAGCCCGGAAGCCAGCAGGTTCGCCTGAATTCCGGGTTTTCGATTACGCGTGTGAACATACATCTTGTCGCCGACCGCGCGGACAGCTTTCCTTCCGGAAGCTACACGGCGATCACGACGGTGAGATGCGAGTGATCAGCTTGGCGGCAGTTCCACCTTTTCCAGGATCTGCGTCCAGTTCATCGAGCCGTTGCCGACCTGCTCCTTGACGGTCACGCCAAGCTCCGGCGAGAACCAGACGTGGTGCCGCATGCCCGCAGGCATGCCCCGTGGCGTTGGCAGTCTCACCTTCACACTGCGATAGGTACCCGCCGGCAGTTGCAGCATTTCGAAGCCGATGACCTCCACCACCCCGCCGCCGGATGTCTCGACATTCTTGCGGTGGTCGAAGGATTTCCATTGCGTCAGCCATTTGTCGCCGGGCTTCATCGGAAAGCGATACCGCTCCTCGATCGGCTTGAAGGTGACCATCGCGTTGCCGCCTGCATCGCGGTAGCCCTTCAACGCAAAACCGGACGTCTCGTAATACGCGCTGACATTCTCCTTGAGCCCGGCCACGGAGGTGAGCTTGACATATTCGACGTCGCCAGCCTTCACCACGCCGGCAACCTTGTAGCTGATCACCGGCGGCAGCGTTGACCAGTTGTTGCGAAAGGTGAAGACGGCGCCTTCCCTTGGCGGCTCATACCGCTCGATCAGGTCCGAAGGCGCGCCGACAGAAGCCGTCCGGGCCGCGATATCGACTTGCGCCAGGGCATCGACAGCTTTCGTTCCGGATTTGCCCGCGCCCAAGGTCGATGGCAGCCTGATTGCATCAGGACCCGATGTCGCCTGACAGCCAGCGAGCAAGAAACCAGCTGCAAGCGCCGTTATTGGCGCCCATTTCATTCGCATCATGAACCCCCCATGATCAAAACTGACCATGCAGGGAATACAGTTAAAAAACAGTGCTTTTGATTAACTTAGGGTTTCCGTTTTAGCTTGGTCGAATGGTTCCTTCAGGTCAGGGATTTACTGCTCATAAACAAATCTAATGTAAATTATTGTACATACAGGTCGTTGCCTGTTGCCCCCTGGCAACGCCTGTGTCAGCGGCCCGGTGCTTGCGCCGGGCCCTGTTTTTTTCCCGGGGCCCGCGTTGCCACCGCCACTGCCCCCATCACGATCGCCATGCCCAGAAGCTGGACCGGCGCAAGCTGCTCGCCGAACAGCAGCCACGCGATCACCGACGTCACGGCAGGCACCAGGTAGAACAGCGATGCCGTACCGGACGCCGTGTTGAGGCGGATTAGCAGCATCAGCAGCCCGACCGCGCCGATGGAAAGCACCAGCACGAGCCATGCCATCGCGAAGATGAACTCGCCTGTCCATTCGACCTGGCGCGTCTCTGTCAGGAACGACAGCAGTGTGAAAGGCACGAGCGCGCCGACATATTGCCCGACCGTCGCAAGACGAAGGTCGAGGCCGGTCACGAAGCGCTTTTGGTAGACCGCCCCGACGCTGATGCCGATGACCGCAGCGATTGTGGAGGCCAGCGTCACCGGCGTTATCCCGCTGATATCGACACCGCCGAGCAGCCGGGGCGCGACGACCAGGGCGACGCCAAACAGGCCTGCGATCATCCCGGACAGTTGAAGGGCCGACAGCTTCTCGCCAAGCATGGCCCTTGCGATGAACGCCGTCGCCAGCGGTTGCAGAGCCACGACCAGCGCAGCCACGCCCGCAGGCATGCCACGGCTGATGGCGAAGAAGACACCGCCAAGATAGACGCCATGAACGAGCACCCCCGTCACCATCGAATGGGCAAAGGGACGCCTGCCCGGCCATTTGCGCACGAAGATGAACGCAACCGGGATGAGAATTGCGAGCGTCAGCACCACTCGGATTGCAAGGAAGGTGAACGGTTCGGCATGCGGCAACCCGAGCTTGGCGCCGATGAAGCCGGTCGACCACAACAACACGAAGATGGATGGCGCGACCTTCGCCAGAAGGCCCGCGCGGTTGCCTGTCGGCATGGCGTCACCGGGGTTGCTCGGATTTGTGAACGCCGTCATAAGGCGCTTAGGACAAAGCCGCAAGCGAAGCCGGCTGATAAACCGGCCGCAAAGACGCGCAAGGAGACCCCAAGCAGTGCTGCACGAATACTCGATATCGCCTTTAGGCGCTGCCCATCTGGAGGCCGTGCAGGCTGCGATAGACATCAAGACCAAGCCGCCCGGTTCGCTCGGCCGCATCGAAAAGCTCGCGCTGCAGATCGCAGGCGCGCAAAACACGCTGAAGCCATCCGCAACACCGGCACGGCTTCTGTTGTTCGCGGGCGATCATGGAATGGTCGCCGAAGGCGTTTCGGCCTGGCCGAGCGAAGTCACCGCGCAGATGGTCGGCAACTTTCTTGCCGGCGGCGCAGCAGCCAACGTGTTCGCCCGCGCCAACGGAGTCGAAATCACCATCGTCGATGCTGGTGTCGCCAGCGACATGGCTGACTCCCCGGCCCTCGTTCGCGCGGGGATCGCAAAAGGCACGCGCAACGCGATGCACGAAGATGCTATGAGCGCGCATGATCTGGCGCGGGCGCTGGAATTTGGTGCAACCCTTGCGGCGCAGTGCGTCGACAAGGGTGCCAAGGTCATCCTGCTCGGCGAAATGGGAATCGGAAACACGTCATCCGCAGCCCTCATCGCCCACGCGGTCGAGGGCATCGACCTCGCGCTTCTCGCCGGCCCCGGAGCCGGCCTCGACGCACCGGGCGTTGCGCGAAAGGCTGAAATTCTCAAGAAAATTGCCGCGCGGCGGCCCGGACGGCTTTCACCGGAAGAAGCGCTGGGCGCGTTCGGCGGTCTTGAGATCGCCTGCATTGCAGGTGCATTGATCGGCGCGGCTTCGCGCGGCGGCGTCGTGCTGGTCGATGGCTTCATCGCGACAGCGGCCGCCCTGTGCGCCCTGCGCGCCCGGCCCGATGCAGCACCCTATGCGATCTTCGCTCACCGCTCCAAGGAACCGGGCCACCGCCTGATGCTGGAGGCGCTCGGCGTGGATCCGCTTGTAGACCTCGACCTGCGGCTTGGCGAAGGAACGGGCGCACTTCTCGCCTATCCGATGCTGCGCGCCGCCTGCGCCATGCTCAACGAAATGGCGACTTTCGAAAGCGCCGGCGTCTCGGGCAAGGAGGGCTGATGCAGGCCGAACTCGGCAAGCTGGCGCAGGCCATCGGTTTCTTCACGCGCATCACCTTGCCGGATCGGATTTGGCGGCACGCCGCACCCTGGCGGCTGGATGAATGCGCGCGGTGGTTTCCTGTCGCCGGTCTGCTGATCGGCCTTGTCCCGGCATTGGTCTTCGCCATTTCCGCGCAATGGCTGGCGCCCCTTGTCGCCGCCGGCCTTGCGATCGCCTCGGGCGTGGCGCTGACCGGCGCACTGCACGAGGACGGGCTTGCCGACACCGCAGACGGGCTGGGCGGCGGCCATTCTCGCGAGCGGGCGCTCGAAATCATGCGCGACAGCACCATCGGAACCTATGGCG
>JBGSJA010000100.1:0-2244 GCA_041742235.1 Salaquimonas sp. | reverse complement strand
TGGAAATGCTGCGCCTCAAAAGATGTTTGCGTCAAGTAGAATGAGGACAAGTGGGGGTGGTTGCTTGCAATTGTCGCAATCCGCCTGATAATGCCTTGGAAAGGCTTGCTGTCATGCGGCGGTGAAGCTCGAGGAATGACGCATCAATGCGTCGATGCAAGGATGGTTTGAGCAAGCATGTCCGGTTTTCGTCCCAACGTGCCGCAGGGGCTGCCGGCGGATATCGAGGCCAAGAAACTCGCCGCCCGTACCTGGTTCGAAAGCCTACGCGACCAGATCTGCGCAAAGTTCGAGGAAATTGAAGGCGAGCTTGCCGGACCGGGCAGCGAGCTTGAGGCCGGCCGCTTCGAGCGATCCGAATGGCGCCGCGACGGCGAAGGTGGCGGCGGCGTCATGTCCTTGATGCGCGGCCGTGTCTTCGAAAAGGTGGGGGTACACACCTCAACGGTTTATGGCGAATTCAGTGACGAGTTTCGCGGGCAGATCCCCGGCGCGAAAGACGATCCGCGGTTCTGGGCGTCCGGCATTTCGCTGATCGCCCATCCCTGGAACCCGCATGTTCCGACCGTTCACATGAACACGCGCATGGTGGTGACAACCGGTCACTGGTTCGGCGGCGGCGCCGACCTGACGCCGATGCTGGCCGAACGGCGCACCCAAGAACATCCGGATACACTGGCATTCCACAAGGCGATGAAGTTCGTTTGCGACCGTCATGGCGAGGTGGCGTCGCATGACGATTTCAAGAAATGGTGCGACGAGTATTTCTATTTGAAGCATCGCGGCGAGATGCGCGGCGTTGGCGGGATATTCTACGATTACCTTCACTCCGCCGAAGACAAGGGCGGATGGACGGCGGATTTTGCCTTCACGCAGGATGTCGGTCGCGCCTTCAACGTGGTCTATCCGGTGATCGCGCGGCGCAACATGAATCTGGAATGGACAGAGGCAGAGCGCGAGGCACAACTCGTGCAACGCGGGCGTTATGTCGAGTTCAACCTGCTTTATGACCGCGGCACGGTTTTCGGGCTGAAAACGGGCGGAAATGTCGATTCCATCCTCTCGTCCATGCCGCCGCTGGTTCGCTGGCCTTGACCTGCCCCGTCACGGCCCCATTCCTTGTATAATCTGTCTGGCGTTCAACTCGGGGGGAAAATCGGGAGAGAAGCCATGAAGGAATTTCAATGCGGAACCCTTGTGCCGGGATGCGACTGGCATACCCGCAATGAAGACGAGGCTGAAATCGTCAAGAGCGCCGTTGAACATATGCGCGGCGTGCATGGCGAGCAGATCATTCGCGAAAGCATGGTGGAGGCGATCAAGAAGCGCATCCGCCCCGCGCAGGACGAGGCGGCCTGACCGTCAGCCGCCGGCGGCAATTTCCAGCAATTGCGCCTTGTCCAGCGTGAAGCCGCTTTCGATCCAGCGATCCTCGAGCAAGGCAAGGCGCTTGCCCATTTGCGGGCCGGGGCTCATTCCGGCTGCGATGAGATCTTTGCCCGTGAGGGGAAATACGGGCGGCTGAAAGTCTTCGGCGGCGGCGATCATCGCCTCGCGTTCCCGCCGCTGGGCTTCTTCATTTTGGCCCGGCGTATCTTGCAGGCGCGCACGTTCCAGCCGCAAGCGATCGAGGATCGCCATGCGGTTGCCGCGATAGAGCAGTTTCTGAAGTTCACCTGCCGGTGTGCCCGGCTTTGGAAGGCTCACGCCAGTCCAGGCAAGCAAGCGCGCGCCTTCCGCGTAGGAAAGCTTGAGCCGCTCCGCCAGCGCCTTTACCGTTTCGGCGCGCGGCGGGACCATCGCCATCAGGCGCAGCAGCGGGTCGGATCGCCAGCCGAGCGATTTTTCCGTCGCGGCCAGACGCGGAATGAGGTCCGCGCCCCAGTTTCGGCTCTCGGGAAGCACGATGTCGAGTACGCCGGCGGTGCGAATCCACAGGATCGCACGCACCGGATCGGGCGCAGCCAGCAAGCGGCGAAATTCGTGCCAGACACGCTCCGCCGACAACCCTTTGAGCCCATCCTTTTCGCGCACGCAGGCCTTGAGCCCTTCGGCGTCCGGCCGGCCATGGCCGTACCAGGCGAAAAAGCGAAAGAAGCGCAAGATACGCAGGCGGTCTTCCGCGATGCGCTGGGCCGGGTCGCCGATGAAGCGGATACGGCGGGCCATCAAGTCGCCAAAGCCGTCAAGAGGATCGAAAATCCGGCCATTGCGGTCGCAATAGAGCGCGTTCAGCGTGAAATC
>JBGSJA010000099.1:0-2362 GCA_041742235.1 Salaquimonas sp. | reverse complement strand
TTCGGGCGGCCAGAGGCAGCGCGTGGCGCTTGCCCGCGCCCTTGTCAACAAGCCGCGCGTGCTGCTGCTGGACGAACCGCTGGGCGCGCTCGACCTGAAGCTGCGCGAGCAGATGCAGGAAGAGTTGAAGGCGCTGCAGCGCCAGCTCGGCATTACCTTCGTATTCGTGACGCATGACCAGGGCGAGGCGCTGTCCATGGCCGACCGCGTAGCCGTTTTCAATGAAGGCAGGATCATGCAGATCGGCACGCCTTCAGAAATCTACCGCCGCCCGGCATCAAGATTCGTTGCAGATTTTGTCGGATCATCGAATGTGTTGCCGCCGCAATTCGTCGAGAAGATCGCCGGCGCGCGCAAATGGGCGAGCCTTCGGCCGGAGAACATCCGGCTGGTCGAGACAGGCGGGCATGCCGCGCGCCTTGCGGGCCGCAGCTTTCTGGGCGGCGCGACGCGGCTTGCGCTTGAAATCGACGGGCAGCGGATCAACGCACTGGTTCCGTCAGCGGCGAACGTTCCGGTCGATGGCGAAACGGTGCGTATCGGCTGGGACAAGGACGACATGCACCTGATGGAGGGCGAAGCGTGAGCATCGCCGCGCCAGCGATAACGCCACCTGCCGAGGGGCTGTCCGGGCGGCTGTCGGATATTTTCTGGCGCAATCCAAAGCTGCTGCTTTTCCTGCTGCTGCTGCCGCCTGCCCTGTGGCTCGGCATCGTCTATGTGGGTTCGTTGCTGGCGCTTCTGGCGCAGAGCTTTTTTTCCATCGACGAATTTTCGGGTCTCATCGACCATACCCCGACGCTGAAGACCTATGGCGAACTGCTGGCGCCGTCCAATCTCGACATCATCGCCCGCACGGTGACCATGGCGTCGCTGGTGACCATCGCCTCGGCGATCATCGCATTCCCGATCGCATATTACGCCGCCCGTTACGCGAGGGGACGCTGGAAGGCGCTGTTTTACCTCGGCGTGATGATGCCGCTTTGGTCTTCCTACCTGGTCAAGGTCTATGCCTGGAAGCTGATCCTGGCCAAGGAGGGCATCCTAAACTGGCTGTTTGCAAAACTGCACCTCACATGGCTGCTCGATGCCTGGCTGGCGCTGCCGGTCGTCGGCGGAAACTCGCTGTCGATCAGCTATACAGGCACGTTCATCGTATTCGTCTATGTCTGGCTGCCATTCATGATCCTGCCGGTGCAGGCCGCGCTGGAGCGCGTGCCGCCAAGCCTGATCGAGGCTTCTGCCGATCTGGGGGCGGTACCGCGCCAGACCTTCTGGAACGTGATCCTGCCGCTGGCGATGCCGGGCCTAGCGGCGGGTTCGATCTTCACCTTCTCGCTGACGCTCGGCGACTACATCATCCCGCAAATCATCGGTTCCTCGCGCCTGTTCATCGGGCAGGCGGTCTTTGCGCATCAGGGCACCGCCGGAAACATTCCGCTGGCGGCAGCCTTCACCGTGGTGCCGATCGTCATCATGGGATTGTATTTGTGGGGCGCACGCCGGCTGGGGGCCTTCGATGCGCTCTGACCGGAACCTGCGCGCGCCAAGGCGCCTCACCATAGCAGCAATTGCAGGGCTGCTGTTCATGCACCTGCCGATCCTGCTCATCTTCGTCTACGCTTTCACCACGGAGGAGCGGACCTATGCCTGGCCGCCTCCGGGCTTCACACTCGACTGGATCGGCGTGACCTGGAACCGGCCCGACGTGTGGGAGGCGCTGTGGCTTTCGCTCAAGGTCGCGAGCATCTCGACACTCATCGCCATGGTGCTGGGCACGATGTGCGCGGCGGCCGTGTCGCAGACGCGCTTCTTCGGCCGGGAAGTGATTTCGCTGCTGGTCATCCTGCCGATCGCGCTGCCCGGGATCATTACCGGCATTTCGCTGCGTTCGGCGTTCAACATCGCGGACATTCCGTTTTCGACCTGGACGATCGTGCTTGGCCACGCGACCTTCTGCATCGTCGTCGTCTACAACAACGCCGTGGCGCGGTTCCGGAGAACTTCGGGTTCGTTGATCGAGGCGTCGATGGATCTTGGCGCCAACGGCATCCAGACTTTCAGGCATGTGATCCTGCCCAATCTTTCGACGGCGCTGCTTGCCGGCGGAATGCTTGCCTTCGCGCTTTCCTTCGACGAGGTGATCGTCACCACCTTCACCGCGGGGCAGCAGGCGACGCTGCCGATCTGGATGCTGGAAGAACTGGTGCGGCCGCGCCAGCGGCCCGTTACCAACGTGGTCGCGATGGTGGTCGTCATCGTCACGCTGCTGCCGATCCTGGCGGCCTACTATCTCACCCGCGACGGCGACACGGTTGCCGGCCAGGGCAAATGACGTGAAAAGGGAGAATCCATCCATGGA
>JBGSJA010000098.1:0-14604 GCA_041742235.1 Salaquimonas sp. | reverse complement strand
GGACCGGTACCCCTCCCAGCTTTCAGGCGGCCAGCAACAGCGCGCTGCAATCGCGCGAGCGCTGGCCATGGAGCCTGCCGCAATGCTGTTCGACGAGCCTACTTCGGCGCTTGATCCGGAGCTTCAGGGCGAAGTGGTGCGGGTCATAAAAGCCCTTGCGGAAGAAGGGCGCACCATGCTTATCGTAACGCATGACATGAAGATGGCATCCGACGTGGCAAACCACGTGATCTTTCTTCATCAGGGCGTGGTCGAGGAGGAGGGTTCACCTTCCGATGTCTTCGGCAAGACACGCTCAAGCCGGTTGCGGCAGTTCCTGAAGGCAACGGAAGGCTGAACTGACGTGACTGAACGGGGTTAGACAACTACTCAATCGAAGGGCGTATCATGAAGAAGACAGTTCTGTTTTTTGCAATTGCAGCGTTTGCCGCGGCGCCGGCATTCGCCCAAGACAAGACAATCCGCATGGGCACCGAAGGCGCCTATGAGCCGTACAATTTCATCAACGACAAAGGCGAGATCGACGGCTTCGAGCGCGAACTCGGCGACAAGCTCTGCGAAATGTCGGGCTACAAGTGCGAATGGGTCAAGAACGACTGGGATACGATCATCCCGAACCTGCTGTCCGGCAACTATGACACCATCATGGCCGGCATGAGCATCACCGACGAGCGCAAGGAAAAGATCGACTTCACGCAGAACTACTATCCGCCGACCGTCAGCGCCTATGTCGCGAAGGCCGGCGCGGGCGATGATGCGGTGAAGGGCAATGTGGCCGCGCAGGTCAACACCATCCAGGCCGGCCACGTCGCCACCTCGGGCGCGACGCTGGTCGAATTCGCGGTCGCCGACGAAACCGTGGCGGCCGTCAAGAACGGCGAAGCCGATGCGGTGTTCGCCGACAAGGAATACCTCCAGCCGATCGTCGAGCAGAGCAATGGCGAGCTTGTCTTCGTCGGCCAGGACATTCCGCTGGGCGGCGGCATTGGCATGGGCGTGCGCAAGTCCGATGCGGAAATGCGCGACAAGTTCGACGCGGCCATCGGGGCCATGAAGAAGGACGGCTCGCTCAATGCGCTGATCGCCAAGTGGTTCCCCGGCCAGAAGGGCTTCGAATAAGTCCGCCGCGGGGAAACGGTTGTGAACCATCAGGGGCCCGCCTTGCCGGGCCCCTGCATTTCGCAAGCACGGATGAAGGGGATATCGGATGCAGATGTGCATTGACCCCAAGGCGCTCGAAGGGCTTGCCTGGTTCATCTGCTATCTGACCAATCCCAAGCACCAACAGTTCTATCTTTCCTTCATCACCGTGCTGTTGCTTGTCGGCATCACTGCGCCGATCGTCCTCGTTCTCGGCTTTGCCGGCGCGCTTGCACGCCGGTCGCGGTTCTGGCCGCTGAGTTTGGTCGGCCACGCCTATACGAGCATGGTGCGCGGCATACCCGACATCGTGTTCTTCCTGTTCGTTCCCGTCGCGCTCGACCAGCTTGTGGAGTTCACCCGCCACAAGGTCCTTTGCCCGGAAGTGACCGAGCCGGTCTATCGCGGCAATGATTTCGTGGTCTGCGACATCGCCAAGATGCCGCTCAACAGTTCGCCGCAATGGCTGCACGAAACCTGGGGTTTCGCGCTTGCTATCATAGCCTTCGCCATTGTCTTCGGCGCGTTCGCGGCCAACACGATCGACGGCGCCTTGCGTGCCGTGCCGCGTTCGCAGCTCGAAACGGCCCGCGCCTTCGGCATGTCGAACAGCCAGACCTTCTTCCGAATCCACCTGCCGCAAATGTGGATTTATGCCCTGCCCGGTCTTTCGAACCTTTGGGTCATCCTGATCAAGGCGACGCCGCTGCTCTTCCTGCTCGGCATCTCGGACATCGTCTACTGGGCGCGAGAACTCGGCGGCATGAAGACGGAAATCTTCGACTACCCCCATCCCGACTGGCGGCTGTGGTACTTCCTCGCCCTGCTGATCTTCTACCTCTTCATGACCTGGATCAGCGAAACGGCATTCGCCGCGCTCACCCGGCGCGTATCGCGCGGCCAGGCGACCGCTGCCGGCGCTGATGCGCTGGAGGGCGCAAGATGAGCTGCTCCCAGACCTTTCAGGACTATGCCCTGCGTTCCATCGGCCTTGGCGAGCGCCAGCTTCCCAAGACCGCCATCGGGCTTTGCGACCAGTTCGTGCTGATTGGCAGCGGACTGCTGTGGAACATCTATTTCGCGGCGCTGGCCGTATTTTTCGGCTTCTTCCTGGCGCTGGCCCTGGCCTTGGCGCGCAACTCGCCCAATGCCTGGCTGCGCAAGCCGGCCGAGTGGTTCGTCTTCGTCTTTCGCGGCTCTCCGCTCTTCATCCAGTTCTTCTTCGCCTACGAGCTTTTCGTCATCCTGCCACGGGTCGGCATCGACATCCCTCTCGGCTTCATGACGATCACCATCACCACCAGCTGGCTGACCAAGGCCTGGCTGGGTGCGCTGATCGTGCTGTTCCTGAACACCTCCGCCTATACGGCCGAGATTTTCCACGGAGCGCTTCGATCGGTCCCACGGGGCGACATCGAGGCGGCGATGGCTTTCGGCATGGACGGCTATTCGCGCTTCAGGCGGATCGTCTTTCCGACCATGCTGCGCCTCGCCTGGCCGTCCTACACGAACGAGGCGATCTTTCTTTTCCACGCGACGACGCTGGTGTTTTTCTCCGGTTTTCCCGCCTGGCGGCAGGAAGGCGACGCCCTCTACTACGCCAGCTATTTTGCCGAGAAGACGTTCAATCCGTTCGTGCCCTATCCGATCGTGGCGCTATACTTCATCGCATCGACCATCGGGATCATCACGGTATTCGGCCTGGTCAACCGGCAACTGAACCGCCATTTGGAGCCGGCCATGCGCCAGCGCTTCGTCTTCCGGCCGCAGCTTATCCGCTGACGGTCACTTTTTCCGCGCGCTGCGGCGGGTAGTCTTTTCGGCGAACCAGCGGCGTTTGTTGCCTGCCTCGTCAAGCATGTGCACTTCCGATAGCGAAATTCGCCCGACAGTCTCGCCCTGTTCGAATCGCAACTCCGTTCCGAAGCGGCGTGCAAGCCGCTTCATGGCGTCATTGCCCGAATGGGTGGTGATCTCGATGCTGTCGAGGCCCCGCGACCATGCCGCTTCCACGATCAGCGCGAACAGCGCCGCACCAATGCCCTTGCCGCGCCATGGCGCCGATACGCTGAAAGCCAGTTCCGCGCTGTCGGCGCCCGCCGGGTGCAATTCGGCGACGCCGATCACCGATCCCTCGAACTCCGCCGCCAGCACCAGCGTGCCCGGGCGAATGCACTTGCCGGCATACTCGGCCACGAATTCCGGACTGGCTATGCCGTTGAAGCGGTCGCGGAGCGAATTGGCATCGAGCGAATGGAGGTGATCGACCAGAAGCCCGATGTCGTTCTTGCCGAGGACACGAAGATGAACGCCGTCGGGAACCGGGAAATCTGCGTCTGGAGCAAGGTCGAACTGCATGGCACACCGGGAGTGGTTCACGCCACCCCTCCCAAGGCGGCTTTCAACTTATATGCAGTGCAGCATAGGTTTGTTCCCCGCTGCCTGCAAGGCTGCAAGCCCGCTTTCAGTTACTGCATTGCAAACGATCAGACATATCGGTTGACAATGTTCTCCAGCATTTCCTGACGGCCCGAGCGCGGCTGCGGGTTGATGTTCTTTTTCTCGACCCGCTCGGCGATGTCTTCCAGGCTGCGCTTGCCCGCCAGTATCGCCTTGGCTTCGGCGCCGTTCCAGCCGGCATAGCGCTCCGCCAGCGGCGTTTCCAGCGCCTTGTCCTCCAGCATCCGCGCTGCTGCCTTCAGCGCACGGGCGCAGGTGTCCATCCCGCCAACATGGGCGGCCAGAAGATCTTGTGGATCAAGGGATTGCCTGCGGATCTTCGCATCGAAATTAGTGCCGCCGGTCTTGAATCCGCCGCCCTTGAGGATTTCGTAGAAGGCCAGCGTCATTTCCGGCACGTTGTTGGGAAACTGGTCGGTATCCCAGCCGGACTGGTAGTCGTTGCGGTTCATGTCGATGGAGCCGAAAATCCCGAGCGCCATCGCGGTGGCGAGTTCATGCTCGAAGGAATGCCCTGCCAAAATGGCATGCCCCTGCTCGATATTGACCTTCACCTCGTTTTCGAGCCCGTGGCGCTTGAGGAAGCCGAATACTGTCGCAACGTCATAGTCGTATTGGTGCTTGGTCGGCTCCTGCGGCTTGGGCTCGATCAGGATCGTGCCCTTGAAGCCGATCTTGTGCTTGTATTCGACGACGAGGTTGAGGAACCGCCCCGCCTGCGCATCCTCGCGCTTTAGATCGGTGTTGAGCAGGGTTTCATAGCCCTCGCGGCCGCCCCACAAGACATAGTTCGCGCCGCCGAGCTTCCTGGTCGCATCGATGCAGCTTTTCACCGTTGCCGCGGCATAGGCGAAAACGTCCGGGTCGGGATTTGTCGCCGCGCCGGACATGAAGCGGCGGTGCGAGAACAGGTTCGCCGTGCCCCACAAAAGCTTGACGCCCGTCTCCTTCTGCTTCCTGGCGAAAATGTCTACGATCGCCTCGAGGTTCTTGCGGCTCTCGGCAAAACTGGCTCCCTCGGGCCGCACATCGGCATCGTGGAAGCAATAGAACGGAACGCCCAGCAGCGAGAACATCTCAAAGGCGACATCGGCCTTCAGCATGGCATGATCCATCGTATCGCCGAACCACGGCCGCTCGAAGGTCTGTCCGCCGAACGGATCGCCGCCATTCCAGGCAAAGCTGTGCCAATAGGCGACCGCGAAGCGCAAATGGTCCTCCATCCGCTTGCCCATCACCTTTTCGTCGCGATTGTAATGCCGGAAGGCCAGTGGATTGGTGCTCTCCGGTCCCTCATACTGGATCTTGCCGATGTCGCCGAAAAAGCCGGTGCTCACGTCTGTACACTCCTGATTGCGGGGTAATGGTCGCGGAATATTGCAAGCCGGTCCTGGTAGGCCTGGCGCAGTGGCGCCACGGGTTCGATGGTTTCGGCAACGGCAGGCATGGTCAGTACGGATAGCGGATCGGCTCCGGTGGCGGCGATCATTCCAAGCCGCGCGGCGCCGAACGCAGCGCCGAAATCGCCATGCACGGGCAAGTAGAGCGGGATGTCCAGCGCTGTTGCGACCGCCTTGAGCCAGTATTTCGACCTGGCCCCGCCACCTACCGCGAAGGCGCGGCCAAGCGAGGTCCCCGCTTGCCCGAGCGCCTGCAGGCTGTCGGCAAAGGCGAATGCAACGCCCTCCATCACCGCTTGGGTGAGCTGGGGCCTGCCGGTTTCCTTGCCAATGCCGGTGAAGGCTCCGCGGATCAGCGCGTCATTGTACGGCGTGCGCTCGCCGGAAACATAGGGAAGGAACACGGCGCTGCCGGGTGCATGCAGCGTGTCGCCGAGTTCAGCGGACAGCGCGGCCTCGTCGGTTCCGGTGATGCCCGCCAGCCAGTTGAGTGAATCGGTCGCCGCAAGGATCACGCCCATTTGGTGCCACTTGCCCGGCAATGCGTGGCAGAAGGCGTGCACGGCGCTTTCAGGCCGCGGCCGGAAGGCGTCATTGGCGGCGAAAACCACACCGGAAGTGCCCAGCGAGACGAAGGCCTCGCCCTCACGCGCAAGTCCCAAGCCAGCCGCGGAGGCTGCGTTGTCCCCTGCCCCGCCGGCGATGACGACGCCCGTCCCCATGCCCCAACGCGACGCCAGATCGGGGCGCAAGGTTCCCGCGCTGTCTGTTCCCTCCACGAGATCGGGCATTTGCCGTTCCTCGAGGCCCGTTTCGGCAAGCAGTTCGGGCGACCAGCGCCGCGCCGCGACATCGAGCCAGGAAGTCCCGGCACTGTCGGACATCTCGGACATATGCTCGCCCGAAAGCCAGAGGCGGAGGAAATCCTTGGGCAGCAGCACCCAGCGGACAGCGGCAAAATTGCCCGGTTCGTTGCGCTGCACCCATAATAGTTTCGGCGCGGTGAAGCCGGGGAAAACGATGTTGCCGGTCAGTTGGCGGAACATCGGCTTGCCATCGAGATCGGCTGCTTCCAGATGGCTGCGCGTGTCGTTCCACAGAATGCAGGGGCGGATGGCCTCGTCCTGCGCGTTGACCAGCGTCGCGCCGTGCATGTGGCCTGAAAGACCGATGCCGCGAACCGCCGCCAATTGCGCCGGATGGCTCGCCTTCAGCTGCAAAATGGCTGCGTCCGTCGCCCATTTCCAGTCGTCCGGCTGCTGCTCCGACCATCCCGGATGCGGGTTCGACACCGACAGCGGCGCACTGGCCGAGGCGACGAATGCCTGGTTGCCATCCATGAGGAAAGCCTTGACCCCGGAAGTACCCAGATCGATGCCGAGGAACATGCCGCCGCCGCTCAGATCGCGCCCGGTCCCGGTATCGCGCCGGGCGGGCACTTGCCCATGATGATCATTCCCAGCACTTCGTCCTTAGTGACGTCGCTGGTGCGCGCCGAGCCGACAACCCGCCCGTTCTTCATCACAGCCACCCGGTCCGCGAGGTCGAAGACATCGTGGATATCGTGGCTGATCAGGAAAATGCCGATGCCTTCGGCCTTCAACTGCTTGATCAGCTCGCCAACCTGGGCGGTTTCCTGCGGGCCGAGTGCAGCCGTCGGCTCGTCCATGATGAGGATCCGCGCATTGAAATGGATGGCGCGCGCGATCGCCACCGATTGCCGCTGCCCGCCGGAAAGCTTGCTGACCGGCTCCTTGAAACGGCGGAAATTCGGGTTGAGGCGGTGCATGACCTTGCGGCACTCGGCCTCCATCGCCACGTCGTCGAGCGTGCCGAACGCCGTTTTCAGTTCGCGCCCGAGGTAAAGGTTTGCAGCGGCATCCACATTGTCCGCGAGCGCCAGCGTCTGGTAGATCGTCTCGATGCCGAGCGCCTTTGCGTCGCGCGGATTGTCGATCCTGACCTCCTGGCCGTTGATGAATATCTGGCCATTGTCGCGGGCATAAGCGCCCGACAACACCTTGATCAGCGTCGACTTGCCCGCGCCATTGTGGCCTAGCAGGCCTACCACCTCGCCGGGGAAAAGATCGACGGTGGCGTGGTCCACGGCCTTGATGCCGCCAAAGGCGATCGAGATGTCGCGCATCTCGATCAGCGGCATGCCGCGATCTGCCTTGACTGCTTGTGACGGAGTGACCATCGCGGCCTTGGTGGCAGGCGACTTGGGCGCTGCCGGCTTTGTGGCTGCCGGTTTGGCAGGGGCGGGTTTGGCGGTTGCGGGTTTGGGCGCTTTTCCGGCCGCCTTCTTGGGAGTCTTCGCGGCGACCGGCTTTGCGGACGCCGGCTTTGCCTCCGTCTTGGCCGGAGCCTGTTTCGCCTGCATGGCCGCGGCCACAGGCTTTGAGGAAGCGTTCCTGCTTGCACCCTTTGCCATGATTGCCTCCCGGTTACTTCACGCGGCGGCGGTAGGTCTGGTCAACGAAGACCGCGATCACCAGCACCGAGCCGACTACGATGTTCTGCCATGGCGACGGCAGGTTCAAAAGCTGCATGCCCGATGCGATGGACTGCATCAGCAACGCACCCAGCATGGCTCCGTATATGGTGCCGATGCCGCCGGCCAGCGATGTGCCGCCGATGACCGCCGCCGCGATGACGTAAAGTTCGTTGAGATCGCCGAGCGAAACAGTCGCCGCATCGAGGCGCGAGGATGACACGATCGCCGAGATCGCAGCGAGGAAACCCATCAACGCAAACACGCGCACCGTCATCATCTTGGTGTTAATGCCGGCAAGTTCCGCCGCTTCCGGATTGCCGCCGATGGCAAAGACATAGCGGCCGAAAAGCGTGCGCGTCGTGATGAAGGTCATGACCAGCCCGACGGCGAGCGCGATGAGGACCGGGATAGGATAGCCGGTATAGTAGACCAGCCCCTCCTGGCAACGCACGATCTGCTCGCCCGCCATGCACACGGCCGGCCCGAAACGGTCCTCGACACCTGCCGGAATCGGTACGTTGTTCTCAAGCGCATATTGCTCGATCAGCTTGGGCGGCCATGGATAGGCATTGACCACGGCTGTTGCGCCCAGCACCACGGCGCTTCCAAGCGCTCCGAGGAAGATCTCTGCCCAGACGGGTCTCAGAGGGAACTTGAACCGCATGCGTTGGCGGCGGCCGGCCAGGATCGCCAGCACGATCAGTCCACAGGCAATCAGCGCCAGCGTCCAGCTCCAGAATGGCCCGAGCCATGCGGCCGGCACGTTGCCGCCGATGACCTTGAAGGTCTTGTCGAGGGGGGCGATCGTGACGCCTTCGGAGATGTAGAACGCCACGCCCTTGGCATAGGCAATGAGGCCGCCAAGCGTGACGATGAACGCCGGAATGCCAAGAAACGCGACCAGGTAACCGTTGAATGCGCCAAAAAGACCGCCAACCGCGAGTGCGGCGATGACGGCAATGATCCAGATCGACCAGTGCCCCACCCCGAGTGCCGGAGCCAGGTATTGGACCTGCAGCACGGCCGAAACGGTGGCGACCAGTGTCAGAAGCGAACCGACCGAAAGGTCAATGTGCCGCATCACGATGATGAGCACCATGCCGGTCGCCATGATCGCGATCGAGGATGTCTGGACGAGCAGCGTCCACAGGTTGCGGGGCGTCAGGAAAGAGCCGCCGAACAAGCCGTCATTGGCAAGGCGCAAGCCGCTCCAGATGTCGAAGATGCACCACACCACAAGCAGCGCGCCAACCATTCCCAGCATGCGCGTATCAAGCTCGGTAGCGCGGAGGAACCGGGCCAGCGGGCCTTCCTGGACCATCGCCGGTCCGCTCTTGTTTTCGGCGTCCACGCTCATTGCGCTGCTCCCGGGCTTTTTCTTTTTGCGGAAGAAGAAGGCCGCGCCAACTATCAACCTGGCGCGGCCAACACGTTTCAGATCAGCTTGCAGGGCAAGCGATCAGCCGCAAGCAGCCACTGTGCCGGCCTTGACGCCCGCGCAGGCTTCTTCCTTGCTGATCCAGCCGGCGTCGATGACGTCGCCAAGGTTGTCCTTGGTGATCGGGTTCGGCTCGAGCAGGATCGAGTTCATCTCGACGGCGTTCTTGCCCGAGTTGAACTTGCCGACGCCCGGAAGCGCGTCCATCGCTGTGCCGTTGGCAAGCGCGACGGCCGCTTCACCGGCGACCTTGCCGAGAACGCGGGAGTCCTTCCAGACCGATACGAGCTGCGTGCCGAGCGCAACGCGGTTCAGCGCCGCCTTGTCGCCGTCCTGGCCGGTGACCGGAACGGTGCCCGCAAGGCCCTGTGCTTCGAGCGCGGCAACAACACCGCCGGCCATGCCGTCGTTTTCCGAGACCACTGCGTCGATCGCGTTGTTGTTCGCGGTCAGGCACTGTTCCATGTTCTTCTGGGCATTGTCCGGCTTCCAGCCGTCGGTGAAGGTCTCGCAGGCGACCTTGATCTTGCCGGCGTCGACGTTCGGCTTGAGCACTTCCATGATGCCGTTGAACAGGAAGGTCGCGTTCGGGTCGCCCTTGTCGCCCTTGATGATTGCGAAATTGCCTTCCGACTTGCCCTTCTCGAGCATGGTCTTGGCCATCAGGCGGCCGACGCCGACATTGTCGAACGTGACGTAGAGTGCATTGGGATCCTCGAACTGCACGTCATAGGCGATTGCCTTGATGCCGGCGTCGTTGATCTTCTGGATCGAGGGAAGGATCGCGTCGGAGTCGAATGCGACGACGAGAATGACGTCGACCTTCTGCGCAATCAGGCCTTCGATGTCCGCGGCCTGCTTTTGTGCGGAGCCCTGCGCGTCGGTCGAGATGTACTTGTCGCCGGCTGCCTCGACGACCGCCTTGATGGCTGCTTCGTCAGTCTTCCAGCGTTCTTCCTGGAAGGTTTTCCAGGATACCGCGATGGTTTTGCCGGCGGCCAGCGCGGAGCTGGAAACCGACATGGCAAGCGCCGCGCCCGCAAGGGCGAGTACAAATTTCTTCATGGATGTTTTCCTCCCGGCGCAAAGGGCGCCCTGTGATGACATGCCGCCAAGCCCCTTCCCCTCGCGGAGCAGGAACGCAGCGACCTGAAGCCTCTTTAATTCGAGGTTCGAAAAAAATAGTGACTCGTTCCAAATGCTGTGTCAACATCAATTCTAACGTATTGCAATGCAAAAGAAATCTGCTGCGCCGCACAAATCCGGATCACATTCTGCCCTTGCCGGGCAGGCTTGTGTCGCGGTGCGTCGGGGAGGAAAGCCGCAGTAATGCCGTTCATGTCGCGTCCCGACGATTTGCGCCGCCAGAACCGGCGGCGAATACTTGCCGAACTGCGGCAGGCGGGACCGCTGTCGCGCACGGAATTGAGCACGGCGACGGGTTTAAGCGCTTCGACGGTGACGCTCATTACCGCCCACCTTCTCGATCGCGGCGCGCTGACCGAGGATATCGCCAATGACGTTCCTTCGCCGCTTGCCCGCCGGGGCAGGCCGAAAGTGAGGCTGGCGCTCGATGCAGCTGCGGCCAGTGTCGGCGTCGTTCTGCTTACGCTTAACCGGCTCTCGGCATCGGTCATCGACTATTCAGGCCGCACGCTCAGCGAAAGGGTCAGCCGCCTCAACACGCATGAAACCGGCAAGCAGCAATTGCGGGCGGCAATGACCGGGCTTCTGCACGAGGCCATCGCCGAATCTTCGGACGCCAAGGGGAAACTCATTCATGTGGCGGTTGCAGTTCAGGGCGTAACCGACGCGGAGGGCAGCCGCCTCCTGTGGTCCCCGGTCACGCCGCTGACCGATCTGCCGTTGGCGGACTGGTTCCGCGAAGACCTTGGCGTTGAAGTGAGCATCGCCAATGATTGCAACGTCCTGGCAGGCGCGCTGCGCGGCGACGAACCGGCCCGCTTTGGCGACAGTTTCGCCGCTGTCCTGCTGTCGCACGGCATCGGAATGGGGCTTTACCTCAAGGGCGGCATCTTTACCGGCCTCAAGTCCTCGGCGGCTGAATTCGGCCATATGTGCTTCGAACTCGGCGGCGCGCGGTGCCGCTGCGGGCGCACCGGCTGCATTGAAGCCTATGCGGGTGACTATGCGATCTGGCGCGCGGCCAAGGGGGCGGATCCACAGATCGTGCCGGAGGTCGATCTTGACGTCGAAACGATGCGGGCGCTGGCCGCTGCCGCAAATGCCAATGACGGCCCCGAGCGCGCCGCCTACCGAATGGCCGGCAGCGCGATTGGCGCGGGCCTGCGAAGTTTGTTCTCGCTGCTCGACCCGTTCCCGGTCGCCTTCGCCGGGTCGGGCGTGCTCGCCTTCGAACTGATCGAACCCGCCATCCGCGAAGCCATTGGCGCTGGAGCGGCAGGTGTTTCCCACTGGCAGATACCGATGTACTGCTATCCCGACGAATTCCCGCTGATCCGCCGCGGAGCCTTGCGGAGCGCGCTTACCTATATCGACAACCACGTATTCGGCTCGACAGAGCAGCATGAACGGGGGCTTTCGTATGTCGTTTGAACCAAACTCGATCACCTGGCTTTTCGTGGCGGCAAGACGCCTTGCCGGCCTGGCATTGCTGGTGCTCGTTCTGGCCTCTCCGGCTACTGCCGCCAATGATGACCCTGCCGCTCGCACGCTTCACACCTGGTATCGCCTTGTTCTGGAACTGGTGCGCCATACACCCACCTATTCGCCGCCGGTCGCAAGCCGGTCGTTCGCCTACACGGGAGTGGCGGTCTATGAGGCTGTCGCCGGCGGCCCCGCGCCAATGAAAACTCTGGCCGGCCGTGTGAACGGCCTTTCGGCCCTGCCGGCGCGCGATCCGGCCGCGGCCTATTCGGAGGCAATTATCATCAATTCGGCGATGTCCGTCGCCGTGCGGCATTTTTTTTCCAACACCGGCCCCACGGGCCAGCGCGCCATGGATGCGATGGAGGAAAAGCTCTCCGAAAAGGCAGGGCAAGGCATTGCGCCCGATGTGGCGGAGCGAAGCCGGTCTTATGGCGAGGACATTGCCCGACACATCATTGAATGGTCGGCGGGCGACGGGGGCGCGGTCGTCGAGAACATGGGCTTTCCCTACGAATACGATTTGAAGCCCGGCAAGGCCAACTGGGTGCCCACCAGCACCGTTCGTCAACAACAAGTGCCGCTTCTGCCCGGTTGGGGTTCCAACCGGCCTTTCGCAATGCCGCAGGGCAATGCCTGTCCGCTGCCGGCGCCTCCTGCCTATAGCGAAGAACCCGGATCGCAGTTCCACAACGAGGCCATGGAGGTCTACGAAACCGTCAGGAACATCACCGACGAGCAGAAGCTGATCGCCCGGTTCTGGTCCGACGACCCCATGCTTTCGCCGACGCCGCCCGGCCACTGGATATCGATAGCGTGGCAATTGCTGGAGGAGGACGGCGCGGATGCCTCCAGAAGCGCCGAGGCCATGGCGCTGATCGGCGTTGCCCTGGCTGATTCCTTCATCGGCTGTTGGCACACGAAATTCGAGTATGACCTGCTGCGTCCGGTCACCTACATTCGCCGCGTGATCGACCCGGCATTCGAACCCCTGCTCATCACGCCGCCCTTCCCCGAATATCCGAGCGGGCACAGCACGCAATCGGGAGCGGCGGCACAGGTACTCACCGTCCTGTTCGGCAAGGAACGCGCTTTCACGGACAGGACCCATGAAGACGACGGCATGCCCGGTCGCAGCTTTCCTAACTTTTGGGCAGCCGCGAACGAGGCAGGCATTTCACGCCTTTATGGCGGCATCCACTTTCGCGCCGCGATCGATCGCGGCCTGGACCAGGGCCGCTGCATCGGCGATTTCGCGGCCGCATTGAAAGCGGGAAACTGACGCATGCGCGCAAGCACCGCGGCGCTTTCAGTGGCGCTTGTCCTATCAGGCAATGCCGGCGCCCTTGGCCAGCATCTGGCGATCCCCAAATTTGTCGACGAGACGGAAATTGCCGGGATCGCCAGCATTTATGAAGGCGATTGGGAATACATGGTCGGGGGCGGCGTTGCCGTTTTCGACTGCAATTCCGACGGCTTTGCCGACATGCTGCTGGCAGGTGGAACGGCCCCCGCGAAGCTTTACCGCAACCTGTCGCAGCAGGGCGGTTCGCTGAAATTCGAGACATTCGAAAGCGGTCTGGAGATCGACAAGGTCGCGGGAACCTACCCTCTCGATATCGACAGCGACGGCAAGGTCGACATCGTGCTTCTGCGCGTCGGCGAAAACATCGTCATGCGCGGGCTCGGCGAGTGCCGGTTCGAGCGCGCCAACGAGGCCTGGGGCTTCGATGGCGGCGACGCGTGGTCGGCAGCCTTCGCCGCGACCTGGGAACGCGGGGCAAACTGGCCGACCATCGCGATCGGCAACTACATCGACCGTGAGGAAGAAGCGTTCCCATGGGGCTCGTGCACCGACAACTGGCTGCACCGGCCGGGCGAGCCGGGCAGGTTTGCGCCGCCATTGGCGCTTACGCCAAGCCATTGCACGCTGTCGATGCTGTTCACCGATTGGGACCGGTCGGGCATCCCTGCCCTGCGCGTCTCGAACGACCGCGAATATTACAAGGGTGGCCAGGAACAGCTTTGGCGCATCGAGCCAGGCAAGCCGCCCGAGCTGTTCACGGAAGCCGAGGGGTGGAAACCCTTGCGCATCTGGGGCATGGGGATAGCCGGCTATGACGTCGATCTGGACGGCTACCCCGAGTATTTCCACACCAGCATGGCCGATAACAAGCTGCAAAAGCTGGCCCGCTTCAGCGCCGGCGCGCGGCCGAAACCGGTATATGAGGACATTGCATGGGCGCGCGGCGTCACCGCGCACCGGCCTTTCATGGGCGAGGATCTGAAGCCGAGCACTGCCTGGCACACGCAATTCGCGGATTTCAACAACGACGCCCGCGTCGATCTGTTCATTGCGAAGGGCAATGTCGCCAAGATGCCGGACTTCGCGGCGCGCGATCCCAACAATCTGCTTTTGCAAAGATTTGACGGCAAGTTTTTCGAAGCCGCCGACAGGGCCGGCGTCGCCAGCGGCGCGATCTCCCGCGGCGGGGCCGTGGCCGATTTCAATGTGGACGGCCTGCTCGATCTCGTGGCCGTCAACCGCTGGGAGAAAGCGCAACTTTGGCGCAATGTTTCGAAGGATGCGGGCCGTTTCCTGTCGGTTTCGTTGGCTCAGGAAGGCACGAATCGCGACGCGATCGGCGCGTGGATCGAGGTCAGGCGCGGCTCGTCTGTCCAGCGGCGCGAAGTCTTTTCAGGTGGCGGCCATGCCAGCGGACAGAATGGCTGGTGGCATTTCGGACTTGGAAACTTCGCCAGGGCCGATGTCCGCGTCACCTGGCCCGATGGAACGGCGGGCGATTGGCAATCGCTCGAGGCAGGCCGCTTTCACGTGCTGGAGCGGGACAAGCCTTCCAGACTGTGGACGCCGCCCGCCCGGTGACCTGCGCAGCATCCGGCGCACTGGACATTCGGGAAACGGGCGGATAAAAGCGCCGAAGTCATTTTGGGCTTGACGCTCGGCCAAAAGCCGGGAAAACGGGCGGCAAGTCAATTTATGCATCCACTGCCGGACGGGATCATCCCGCGTGTTACGG
>JBGSJA010000097.1:0-1761 GCA_041742235.1 Salaquimonas sp. | reverse complement strand
ACGGTCTTGAATTCCTGGGCGAAAGCTGGAGCGGCGGAGAAGGCGATCAGCAGGGCTGCAAGGCGGAGGGACATGGGGAACTTTCGTTGCTCGTGGTTCGTCGTTCGTGGATTGCAATTCCCGACACAATACCTGCAAGCGGAATTTCGAACAACGAACTACGAACCACGAGCAACGTTTCCCGTCATTGCGCCAGCCGCTGCTTCAGCAGGTTGAGATATTCCTCATCCACGCGGGCGGGGGCCTGGCCGGCTGGCAGAACGGCGGAGGCAAGCGGCGCGCTGCATTCCAGCTTGTAGTCCTTCGCCATGCCCTGCTTCACGCAATTGCTCACCTCCCAGCCGGGCGGCAGGGCGGCAAGATCGACGTCCTTCCATTTCGGATGGCCGTTCTCCTTGAGCCGGTCGAGATTGGCCAACAGCAGATGCGCCATGTCGGAGGCGGATCTGCAACTGTTGCGGTGGTATTCGCTCTTCTTCGGCGTGAAGTCATAGGTCATCAGCACGGCTTTCACCGCGATGGCGTCCACCGGATCGGGCTGGAACGGATAGGTTCCGGCCGGTATCTGCGAGGGCGTGTAGGTCGCGAGCAGCGGGGCTTCCTTCATGTCGAGAAGGTGGAATTTCGACCCGTCGATGGATGTGTCGGCGAAAAGCTTGGCAGGCGCGCCCGCGACATAGAAGAAAGCATCGATTTCGCCGGAGATGAGCATCGGCAGCGCCTCGTCGCTGGCGATCGGCAGGCGCTCTGCCTTGCCCACCTTCATGATGTCAAGGACGAGCGTCGCGGTCAGCCATGTGCCGCTGTCGACCTTGCCGATGGCGACCTTGCGGCCGTTGAGGTCCTTCAGGCTCTCTATGTCGGTGCGGGCCAGCACATGCACCTCCTCATTGTAGAGGGGGAACATGATGCGCATGCCGTAGAGCGAGCGCTTGAGCTGCGGATCGTTGGCCGAATAGGTCTTCACATATTCCAGCACGTCGCTCTGCACGATGCCGAACTGGGTGTAGAGCTTGGTCTTCACTGCGACGAGGTTTTCCAGGCTGCCGGCGCTTTCGCTGACATTCAGCGCCAGGCCGCATTCGCCCATCAGCCCGGCCAGATCACGCCCGATCTGGATGTAGGTGCCCTTGGGCCCGCCTGTCATCATGGTGCGCTGGAATTCCTGCGCCTGCGCAAGCGAGACGGCGAACAGGATCAGAAGCGTGGCGGCAAGGCCACGCAGGACTACAAAAGGCATTGCCATTTTTTCAGCACCCGTTTTCGAGATTGAGGACGAGGTCGCGTGTTGCCACGACCGGCGCGCGGCCAAGCAGCCCCGCCAGCGCAGTGGACGGGCACTCTCCGGCCACCAGCTTTTCCTTCAAGGCAGCGAGTTGGCCGGCATCAAGCTCGGCAAGACCCAGCGCAGCGGCGGCCATGGCCGTTTCGACCGCACCGGGATCGCGCGGCACGGACACCGCTTCGGCTGGCGGTTCACGCTCCGGTTCCGTCTTCGCAGGTACGCCGGTTACCAAAGGCACAGGCGAAATGCTGGCCGTCTTCACTTCCGGCGCCGTAGCAGGTTCGGCTATCGCGGCAGGCACCGTTTCCAAGGACTTTGGCGCGGCGGCATGCGTTTCGATCAGCCGCTCCTTGATCTTGACCTCCTGTGGCGCGTCGTCCTGCGCGGGTCCGGCCGGCGACATGCGGTCCGCGAGGACCTCCGATGGCGGCGACGCACGAACCGGAATGACCGAAGCGGAAACGGTGGCGAGTTGC
>JBGSJA010000096.1:0-10675 GCA_041742235.1 Salaquimonas sp. | reverse complement strand
GTCCAGCGCGTCGGCCGGTTCCACGACCCATTTGTTGGTGTGGAATGTCAGCTTCAGATATTGGACAGCCAGGAACGCGGCGAAGGGCGCGAACCAGCGGCTGCCGGACAGCAAACGTCCGGGCCGGCGCACCCATTGCGGCGTGCGAACCCGCTTCCGCTTCTTTCGGGGCAGGGTTTGCGTCATGGCTGCGGGTTGCGATCAGCCAAACTTGCCATCGCCATCCGGATCGAGAAGACGGTGCATGTGGACGATGAAATAGCGCATGTGCGCATTGTCCACCGTCTGCTGCGCCTTCGCCTTCCAGGCGCGGTGCGCGGTCGCATAGTCGGGGAAGATTCCCACGATGTCGAGCCTGTCGAGATCGCGAAAGCTCACGGTCTGCGGGTCTTCCAGTTCGCCCCCGAACACGAGGTGCAGCAATTGCTGCGCCCCTTTGCCTTTCTGGTCGTCCATTTGACCGGTCTCCGGATATTCATTGTAACAATGACCGGCGCCCGCGTAAAAGGCGGCCTGCCAGCGACGCCGCCCCTAATGCAGGAAGCCGCCCGATTTCGCAAGGCGCATCAGGGCGGCATGGCGTCCGGGCCCTGCCGCGACCAGCGCCGGGTTGCGGCTGTGATGCCCGTTGTAGACGAGGTTTTCCCCGTTCGCGGTGGTCATCGTGCCACCCGCCTCTTCCAAAATCAGTTCGGCCGCCGCCAGATCCCAGTCATGCGAGCCACCGCGCGCGAACGCGCCATCGATCTCGCCGGTCGCGACCAGAACCAGGCGGTATGCAAGCGAGGGCACGTAGGGCAGTATGGTAAACCTGCCCGGGTAGAGCCGCGCGAGGTCCTCGTTCAGTCGCCGCGAGCCGGTAAGGCGCACGATTTCCGCGCTTTCATGCACGGCGATGGCAAGGCCGTTGAGCGTCGCCCCCCTTCCGGCCTCGGCGCAAAATGTGCGCCCCAGCGCCGGGCAATGCACCACCGCAGCAACCGGGCGGCCCTCCCTGACCACAGACAGGCAGAGGCACCAATGCGGATTGCCTTCAAGGAACCCCCGCGTGCCGTCGATCGGATCCACCACGAAAACGAATTCGCGCTCCAGCCTCGCCGGATCGTCGGCCGTTTCCTCCGACAGCCAGCCATAGCGGGGGCGGGCCTTGAGCAGAGTTTCGCGAAGAAAATTGTCGACCTCGACATCGGCCTGCGAAACCGGGGAATTGCCCTGCTTCATCCAGACTGCGTTTTCGGCCCGGAAGTAGCGCATCGCGATGATGCCGCCCTCGATCGCCGTGTCGCGCAACAGTTCAAGATCGCCCGCGGCAGCGCGGGCTTCGTGCCTATTTTCCGCCAACCGTCATGCCTTCCACGAGCATCGTCGGCGCGTTCGTAGCATAGCGGAACTGGAGATCGCTCGCCGGCACCATCGAGGCGAACATGTCCTTCAGGTTCCCCGCGATGGTGATTTCCGCGACCGGCCAGGTGATTTCGCCATTCTCGATCCAAAAGCCCGACGCCCCCTTGGAATAGTCGCCGGTGACCATGTTGACGCCATGGCCGATGGTTTCTGTCAGGTAGAGCCCGTTCTTCACCGAACCTATGAGTTCTTCAAGGCTCGCCTGCCCCGGCTCGATATGGCAGTTGGTGGTGGAGGGGGAGGTGCCCGATCCGCCGCGCGTGGCGCGGGCGTTGCTCTCAAGGCCAAGTTCGCGCGCCGCCGCCCAGTCGAGCAGCCAATGCTGCAACACGCCCTTGTCCACCAGCGTCAGCGGGGCAGTCGGCATTCCCTCCCCGTCCATCGGGCGCGAGCCGAGGCCGCGGCGGCGCAGTGGATCATCGGTAATCGTGATGGCCGGACTGGCGACCATCTGGCCCATCTTGTCGCGCAGGAAAGAGGTCTTGCGCGCAACGGACGCCCCATTGATCGCCCCGCACAGCGAGCCAAGCAAACCGGCCGAAATGCGCCGGTCGAAGATCACCGGAACGGCGGCGCTGGAAACCTGGCGCGGATTGCGCCGTTTGACCGCGCGCTCGCCTGCGCTTTTGCCGATCGCCGCGCTGTTCATCAGGTCCGAGCCGTGGGTGACGGAATGGTAGTCGTAGTCGCGCTCCATTTGGGTTCCCTCGCCTGCGACCATCGCGGCCGATGCGGAGAACCTCGAAACCGAATAATGGCCGGAAAAGCCGGTAGAAGTCGCCAGGACGAAACCGGATAAGCCCCAACCGGCGCTTGCGCCCATCGACTTGCTGACGCCGGGCACCGACAGGCCCGCCGCCTCGCACTCCAGTGCGCGGGCAGTGAGTTCGGCTGCGTCCGGTATGCGGCTGTCGAAGAGATCGAGGTCGGGCACGGACGCCGCAAGCCGCTCCGCCGGAGCAAGGCCTTGGTACGGGTCCTCCGGCGACACCCTTGCCATCGCGACGGCACGCTGCGCCAAATTCTCCAAATCCTTGATATCGTTGGCATTGACGCTGGCAACGCGCTTGCCGACAAAGACCCGCAGCGAAAAGTCGTCGGATTCTGATCGGCTGGTGTTTTCGACCTTGCCCTCACGAACGCCGATGCCGAGCGACTGGCCCCGAGAAACCACGACATCGCATGAATCGGCGCCCGCCCTCAGCGCCGCATCAACGAGCGCGGCCGCGTTCTGTTCGAGCCTGCCTAGGTTTATGGGAGCGTTCATCACGGATGCCGATCGATTGACGGGTTTTCAGACATGGGGGAGATAGCGGAGCGACCGCTGTTTTACAATGTTCGGGGCTGCATTGCGCAAACGCCGCTTGCCCACTTGGCCGCGTTGCCTATCATTGGCCGACATCCAGCCGAAAGGGCGCACTTGGCCGAATTGCCGCAAATCTATACCGAAGGGCTGGTTTTGCTGACCGGGGCGGTTGTCGCGGCGCCGCTGTTCAAGCGGCTCGGGCTGGGAACCGTGCTGGGTTACCTTGCTGCAGGGGCTATCATCGGCCCGGTTGCCCGGCTGATCACGGATTCGCAGGAGGTACTGCACTTCTCCGAGCTTGGTATCGTGCTGCTGCTTTTCATCATCGGGCTCGAGCTCAAGCCCTCGCGCCTTTGGAACATGCGCTACGACATTTTCGGCATGGGCCTGTTGCAGGTCGTCAGTTGCGGAATCGCCCTGTCCCTGCTTTCGGGCCTCATCTTCGACAGCTGGGGCGAAAGGCTGGTGGCCGGTTTTGCCTTCGCGCTTTCCTCGACAGCCTTCGCCATGCAGGTGCTGGAGGAAAACGGCGGCATCAACCGGCTCTACGGGCGCAAGGCTTTCTCGATCCTGCTGTTGCAGGACCTGGCCATTGTCCCGTTGCTGGCGCTTCTGCCGCTGCTGGCCACCGGCGGCAATGCGGCGATGGAGGTGACCGAGTTCCTGGCTGCGCTTGGAGCGCTCGCGGTGCTGATCCTTGCCGGTCGCTATCTCATCAACCCGGTTTTCAACTTCATAGCCAAGAGCCGGGCGCGCGAGGTGATGATCGCGGCAGCGCTGCTGCTGGTGCTCGGCTCGGCGATGCTGATGGCGTCCGTTGGCCTGTCGATGGCGCTCGGTTCATTCCTGGCGGGCGTGTTGCTGGCCGATTCGGCATATCGGCACGAACTGGAAGCCGATATCGAGCCCTTCCGCGGCCTGTTGCTCGGATTGTTCTTCATGGCGATCGGCATGTCGCTTTCCCCCTCGGTCGTCATCGAGAACTGGCCGATCGTGCTCCTGATCGTGCCGGTTTCGATGGTCGTAAAGGGCTTTCTGGTCTATGCCTCGGCCCGGCTCTTCGCGACGCCGCACGATGATGCCGTCCGGACCGCCGGCGTGCTGACGCAGCATGGCGAATTCGCCTTCGTGCTGTTTTCCGCCGCGATGGCCAGCGGGATCGTCTCGCGCGACTTTGCCTCGCTGATGATCGCGGCAGTGATCCTTTCCATGGCGCTGACGCCACTTTCTGTCTGGCTCGCCGAGCGGCTGGTCAGGCGGCGAGCGAATGAAGCGCCTGAAGAAAATTTCGACGGCGCCGGTTCGCCCGTGCTCATCATCGGGTTTTCGCGCATGGCGCAGGTCGCATCGCAAACGCTGCTCGCATCGGGTATCGACGTGACGATGATCGACAACGATCCCGAACGCATCCGCACCGCAGCGCGCTTCGGCTTCAAGGTGTATTTCGGCGACGGCGCGCGCGCCGATGTCCTGCGCGCAGCCGGGATCGAGAAGTCGGCGCTGGTCGCCATCACCACCGGACATTCGGAAATCACCACGAAAATTGCAAAGCTCATCAGCTCCGAATGGCCGGAAATGCCGCTCTATGTGCGCGCCTATGACCGCGTCCACGCGCTCGAACTGATGGCGCTGGAGGTGAAATTCTTCGTGCGCGAAACCTTCGAGTCCGCGCTTGTGTTGGGACGCGAAATGCTTGAAGGTCTCGGCCGCTCCCAGGAGGAGGTTCGCGATGTCGTCGAGGATACCAGGCGGCGCGACGAGGAACGGCTCCGGGTGCAGGCCAGCGAAGGCGTGCAGGCCGGGAGGTCCATGCTGCACACAAGGCCGGTCCGGCCCGAGCCGCTGGTGACCC
The DNA here is from genome assembly GCA_041742235.1 of Salaquimonas sp. Lineage (GTDB taxonomy): Bacteria > Pseudomonadota > Alphaproteobacteria > Rhizobiales > Rhizobiaceae > BOKV01. Next base: position 6,113 of record JBGSJA010000096.1, on the reverse strand, counting down.
CCAAGGGCGAGGCGACCGCACTCGACCAGCGCTCCCGCGACGTCCTCATGGATGCCGCGGGCGAGACCGATGAATCCAACCCTTCATCCAAACCGGAAGACAGCATATGACCGCGCTTACCCCCTTTCACCTCGCCTTTCCCGTCCATGACCTCGAAGCCGCTCGCGCCTTCTATGCCGGCCTGCTCGGCGCGGGGACCGGACGCGAGGACGATCACTGGATCGATTTCGACCTTTTCGGCCACCAGGTCGTGGCGCATCTGAAGGAAGGCATGGAAACCGGCATCGAGACCGAAAACGCGGTCGACGGCGATGCCGTGCCGGTGCCGCATTTCGGCGTGGTGCTGACCATGGATGACTGGCAGCACCTCGCCGACCGGCTGACGGCGAGCGATGACATACGCTGGGTGATCAAGCCGCGCATCCGCTTCAAGGGCAAACCCGGCGAACAGGCGACCTTCTTCCTGCTTGATCCTTCCGGAAACGCGCTCGAATTCAAGGCTTTCGCCGATTTCTCGATGATCTTCGCGAAGTAGGCAGTCCTTGAGCGATGTCGTGAACGCGCAGCCGGAATTGGCGGATGATCCCCGCCGGGGCGTGTTCACGCAAGGCCCCGTCATGCGCCACGTGCTGGTTATGTCGGCGACAGGCGGCGTCGGGTTGGTAGCGGTCTTCTTCGTCGACCTGGCGAACCTTCTCTACATTTCCATGCTCGGCCAGCAGGAACTTGCCGCCGCCGTCGGCTATGCGGCAACCGCGATGTTCTTCACCATCTCCGTCTGCATCGGCCTCAGCATCGCGGCAACGGCCGTCACTGCCAGGGCATTCGGAGCCAAGGATACCGCCGGGGCGCACAAGAGTGCCGGCGCTTCCATGCTTTTCACCCTCGCAGTATCGACGGTGATGACGGCCCTGCTGTTCCCATTCCTTTCGCCCGCGCTCGACCTTCTCGGAGCGGCGGGCAGGACGCATGAAATCGCGCTTGTCTTCATGCAGATCGTGATGCCGTCGGTGCCCATCCTTGCGCTTGGCATGTGCGGGGCGGCCCTGCTGCGGGCGCGGGGCGATGCGCGCCGGGCAATGTATGTGACACTGGTCTCGGCGTTCGCTGCCGCGATCATCGATCCGGTGCTGATCTTCGGCCTCGGCCTCGGCGTCAACGGCGCTGCAATCGCCACGGTCATCGTGCGGCTGATCATGCTCGCAATCGCGCTGCACGGCCTTGTCGTGGTCCACGCGATGCTGGCCATGCCCGATGCAGGGCATCTGCGGCGCTTGCTGCGTCCGTTCATGGCAATCGCGATGCCGGCGGTGCTTACCCAGATCGCGACACCAGTCGGCAATGCCTATGTGACCAGCGCGATCGCCAGTTTCGGCGACGATGCGGTGGCCGGGTGGGCGATCATCGGCCGGATCATACCGCTGGCCTTTGCCGGGCTTTTTTCCCTGTCCGGCGCAGTCGGGCCGATCCTTGCGCAAAATCTCGGCGCAGGCCTTCACGCCCGCCTCATGGCAACCATGCGAGACAGCCTGCTCGTGTCAGCCGTCTACACGCTGGCGATGTGGGCGCTGCTTGCAATCCTCGCCGGTCCGCTGATCGCCCTCTTCGGCGCAACGGGCGACGCGGCCATGCTTTTGCGGTTCTTCTGCCTGTTCGTCGCCGGAAGCTTCATGTTCAACGGTGCGCTTTTCGTCGCCAACGCGGCATTCAACAATCTGGGGTATCCGGTCTATTCGACGGCGTTCAACTGGGGCAGGGCAACGCTTGGCGTCATCCCGTTCGTCCATTTCGGCATGGCCTGGGGACCTGAAGGCGTACTCGCCGGATGGGGGATTGGCGCGGTCGCATTCGGCCTGCTTTCGATCATCGTGTGCTTCCGTGTCCTTGGAAAAATGCCCGCGCCAGCCGCCGCGCCGGCACCGGTCTAGGCCGAAAGCAGTCTTTCAAGGCCCTTGCGGACCTCGTGGCGGGTCGCCTCGGTGCGCTTGAGTATCTTTTCCGTGTAAAGGAAGTCGAGCACCCGGAAATCGCTGATTTCAGGCCGGATCAACAGGTCCGGCTTGTGCTTGTCGAGCATCAGCCGGGTAATCGAATGCATCAACAACTGGCTGGCGCCAAATGCCGCTTCGATGCGGGTCGGCATGTTGCGGTCCTTGCCGCGCGGCATGCCGATGACATCGACGGCGACCACGATGCGCCCGGGCGCCGTCACCAGATCGAACGGCACGGGATTGGCAAATCCGCCATCGACATGAACGCGGCCGTCGATGATCTCGGGCCGGAACACGACGGGTATTGCGGAGGAAGCCGCGATTGCCGGGAAGAGATCGCCGCTTTCCAGCACTGTCAGCGTGCTCGAGAAAAAATCGGTGGCGGTCACTTTCAACGGGATCTGGAGATCCTCAAAGCGGTCGGGAATTTCCGCAGGCAGGAAGGCGCGCATGACTTTTTGCGCATTGAATTCGCCGACACGCGGCAGCCCGCCGAAAATGGCAGCGGCGAAGCCTTCCGGGCGCAAGCGCCAAAGGCGGGCCATCACCTCGGCCCGCTTGCTGAAGGTGCTCACCGCATAGTCGGCGATCTGCGCCGCGCTCATGCCCGCGGCATAGCCCGCGCCGATGACGGAACCAATGGAGGAACCGGCGATAACGCAGGGTTTGATGCCAAGGTCGTCAAAGGCCTGCAGCACATGGATATGCGCAATCCCGCGCGCGCCGCCGCCGCCAAGAACCAGTGCAACTTCCTTCAATTCCCAAGCCCCTTTGGCAACCGGGCAATCATGACCTGCCGGGGCCAACAATGACGACCGTCGGCTCGACGCCCAGCAATTCGGCGGCCACCGCCCTAACCTCGTCTAGGGTTACGGCGTTGATCAGCGCCTCGCGCCTTTCAATGTAATCGATTCCGAGCCCTTGTGTCTGCATGGCGATCAGCACGCCCGCGATCTTCGCCGAGGAATCAAGATTGTTGATGGCGTAGGAGCCGATGACATATTTCTTGACGGCATCGAGTTCCGCCTGTGTCGGGCCTTCGCTGGCAAGGCGCTGCAATTGCGAGCGGATCAGCGCCAGGGTTTCATCGGCGCGATCGGCCCGCGTGGCGGTGGAGATCGTCAGGTACGCCGCATTGTCGAAGGTCGAAAGCGAGGATCCCACCGAATAGGCAAGGCCGCGCTTTTCGCGAACCTCCTCGTAAAGCCGCGACGAGAACCCGCCACCGCCAAGGATTTCGTTCATCAGGTAGGCGGCAAAGAATTTAGGCGAATTGCGTTGCACGCCGGGCAATGCCAGCGAAATCTCCGTCTGGCTGCCGCTGTCTTCCATCGCGATCTGCTCGCCGAACTTCACGTCGGCGGGACCGACCGGAACCAGTTGCGCCTTTTGCGGCAACCCGCCAAAGACCTTGTCCAGCATCTGCGCGGTTTCGTCAGCATTCATGGCGCCGACCACCGCAACATAGAGATTGTCGCGGGCGAACAGCTTGCTGAAATGCGCCACGATTTCCTCGCGCGTGATTGCATCGAGGCTCTCAATCGTGCCACGCGATGAACGCGCATAGGGATGACCATCAAACAGGCTGTTGCGCAATTGCCGCGTCGCCTTTTCAGCGGCATCGTTGGCGTCGCCGGCGATCTGCGACTTGAGAGCTTGCCTCATGCGGTCGATCGCGCTTTCATCGAATCGAAGCTCGGTAAGCGACAGCCGCATCAGTTCGAAAGCCTCGGCGCTGTCCTGCTTCAAGGCGCGCATGGTCCCGGTGAAGCGGTCCCTTCCGTCGGAATAGGACAGGCTGGTGCCGAGTTTTTCGAGCCTTGCCTGAAACGCCTTGGAATCGAGGTCGCCCGCGCCTTCGTCGAAAAGTGTCGAGATCAGGTTGGCGAGTCCTTCCCTGCCTGGCGGATCCTGCACCGAACCACCCTTGAAGGCAGCCGATACGGTAACAATGGGAACCGTGTAGTCCTCGACCAGCCAGGCCTTGATCCCGAGAGGGCTGGTGACTTCCTGAATCTCGAAGGCCGCCGCCGGCAAGCAAGCCACGGCGAAGAGGAAGGCTCCCGCGAAGGGCGCCAGGGCGACACGGAACAGCGAATTCATCATGAACCTTCCTTCGGCAACAGCAGACCGGTTACGGAACGGCGGGGGTCAAGCCATTTGTGCGCGGCCTGGTTGACGTCCTCGATTGTTACCTGCCCCACGCGGTCGGGCCACTCGACGATATCGGCGACCGTTCCACCCGAAGCCAGCACGCTGCCGTAGATTTGCGCCATGCGCGACTGGCTGTCGCGTTCGAAGATGGTAGAGCGCACCAGCACGTCCCGCGCGGTTTCCAGTTCGGCCTGCGTCACGCCTTCATTGACGACGCGCTCGATGATGGCGTCCAGCTTCGCCTCGATCGACTCGATCGAGTTGCCGGGCAAGGGCTCGCTGAAAAGCGTGAATTCGCCATAGTCATAGGCGCTGCCGTCGTAATAGGCGCCGGCATGCGTGGCCACGGGATCGTCCACAACCAGTGCCGAGCGAAACCGGCTGCCCGAGGATCCGCCGACGATGACAGCCAGAATATCGAGCGCCTCCGCTTCGCGCGGTTGCGCCTGCCGGTAGGACGGCACGGCATAGGTCCGCTGGATGGACGGCGTTGCGACGCGTGGATCGGCATAGGTCACCCTGCGCGCCGCCACCGGTTCGGGTTCGGCCGATCGCACGCGGACGCCCGGTTCAGCGCGGCGCTGAACCTTGCCATAGGTGGACTGCGCCACAGTAAGGACCGCTTCCGGATCGACATCGCCGGCGACGATCAAGATGGCGTTGTTCGGCGTGTAGTGGCGATTGTAGAAGGCAATCGCGTCCTCGCGCGTCAATCCGGCCATTTCGTGCTGCCAGCCGATGATTGGGATGCCATAGGGGTGGTTGGCGTAGAGCGTTGCGCCCATCGCCTCGCCAAGGATGGCATGCGGGCTGGAATCGATCCGCTGGCGGCGCTCCTCGAGGATCACGTCGCGCTCGGGCAGGACGTTTTCGTCCGTGAGAACAAGATTCTCCATCCGGTCCGCCTCGTAGCGCATCACCATTTCGAGCGCCTGCGGGCTGACCTTCTGGTAGTAGGCGGTGTAATCGGTGGAGGTGAAGGCATTCTCCTCGCCGCCGATTTCCGCGACCTTTCGGGAGAATTCGCGTTCGCGATAGGTGCTGGTGCCCTTGAACATCAGATGCTCAAGAAAATGGGCAAGCCCGGACTTGCCGCGTTCCTCGTCGGCAGACCCCACCTTGTACCAGACCATGTGCGTGACAACCGGCGCCCGCCGGTCCGGGATGACGACGACCTCCAGGCCGTTGGCGAGGGTGCGGCTGACAATCTGCGGACCTTCCGCCGCGAATGCAGGGCGAAGGAACAACGCCGCCAGAAGCAAGAAGGCGAAGGCGAACAGGCGAGGATTGCTGCGCATGGCGCTCCCGAGAGTGGTTGAACCGGGCCGGGGATCGGAAACCGAACATTGTGACGAATATAGGCGCGCGGCGTCAATCACACCTAAATCTTTGTTCATTTATGCGCGAGCATGCGCGTCATTTATCCCGCTGGAAGAAGCCGACGACAGATTCACCGAAGCGCCGCTGTTCGAGGAGGCCGAAGCCGGCCAATGCGGATGGAGCACTTGAAGCGCGCTCTTCCAGCACCAGCAATGCGCCTGGTTTCAGCCATCCGCCACTGCAAAGGCTGGCGGCCGCAAGCTCGCCGAGACCCCTGCCGTAGGGCGGATCGGCGAAAGCCAGGTCGAAAGGCTCCATCGTTCCGGGAACGCCCAGATCCGTGGCGTCGCGCCGGAAGATCTTCGTCGAGCCCTGCAGTCCCAAGGCTTCGATGTTGGTGCGCAAGAGTCCCCTACCCTGCGCCGATTCCTCGATGAACAGCGCGAAGGACGCGCCACGCGACATGGCTTCAAGGCCCAGGGCACCGGTGCCGGCGAAAAGGTCGATGACCCGCGCGCCCTCGATGCGCCCGCGCGCGGCCAGCATGTTGAAGACGCTTTCGCGGGTACGGTCTGCGGTTGGCCTGATGGAAGCATCCGAAGGTGCGGCGATCGGCCGGCCGCGGAATTTACCGGCGACGATCCGCAT